>NZ_JBWKFM010000019.1:0-146514 GCF_056434285.1 Streptomyces sp. NPDC044063
CCCCCCCCCCCCCCCCCCCCCCCCCCCCCCCCCCCCCCCCCCCCCCCCCCCCCCCCCCCCCCCCCCCCCCCCCCCCCCCCCCCCCCCCGCCCCTCACTCCCCACCCTTCTGAAACAGGAGCTCCCATGCCCGGATTCGACGTCAACGCCGCCCGCGCCCAGCGCCTGGAGGCCCTCGGCAGGACCTGGACCTTCCGGCTCGACGACGACACCTTCGAACTCCCCACCGAGATCGGCCACCGTACGGCCCGCGCCCTGCGCGAGCTCGACGACAACGACGTCGACGGCCTGCTGGGACTGCTGCTGGGCGAGAAGCAGTTCAAGCGCTTCCTGGAGCACGACGTGACGATGCAGGACATCGCCGCGATCCTGGAGGCCTACGGCAAGGAGACCGGGCTCGGCCTGGGGGAAGACTGAGCCTCGACGCGTTCGCAGAGGAACACGCCGAGGCTCTGGAAGCCGATCTGCTGCGGCACTACGGGGTGGACCTGCTGGACTGGCACCGGGGTTCGCTGTCCTCGCGACGGCTCGCGGTGCTGGTGAAGCACATGCCGCGCGACAGCGCGATCAACCGCGACCTCCACGGCGAGGCCGTGGAGTGGGACGCGTCGACGCATCTGCTGGCGGCGCTGGTCGACCACACGGCTGTGGCCAACTGGCTGACGGTCACCATCAACAGCGGCGAGGACTCCGAACCGCTGGACTGTCCGGAGCCGGTGCCGCGGCCGAGCCCCGCGGGGCCGGATCCGGTGACTCCGCTCCCCGGCGAGCGAGGAGAAGGGTCCGGTAGTCCCTCGCACGCGGATCTCATGAAGCTCTTCGGATAAATGAAGCGGTCCGCCGGCCGGCTCATGTCCACCTGATGAGCACGTAGAGAATCGGCAGAAGGCCGATGCCCCCCGCCATCAGAACGGCCCGCGCGTGTTCGAACCGGGGGTGCATGGCGGCAACGAACACCTGATGCGCCCTTTTCGGATCGTAAGAAATCTGGATCTCGTCCCCCACCCGGGCGACCACCCCTCGGGTCCTCAGGAGGACCGATGAGTTCTCGATTCCCACCGGGCGCCGCTCGAGCAGATGCCGGACGACTCCACCGGCCTCGTCGTTCAGCGCGTGACAGCGGGCGGGGACGACCACTCGCCTGCGATAGGCAAGGGTATCGGAAACAGCCAGGATCGCACCGAAGAAGATCCATGCGATCCCGAATGCCAATATCACCCACACAATCGCCGGTAAAGACATACCGAGCACCCCTCCCCTTATTCAAGTCAACGCCTCGCCACGATGAATCAGGAGCGGCTCGGCGACACACCCGGATCATACGTCACCCCTGGCACCCCGACCAGACACCCGGAAACTCGGACAACAACAAGGAGGTGCGCACCCAGCCATGTCGGAAAAAGAGATCGAAGAACGGCTCGCCAAGGTCGAAGCAGAGCTTGCCAAAAAGCAGAACAAGGCTGCTGAGGTAAAAGACAGTCCGTCGGTGAACTGGACCGACTGGAAGGTCAACTGGAGCAAATGGGTCGAGATCATCGTGGTCACGAAGGTGACCAGCATCCTTTCACTGGGGCTGCCCAAGCTGTTCAATCTGGACAGCATGATCGAGAAGCAGTTCAAGCTCGAACGGAATAAATGGGGTTTCCTCTGGAAGAAACCCGCGAACCCCCTCGACAACGAAATCCTTCGGATCGACTCCCTGGAAAGTCAGCAACGGCAGTCCGTCAACCAGTTCCTCAGACTGGCCCGGACCGTTCACGACAACGTGATCCCCAGGGTGGGGCGCCTGGAATCCGCCCGACAGGGGGTTCGCGACCAGGTTCGCACCGGCGAGGCGTCGCGCCGCCCTCCCACCCCTGTACAGGGGAACGATGCCGCGCGCATCCGCGACCTCGAGCTGCGTGTCACCAACCTGGCGCGCGCACTGGGCTGACGGACGGACCGTCTCGACGCAGGGAAAGACATGTCTCTGGTTCAATCACTCGGCAGAGCCAACGGCTCCCTCCGAGGCTTCAAGACCAATCTCGACGCCGCCGGCCGGTCCGCGTCCGGCCTGGGCCGGCAGGCCGGCACCGCCCATACCGATGTCGGCCGGATCCGGGGCTCAGCCCAGCAGGCCGGCCGGGAGCTCAAGGGCATGCGGACCGCCGCCGACCAGGCGGCCCGGTCCGTGGGCCGGGCCGGTAAGGAGGCCGGCAAGGGCGGCACGTCCATGGGCAAGCTCCACGGCGGGCTCAAGAAGGCCGACGGTGGGTTCAAGGGGCTCAACAAGTCCATGAAGGGCAACGTCATCGGGATGTTGCTCGAACTCTTCGCACCGCTCATCGAGAAGGTCGTCACCATGGCGTCCAAGTCGAAGGCGATGCAGAAGATCATGAAGGTCGCCTTCGACGTCATCGGCAAGGTCGTCGACACCGTCATGAAGGCCATCGGCCCCCTCATGAAGGCCACCGGCCAGATCATCGCCAAGGTCTGGGACGGCATCAAGGCCGCCATCCTGCCCATCGCGCTGTGGATCGGCTCCGCGATCCCCGGCGCGTTCAACACCGTCAAGGACGCCCTCTCCAGCGCCTGGAGCGGGCTGTCGTCGTTCGCCGGGTCGGTCTTCGACGGCATCCTGTCGGCCGTCAAGGCTCCGCTCAACGGCGTCATCGGCCTGATCAACTCCGCCATCGGCGCCCTCAACGGCATCAGCGTCTCGATCCCCGGCTGGGTCCCCCTCGTCGGCGGCAAGACCTTCGGTGTCAGCATCCCGCGCATCCCCATGCTCGCCGAGGGCGGCATCGTCGCCCCGCGCAGCGGCGGCGTGCCCGCGATCGTCGCCGAGGCGGGCGAGGCGGAGGCGGTCATGCCGTTGTCCAAGCTCGACCGGCTGGTCACCCGCACCGCGGTCGAGGCACGGCTCGCCTCCGCGAAGGCCGGCGCCGGCGCCACGCGCGCCGCCGGCTTCCACATCGAGAACTACTACGCCACCTCGTCCAGCGATCCCCAGGACACCGCCCGGGCGCTGATGTTCCTGGCCAAGGCCCGCGGGTGAAGGAGGACACCGGATGGCCGCCACAGCAGCTCTCCCCCGCACTCCCCGCGATCCCCTCGCCGGGTCCGCCGGCGCCTTCCGCGCCTTCGGCACCGCGCTCCGCGGAGTCGCCGGGTCCGTCGGTGGTCTCCAGGGCGGTGCCCGCGCCGCGGCCCGCGCCGCCGACCGCATCAGGGCCTCCTCCGGCCCGGCCGGCAAGGACGTCAAGCGGTTCGGGACGGACGCGGGAGCGGCCGGCCGGGCCCTCGCCGGACTCGGCCGGCAGTCCGCCACCGCCGGGTCCGGCCTGCTGAGGACGCGGACCGGCACCCGGCAGTCGGCCCGGCTGATGAAGAACGCCGGCCGCGGATCGGCCACCGCCGCCAGGACCCTCGCCCTGACCGGCCGGAGCGCCGGCCTCACCGGGCGCCTCGCCGGCGTCCTCGGCGGCAATCTGAAGATCGCCGGCGGCGTGATGACGGCCGTCAACCTCGTGATGAAGACGAACCCCTTCGTCCTCGTCACCACCCTGCTCGCCCCGTTCGCCGCCGAGCTCATCGACTTCGCGATGAACTCGGAGCTCGGGCAGCAGATCATGGAGACGGTCTTCGGCCTCGTCGAGACGTACATCTCCACCGCCCTGGCCGTGATCGTGCCGGTGGTCACCGGCTACCTCGCCGCGATCACCACCGTCTGGCACGGCGTCGAACGCGTCATCAAGCCGGTGGTCACCTGGGTCACCAAGGACATCCCCCGCGGCTTCCGCGTCGTCGACTCCGCGATGCGCAAGGCCCTGCACGGCATGGGCGGATTCCTCGAAACCGGCTTCCAGACGGTCGCCGGCGTCGTCAGGGGACCGATCGAAGGAATCATCGCCTTCGCCAACTGGGTCATCGACGGCCTCAACAGCCTCAGCTTCAGCATCCTCGGCAAGCACTTCGGCGTCGACCTGCCGAAGATCCCGATGCTGGCGCGGGGCGGCGTCGTCACCCCCCGCGACGGCGGCGTCCCCGTGATCCTCGCCGAGGCCGGTGAGGCCGAGGCCGTCCTGCCGCTGTCCAAGCTCGACGCGCTCCTGGCCCGTACGGCCGAGGCGGCCCGGCACGCCCGGCCCCCGGCGGCCGCCCCGGCCTGCCGCGTCGAGCACTTCCACGAGCCCGAGGGCCGCGCCTCCCACGGCATCGCCGAGGACCTGCTGTTCCTCGCGCGGACCAGCGCACAGACAAGAAGGTGAGGGCCACCCACCCATGGCACCAACCCCGACACAGATGAACACCGGCACCGAACCCCCCGGCTCACTGATCACCCGCGACGGGCAGATCCAGTGGGCCGGGCTTCTTTTCGGGCCCGGTACCGACTACGAGATCGACAGCGGCGGTCTCACCGGCTGGGCCGACCTGCCCGGTCTCGACAGCGGCGACGTCCTGCGGCCGGACCAGCACGGTGCCTGGCCGGGGGCGCTGTGGGCGCAGGCCCGTACCGTCACCGCGCCGGTCTGGCTGCTGCCCGACCGGCCCGAGCGGGCGGCGGAGGTGGCGCGGCGGTTCCGGGCCGCCACCGCCGTCCACAGCGACGAGCAGTGGCTGGCCGTACGGCTCCACGGCGAGACGCTGGCCGTACGGGCCCGGGTCAACCAGCGCGCGATCCCCCACGACCGCATGTTCGTCACGCGCGGCGCGGCCAAGGCCACCGTGCAGTGGGTCTGCGCCGATCCGCGGCGCTTCTCGATCGAGGAGCGCGTCGCGACGACCGGGCTGCCGCGGCGGGAGGCCGGCCTCGACTGGGGCGGCGGCCTGAAGTGGCCGCTGGCCTGGGGAGGTTCGTCCGCCAACGGCGTGCTCACCGCGGTCAACGCCGGGGACGCCCCGGCCACCCCGGTGATCGAGTTCCGCGGCCCGGTCCGGCGGCCGTCGCTGACCCGGCTCGGCGACGACCTGCGCCTGGAGTACGACATCGCGCTCGGCCCCCAGGACGTGCTGACCGTCGACACCGGCGCGGGCACGGTCACCCTCAACGGGACGACGTCCCGGCTGCACACCGCCACCGCCCGGTCCTCGCCCGAGCAGCTCTTCCAGCTGGAGCCCGGGGAGTCGTCGCTGGCCTTCCGCTGCGATCCCGACGCGGTCAACACCGAGGCGCAGGCCTCCGTCACCTGGCGCGACGCCGGCTGGTGACCCGCCCGCGCACGAGCCCGGCCGCCCATCCCTACCCGTACACCTCATGGAGAACGGCATGAACATCCGCAGTGCTTGGCTGCTCAACACCACCGACGCAGGCGGTGGCCAGTCCCGCATCGACACCCGCCTCGCCCCGCTCGGCACCATGACCCCCGCCGGCCCGCTGGCCTCCCTGGACGGTGTGGTCCCGGGCTCCGCGAACGGCGCCACGGCCATATCCGGCCTGCGCGTCTACGGCGACACCACCGGCCTGAGCGCCAAGGTCGCCCCGGGCCGTGCCGTCGTCCAGGGCAGCGAGACCGCGGGCGGCTACCCCGTGTACCTGCCGGAGACCACCAGCATCACCTTCGCCGACGGCGACCCGGGCAACCCCCGCGTCGACCTCGTCGTCCTGCGCGTCTACGACAACGACCAGGACGGCCTGGGCCGGACCGACGCCACGATCGAGATCGTCCCGGGGCGTCCGGGCGCCTCCCCCACGGCCCAGCCGGTGCCCGCGGGCGCGCTGCCCCTGGCCAAGGTCACCATCCCCGCGGGCGCCTCCGCCGGCACCGGCGGCCTCGACTGGAAGTCGGCGGTGGAGGACCTGCGCCGGGCCACCGTGGCGGTCGGCGGCATCGTCCCGCTCGCCAAGGGCGTGGCCTTCGGCGGCGCCTACCCCGGCCAGTACCGCGACAACGGCTCGGGCCTGGAGCGCTGGAACGGCAAGGAGTGGCGGCCGTACCCGGAGCAGCCGGTGTGGAAGGACTACATCCCCCGCTGGCGCTCCGGCCGGGACGGCGCGGCCCAGCCCGTCCTGCGCGGCGGCTCCATCGAGGGCCGCTACATCAAGATCGGCCCGGTGGTGCACTTCCGCGTCCTCCTGCAGATCGGCGCCCTCGACAGCTGGGGCGGCCCGGGGACGAACGGCAACTGGTACGTCACCCTGCCCGTCGTGCCCGCCAGGAGCTCCACCGGCCACTTCCGCGCCCGCCTGGGCGACGCGAGCGGCGGCTACTTCCACGGCGCCTGCGAGCTCAGCCCCAGCCTGGGCGGCTCGGCCCGCAACTGGACCACCATCAAGTCCTCCGGCGCGCCCACGACCGCCTGGGTCGACGGCGACGACCCGATGCCCCCGCTCGGCGCCGCCGGCTGGGGCGGGATGCCCGGCACGCCCGTCGAACTGCCCTCCAACTGGTACGAGATCTGGGGCACCTACGAGGTCGCCGCATGAGGCAGCCGCCGATGAGGGACGTCACCTACCGCGCCCTGTTCTGCGACCTGCTCACCGATCGCGTCGTCGACGCCCTGCCGCTCACCGACGTCGAGTTCGACGACTTCATCGGCAAGCCGGGACAGCTGCGCGCCACCGTCCCGCTGCCCGACGAGGCCCTGGCGCGCCGCGCCCGCGAAGCGCTCCGGCCCGGCCGCACCGCGGTCTGGCTGGAGCGCGGCTCCGACATCTGGTGGGGCGGCGTCCTGTGGACCAGCACGCCCGCCGGCGACGAGCGGGGCCGGCTGAGCGTGCAGATCCAGGCCGGGACGTTCGACTCCTACCTGGAGCACCGCGTCCTCTCCCGGGACCTGAGCTTCCCGCCGGAGACCGGGCAACCGCCGGTCGACCAGTTCGAGATCGTCCGCGGCCTCGTCCAGCACGCCCAGGAGCAGGACGGCGGCGACATCGGGATCACCTTCGGCACGGAACGGTCCAAGGTCGCCACCCGGCGCTCGTACGCCTGGACCGACCTTGCCCGGGTCAGGGAGCTCATCGAACAGCTGGCCGCCATGGAGAACGGCTTCGAGTGGCGGATCCACTGCTTCCGCGATCCCGACACCGGGGCCCGCGTCAAGCGGCTCCAACTCGGCCACCCCACCATCACGACCAGCACCCGGGCCGACATCGTGCTCGACCGGCCCGGCCCGGTGCTCACCTACAGCCTGCCGGCCGACTCCACCGTGCAGGCCAACGTCTGGGTCGCCCGCGGCGAGTCGGACAACCGCGACCAGGCGAGCGAGTCCCGCCCGCAGATGTCCGCCGTACAGGTGGCGCGGGAGGACCTGAAGGCCGGCTGGCCCCGGCTGGAGGGCTCCTCGGACCTCAGCGGCATCTCGGAGAAGGCGCTCCTCGACGGCTCGGCCGCCGCCGAGCTCCAGCGCGCCCGCCGCCCCCAGGTGATCCCCGAGGTCACCATCCGCATGGACGGCCGCATCACCCCCGCCCTCATCGGCGCCACCGTCCTGCTGCGCATCCGCGACGGCTGGCACCGCGACGGGTCCGACGCCCGCTACCGCGTCGTCGGCCTGACCGTCACACCGCCCGCGCGCGGCAAGGGCGAGACCGCCAAGCTCTATCTGGAGGAGGCCTAGATGGCAGCCATCCCCACCGACCTCCTCGACCGCATCCGCTCCCTGGAGCGGCAGGTGCGCGCCCTGATGGGCAGCGCCAACACCCGGCCCGCGATGGACCGGGTCAAGGGCGGCAACGTCGTCATCAGCGACGGCGGGCAGCTGTCCGTACGCAGCAGCGAGGACGAGAAGGGCGCCGAACTCCTCTACATCGGTCAGAGCCCGCAGGTCTTCCCCAACCGGCCCGACGGCAACGGACAGACCGGCTTCATGCTGCGGCGCGAGGACGGGTCCGTCGCCATGGCCGTACGGACCGAGGCGCCCGACATCGAGGACCGGCAGTCGCTGAAGATCTTCGACCACAAGAGCAACGCCATCCTCTCGGACGACCCCTCCGGGGAGGGCCTCGCCCGCCCCTACCTGCCGTACCCGCTGCCGCTCCCGGTGGACGAGAGCCGCTGGGAGTCCACGGGCTCCACGGAGTGGACGACGCTCTACGGCGGTGACGCGATCGCCCAGCACCCCTACCTCCACTGCCGGATCACCGGCGGCGCGGACGGCGAGGTGCGGCTGCTGGTCAACGGGGCCCAGGTCGGGCCGGCCGCCACCGGGGAGCTCCGGTTCACCGAGCCCATCGGGGTCCCCTTCGACACCCAGGTCACCTTCCAGGTGCAGGCCCGCGCCACCCGGCCCGGCGGCACCGTCCGCTGCGTCCCCCGCGCGCTCTACGGCGTCAAGTCGCCCTGAGCGGCGTCCCTTCTTCCCATCACAAGGAGGCACCCAGCGTGCTGCCCACCGGCATTCCCACGGTGACCGTCACCGGTCGCTATCTGACCCCCAACGGTGAAGCGCTCAGCGGCACCGTCACCTTCCGCGCCCCCTCCCTGCTCACGCACAGCGGCAGCGACGTCATCCTGGGCGGCCCGATCGTCGCCGTGCTCGACGCGGACGGGCGCATCCGGGCCACGCTGCCCGCCACGGACGCGCCCGGCATGAACCCGGCCCAGTGGACGTACAACGTCACCGAGCAACTGGCCGGCCTCCCGGTCAACCGCACCTACGAGGTGGCGCTGCCGGCCGCCCAGCCCACCGTCGACCTGGCCGACATCGCCCCGGTCGACCCCGAGGCGCCGCACTACGTCGCCGTGCCGGGCCCGCCGGGTCCCGCCGGAGCCCCCGGCCCCGCCGGCGCGCCCGGCCTCGTCCGGTCCGTCAACGGCAGGAGCGCCGCGGACATCACCCTGACCGCCGACGACGTCAAGGCCGTGCCGGCCGCGTCCGTCGGCGCGGCGAACGGGGTCGCCGGGCTCGACGCCACCGGCAAGGTGCCGGCCGCCCAGCTGCCGCCGGGCGCGGTCGCGGCCGTCTCCAGCGTCAACACCAAGAAGGGCGCGGTCGTCCTGACCGCGACGGACGTGGGCGCCCTCGACCAGGCGGCCGCCGACCTCCGCTACGTCCAGCAGTCGGCCGTCCCGGTGAAGTCCGTCAACGGCCGCACCGGCCAGGTCGTGCTGGACGCGGCGGCCACCGGCGCCGTCCCCGCCGGCACGGCCGTGCTGCTGACCGGCGATCAGAGCGTCGACGGTGTGAAGACCTTCACCGCCGCCCCAATCTCCACGGACCGGCCGACCGCCGCCGGGCACCTGGCCACGAAGGGCTATGTGGACTCCCTGGCCGCCCCCGGCACCTGGGGCCCGCGCGACCTGGGCTTCAGCGCCTGGACCTTCGACCCGGCCACGGCCGCCTACGACGCCGCCCAGTTCTGCGTCCCGGGCACCATCTACCTGATCGGCGTCAACGTGCCGGTCGCCACCAGGATCAGCGACCTCGCCTTCTACGTGCTCGGCTTCAACGGCACCTCGCTGAGCACCGCCTCGTACGCGGGCCTGTACACCTCCGCCGGCACCCGCGTCGGCGAGACCACCTCGCTGACCAACCACATCAGGGCGACCTTCGGGGCCACGGTCGTCTGCCCCCTGACCACGCCCTACGACGCCCAGCCCGGCACCTACTGGATCGCGCTGCTGATCAATGGTCCCTCGGAGGACAAGCGGACCGACGGGCCCGGCTTCGCCGCCGGCGCGAACGCGGGCCGGCAGCCCTCCGGCTCGGCCAGGATGCCCGGCGCCTTCACCCGCTACGGCCGCCTGGCGACGACCGGCCAGACCTCGCTGCCGGCCTCGTTCAAGCCCTCCACCACGACGATCGTCGAGGACGCGAACGCCATCTGGGCCGCCCTCGCCTGATCCCGGGCCACCCCTCCCCCGAAAGGCCCCGGGCCGTCCCGCTCCCCCGGCGGCGGCCCGGGGCCTTCTCCCGTACCGAACCCACCCTGGAGCGAACCCATGGCAACTCCCCTCACCGCCGACCAGCTGCTCGCCGCCCTCCGTGCCGAGGGCCTCGACGTCGTCGAGGTCGGCGACTGGCGTGAGCACGACCGCAACCACAAGGGCGCCTGGGGGCCCGTCCACGGCGTGATCGTCCACCACACCGTGACCAGCGGCACCAAGGACTCCGTCGACATCTGCTACGACGGCTACGACGAACTGCCCGGCCCCCTGTGCCACGGCGTCATCGACAAGGACGGCACCGTCCACCTCATCAGCGCCGGCCGCGCCAACCACGCCGGCAGCGGCGACGGGCGGGTGCTCGACGCCGTCGTCCGCGAGGCGAGCGCGCCCAGCCCCGGCAGCGACGACACCGACGGCAACGCCCGCTTCTACGGCTTCGAGTGCGTCAACCTCGGCGACGGCGAGGACCCCTGGCCCGCGGCCCAGCTGGAGGCCATCGAGCGCGCCTCGGCGGCGCTGTGCCGCGCCCACGGCTGGAGCTCGGCGTCCGTCATCGGGCACAAGGAGTGGACCGCCACCAAGATCGACCCGGCGGGCTTCTCGATGGACGACATGCGCGGCCGCATCGCGTCCCGCCTGGGCTCCGCGCCCGGCGGCCCCGCCGAGCCGCCGGCCGGTGGGGGTGACCCGGCCCCGGCCGTGACGTCCTACACCGTCCGGCGCGGCGACACCCTCTACGGCATCGCCGAGTCCCACGCGACCACCACCACCCGGCTCGTCGCCCTGAACGACCTCGACGAGCCCGACGTCCTGCGCCCGGGCCAGGAACTGCGCGTTCCCGCCCCCGGCAACGACTACGAGCCCTTCCCCGGAACCGCCTTCTTCCGCGGCGCCCCCGAGTCCCCCGTCGTCACCGCCATGGGCCGGCGCCTCGTCGAGGAGGGCTGCTCCGCCTACGCCGAGGGGCCCGGCCCGCGCTGGAGCGAGGCCGACCGCCGCTCGTACGCCGCCTGGCAGCACAAGCTCGGCTTCTCCGGCTCCGACGCCGACGGCCTGCCCGGCCGGACCTCCTGGGACGCCCTGAAGGTCCCCCGCTCCTGAATGAAAGGCCCCCCATGACCGACACCACCAAGCGCACCCTGCGCACCGTGCTCCAGACGGCCGTGGCGCTCGCCGTCGTCCTGCCCGCGGTCGTCGAGGCGGCCGGTCTCCCCGCGACCCTCCCCTGGGTCGCCGGCGCGCTGGCGGCCGCCGGTGCCGTCACCCGCGTCATGGCCCTGCCCGGCGTCCAGGCCCTGCTGCCCGGCTGGCTGCGCACCGATGACCGGGGCCGCGCATGACCGAGACCGGAACAGAGCGCACCGCCCCCGCCACCGTCGCCCTGGAGCTGGAGCGGCTGCGCGGCACGATGGAGGCCGGGTTCGCCCGGGTCGACGGGTCGCTCGCGCTGCTCGTACAGCGCAGCGACCAGACCGACAAGCAGCTGGCCGATCACGAGGCCCGGCTGGACGCCCTGGAGCGGGCCCGCTGGCCGATGGCCGGGGTGGCCGCGCTGACGGCCCTGGCCGGTCTGGTGCTGGCGGCCCTCCAGCTCGCGGCCCACTGACCACGCCGGAAACGCTGCCGGAAACGCCGCAGGGCGGCCACCCCCGGAGGGGTGACCGCCCTGTGCGCGATCAACGATCAGCGATCGTCCTACTGGTTGTACGGACCGTAGTCGTAGTCCTCCAGCGGGACGGCCTGGCCGGAGCCGGTGCCGAACGGCGAGTAGTCGATGTCGTCGTAACCGACGGCCGAGTACATCGCGGCCTTGGCCTCCTCGGTGGGCTCCACCCGGATGTTGCGGTAGCGGGACAGACCCGTACCGGCCGGGATGAGCTTACCGATGATGACGTTCTCCTTGAGGCCGATGAGGCTGTCGGACTTGGCGTTGATCGCCGCATCCGTCAGGACTCGGGTCGTCTCCTGGAAGGAGGCGGCCGACAGCCAGGACTCCGTCGCCAGCGAGGCCTTGGTGATACCCATCAGCTGCGGACGGCCGGAGGCCGGGTGGCCACCCTCCGTCACGACCCGACGGTTCTCGGACTCGAAGCGCGAGCGCTCCACGAGCTCGCCCGGCAGCAGCTCCGCGTCGCCGGACTCGATGATCGTCACGCGGCGCAGCATCTGCCGGATGATGATCTCGATGTGCTTGTCGTGGATCGACACACCCTGCGAGTTGTAGACCTTCTGGACCTCGCCGACCAGGTGGACCTGGACGGCGCGCTGGCCGAGGATGCGCAGGACGTCGTGCGGGTTGGTGGCACCCACGGTGAGCTTCTGGCCCACCTCGACGTGCTCGCCCTCGCTGACCAGCAGACGGGCACGCTTCGAGATCGGGAACGCCGTCTCGTCGCTGCCGTCGTCCGGAGTGACGACGATCTTCTTGGTCTTCTCGGTCTCCTCGATACGGACGCGGCCGGCCGCCTCCGAGATCGGGGCGACACCCTTGGGCGTACGGGCCTCGAAGAGCTCGACGACACGGGGCAGACCCTGGGTGATGTCGTCACCGGCCACACCACCGGTGTGGAAGGTACGCATCGTCAGCTGGGTACCGGGCTCACCGATGGACTGGGCGGCGATGATGCCGACCGCCTCACCGATGTCCACCAGCTTGCCGGTCGCCAGCGAGCGGCCGTAGCAGAAGGCACAGGTGCCGACCGCGGACTCACAGGTGAGGACCGAACGGGTCTTGACCGTCTCGACGCCGTGCGCGACCAGCTGGCCGATGAGCACGTCACCGAGGTCGACGTTGGCCGGCGCGATGACCTTGCCGTCGACGACGACGTCCTCGGCCAGCATGCGGGCGTAGACGCTGGTCTCGACGTCGTCCGTCTTGCGCAGGACGCCGTCCTCGCCGCGGACGGCGATCGCCAGCTTGAGGCCACGGTCGGTGCCGCAGTCCTCCTCGCGGATGATCACGTCCTGGGAGACGTCGACCAGACGACGGGTGAGGTAACCCGAGTCGGCGGTACGGAGGGCGGTGTCCGCGAGACCCTTACGGGCACCGTGGGTGGAGATGAAGTACTCCAGCACGGAGAGACCCTCACGGAACGACGCCTTAATGGGTCGCGGAATGGTCTCGTTCTTCGCGTTCGACACCAGACCACGCATACCGGCGATCTGTCGCATCTGCATCATGTTTCCTCGGGCACCCGAGTCAACCATCATGAAGATGGGGTTCGTCTTGGGGAAGTTCGCGTTCATCGCCTCGGCGACCTCGTTGGTCGCCTTGGTCCAGATCGCGATGAGCTCCTGCGTGCGCTCGTCCTTGGTGATCAGACCGCGCTCGTACTGCTTCTGGACCTTCTCGTCCTGCGCCTCGTAGCCCTTGACGATCTCCTTCTTCGCCTCGGGAACGACGACGTCGGAGATGGCCACGGTGACGCCGGAACGGGTCGCCCAGTGGAAGCCGGCCGCCTTCAGGTTGTCGAGCGTCGCCGCCACGATGACCTTGGGGTAGCGCTCGGCCAGGTCGTTGACGATCTCGGAGAGCTGCTTCTTGCCCACCGAGTAGTCGACGAACGGGTAGTCCTCGGGCAGCAGCTCGTTGAAGAGCGCGCGGCCCAGGGTGGTGCGCAGACGGAACGAGTCACCCTGCTGCCACTCCGGCTCGCCCTCCTCGGCGACCGGGGGAACCCAGCCGCGCGGGGGAACGGTGCCGATCGGGAAGCGGATGTCGACCTTCGCCTGGAGCGAGAGCTCACGGGCGTCGAACGCCATGATCGCCTCGGCGACCGAGCCGAAGGACCGGCCCTCACCGATGACCTTGCGCTCCTCCTCGTCGGTGGTGAGGAAGAACAGACCGAGCACCATGTCCTGGGTCGGCATGGTGACCGGACGGCCGTCGGCCGGCTTGAGGATGTTGTTCGAGGACAGCATCAGGATGCGGGCCTCGGCCTGCGCCTCCGCGGAGAGCGGCAGGTGGACGGCCATCTGGTCACCGTCGAAGTCCGCGTTGAACGCGGTGCAGACGAGCGGGTGGATCTGGATGGCCTTGCCCTCGACCAGCTGCGGCTCGAAGGCCTGGATGCCGAGGCGGTGCAGCGTGGGCGCACGGTTCAGCAGCACCGGGTGCTCGGCGATGACCTCTTCGAGGACGTCGTACACCACGGTGCGGCCGCGCTCGACCATGCGCTTGGCCGACTTGATGTTCTGCGCGTGGTTCAGGTCGACCAGGCGCTTCATCACGAACGGCTTGAAGAGCTCCAGCGCCATGGCCTTGGGCAGACCGCACTGGTGCAGCTTCAGCTGCGGACCGACGACGATGACGGAACGGGCCGAGTAGTCGACACGCTTACCGAGCAGGTTCTGACGGAATCGACCCTGCTTACCCTTCAGCATGTCGCTGAGGGACTTCAGCGGACGGTTGCCGGGGCCCGTGACCGGGCGACCACGACGGCCGTTGTCGAAGAGGGCGTCGACCGCCTCCTGGAGCATCCGCTTCTCGTTGTTCACGATGATCTCGGGGGCACCGAGGTCGAGCAGACGCTTCAGACGGTTGTTGCGGTTGATCACACGGCGGTACAGGTCGTTCAGGTCGGAGGTCGCGAAGCGGCCACCGTCCAGCTGCACCATCGGACGCAGGTCCGGCGGGATCACGGGGATGCAGTCCAGCACCATGCCGCTGGGGCTGTTGCGGGTCTGCAGGAAGGCGGAGACGACCTTGAGGCGCTTGAGCGCACGGGTCTTCTTCTGGCCCTTGCCGGTGCGGATGATCTCGCGGAGGCGCTCGGCCTCCTCGTCGAGGTCGAAGGACTCCAGGCGCTTCTGCAGCGCGGCGGCGCCCATCGCACCCATGAAGTAGGTGCCGAAGCGGTCGCGCAGCTCGCGGTAGAGCAGCTCGTCGCCCTCGAGGTCCTGGACCTTGAGGTTCTTGAAGCGGCTCCACACCTCGTCGAGGCGGTCGATCTCGCGCTGCGCGCGGTCGCGCAGCTGCTTCATCTCGCGCTCGGCACCCTCGCGCACCTTGCGGCGCACGTCGGCCTTGGCGCCCTCGGCCTCCAGCTCGGCCAGGTCGGACTCGAGCTTCTTGGCGCGGGCCTCGAGGTCGGCGTCACGGCGCTGCTCGATCTGCTGACGCTCGACGGAGACGTGGGCCTCCAGCGAGGGCAGGTCGCGCGTACGGCGCTCCTCGTCCACCCACGTGATCATGTAGGCGGCGAAGTAGATGACCTTCTCGAGGTCCTTCGGGGCGAGGTCGAGCAGGTAGCCCAGACGCGACGGGACGCCCTTGAAGTACCAGATGTGGGTGACGGGGGCGGCGAGCTCGATGTGGCCCATCCGCTCACGGCGCACCTTGGCGCGCGTGACCTCGACGCCACAGCGCTCACAGATGATGCCCTTGAAGCGGACACGCTTGTACTTGCCGCAGTAGCACTCCCAGTCCCGGGTGGGGCCGAAGATCTTCTCGCAGAAGAGCCCGTCCTTTTCCGGCTTCAGGGTGCGGTAGTTGATGGTCTCCGGCTTCTTGACCTCGCCGTGGGACCAGGTTCGGATGTCGTCCGCGGTCGCCAGGCCGATCCGCAGCTCGTCGAAGAAGTTGACGTCGAGCACTTGTCGTCAATCCCTCTTTCAGGGTTCGTGCCCTCTCGCGCTAGCGAGGTATGGGCTCTACATCAGTGGTCTGGGGGTCCGGGGACGGTCGGGGCCTCTTACGAGGCCCCGACCAGACCCGTCAGACCTCTTCGACGCTGCTCGGCTCGCGCCGGGACAGGTCGATACCGAGCTCCTCCGCCGCGCGGAAGACGTCCTCGTCGGTGTCCCGCATCTCGATGGACATGCCGTCCGAGGACAGCACCTCCACGTTGAGGCAGAGGGACTGCATCTCCTTGATGAGCACCTTGAAGGACTCGGGGATGCCGGGCTCGGGGATGTTCTCGCCCTTGACGATCGCCTCGTAGACCTTCACTCGGCCGGTGACGTCGTCGGACTTGATGGTCAGGAGCTCCTGGAGGGCGTACGCGGCGCCGTAAGCCTCCAGCGCCCACACCTCCATCTCACCGAAGCGCTGGCCACCGAACTGAGCCTTACCACCCAGCGGCTGCTGGGTGATCATGGAGTACGGACCGGTCGAACGGGCGTGCAGCTTGTCGTCGACCAGGTGGTGCAGCTTGAGGATGTACATGTACCCGACCGAGATCGGGTCCGGGAACGGCTCGCCGGAGCGGCCGTCGAACATCCGGGCCTTGCCGGACGGGAGCACCAGGCGCTCGCCGTCGCGGTTGGGGATCGTGGACTCGAAGAGACCGGCGATCTCGTCCTCGCGGGCGCCGTCGAAGACCGGGGTCGCGACGTTGGTGCCCGGCGCGACGTCGTCGGCGCCGATCGCCTGGAGGCGCTTCATCCAGTCCTCGTCGCCCTCGACCTTCCAGCCGCGGCTGGCGAGCCAGCCGAGGTGGATCTCGAGGACCTGTCCCGGGTTCATTCGGGACGGGACACCGAGCGGGTTGAGGATGATGTCGACCGGGGTGCCGTCCTCGAGGAACGGCATGTCCTCCACGGGGAGGATCTTGGAGATGACACCCTTGTTGCCGTGACGGCCGGCGAGCTTGTCACCGTCGGTGATCTTGCGCTTCTGCGCCACGTAGACGCGGACCAGCTGGTTCACGCCCGGGGGCAGCTCGTCGCCCTCTTCGCGGTCGAAGACGCGGACGCCGATGACCTTGCCGATCTCACCGTGGGGCACCTTCAGGGAGGTGTCACGGACCTCGCGGGCCTTCTCACCGAAGATCGCGCGGAGCAGGCGCTCCTCCGGGGTCAGCTCGGTCTCACCCTTCGGGGTGACCTTGCCGACCAGGATGTCGCCGGCGACGACCTCGGCACCGATGCGGATGATGCCGCGCTCGTCGAGGTCGGCGAGGACCTCCTCGGAGACGTTCGGGATGTCCCGGGTGATCTCCTCGGGGCCCAGCTTGGTGTCACGGGCGTCGACCTCGTGCTCCTCGATGTGGATCGAGGAGAGGACGTCGTCCTGGACGAGGCGCTGCGACAGGATGATCGCGTCCTCGTAGTTGTGGCCCTCCCACGGCATGAACGCCACGAGGAGGTTCTTGCCGAGCGCCATCTCGCCCTCGTCCGTGGACGGACCGTCGGCGAGCACCTGGCCGGCCACCACGCGGGTACCCTCGTCCACGACGACCTTCTGGTTGAAGGACGTGCCCTGGTTGGAGCGGGAGAACTTGGCGACCCGGTAGGTGTTGTACGTGCCGTCGTCGTTGGCCACCGTCACGTAGTCGGCGGAGACCTCCTGGACGACACCGTCCTTCTCGGCCTTGATGACGTCGCCGGCGTCGACCGCGCAGCGGTACTCCATGCCGGTGCCGACCAGCGGCGCCTCGGCCTTGATCAGCGGGACGGCCTGGCGCATCATGTTCGATCCCATGAGCGCGCGGTTGGCGTCGTCGTGCTCGAGGAACGGGATCATGGCGGTCGCGACCGACACCATCTGGCGCGGCGAGACGTCCATGTAGTCGACCTCGTCCGGCGCGATGTAGTCGATCTCGCCACCACGGCGGCGGACCAGCACACGGGCCTCGGCGAAGCGCATGTCGTCACCCAGGGCGGCGTTCGCCTGGGCGATGACGAAGCGGTCCTCCTCGTCGGCGGTCAGGTAGTGCACCTCGTCGGTGACCTGGCCTTCGACGACCTTGCGGTACGGGGTCTCGACGAAACCGAACGCGTTGACGCGACCGTAGGAGGCGAGCGAGCCGATCAGACCGATGTTCGGGCCTTCGGGCGTCTCGATCGGGCACATACGGCCGTAGTGCGACGGGTGGACGTCTCGGACCTCGAAGCCGGCCCGCTCACGGGAGAGACCGCCCGGACCCAGCGCCGACAGACGACGCTTGTGGGTCAGACCCGACAGCGGGTTGGTCTGGTCCATGAACTGGGACAGCTGGCTGGTGCCGAAGAACTCCTTGATGGAGGCGACGACCGGCCGGATGTTGATCAGGGTCTGCGGCGTGATCGCCTCGACGTCCTGGGTGGTCATCCGCTCGCGGACGACGCGCTCCATACGAGCCAGACCGGTACGGACCTGGTTCTGGATGAGCTCGCCGACGTTGCGCAGACGACGGTTGCCGAAGTGGTCGATGTCGTCGGTCTCGACGACGATGTCCGTGCCGTTCTCACCGACGGTCTCGACCTCGCCGGCGTGCAGCTTCACCAGGTACTTGATCGTCGCGATGACGTCGTCGACCGTGAGCACACCGGCGTCGAGCGGGGCGTCCGCGCCCAGCTTCTTGTTGACCTTGTAGCGGCCGACCTTCGCGAGGTCGTAGCGCTTCGGGTTGAAGTAGAGGTTCTCGAGCAGCGTCTGCGCGGCCTCACGGGTCGGCGGCTCGCCCGGACGCAGCTTGCGGTAGATGTCGAGCAGCGCGTCGTCCTGGCCCTGGGTGTGGTCCTTCTCCAGGGTGGCGCGCATGGACTCGTACTCGCCGAACTCCTCGAGGATCTGCTCGGTGGTCCAGCCGAGAGCCTTCAGGAGGACGGTGACGGACTGCTTGCGCTTACGGTCGATGCGGACGCCGACCATGTCACGCTTGTCGACCTCCATCTCCAGCCAGGCACCCCGGGACGGGATGATCTTGGCCGTGAAGATGTCCTTGTCGGACGTCTTGTCGATGGAGGAGTCGAAGTAGACACCCGGCGAACGGACCAGCTGCGAGACGACGACACGCTCGGTGCCGTTGATGCAGAAGGTTCCCTTCGGCGTCATGAGCGGGAAGTCGCCCATGAAGACCGTCTGGGACTTGATCTCACCGGTCTCGTTGTTGGTGAACTCGGCGGTGACGAAGAGCGGGGCCGCGTACGTGAAGTCGCGCTCCTTGCACTCGTCGATCGAGTTCTTCGGGGGCTCGAAGCGGTGGTCACGGAAAGTCAGGGACATCGACCCGCTGAAGTCCTCGATCGGGGAGATCTCCTCGAAGATCTCCTCCAGACCGGACTTGGTGGGGACGTCCTGACCACTTTCCAGCGCAGCCTCGACGCGAGCCTTCCAGGCGGCATTGCCGAGCAGCCAGTCGAAGCTCTCGGTCTGCAGCGCGAGGAGGTTCGGAACCTCGAGAGGCTCCTTGATCTTCGCAAAGGAGATGCGCAGCGGGGCGGTGCTGGCGCCGTTGTTCGTATTGGCGGTCGAGGCGTTGCGCGAGGCGGCCAAGAGGGGGTCCTTCCGAGGGCTCGGACTCACTACGCGCGTACCGGCCCCACTCCGTACAAAGGAGAGAAATCCCAGCTCAGGGGGTTTCCATCAGCTGTGCTCGGAAGTGGGCATGCCCCTGGTGACGGGCAGGGAGCAGCTAACAGGCAGCGCAAAGGGTCAGTGTAGCCACTTGGCCCACTGATGTCCAGAGCGGATTTCCGGAGACCGGTGCGATACCAATCTCTCCCTCCGGGATCCTCTGTTGTTCCTCATCGCCTGGCGCCCGCCCGACGCATGTCATGCGCGTCGAACGCATGACGATACTTCCCTCTCCGCCCTCGATCCATGCCTCGGACGGAGGACCGATGTGGCGGCGCGTCCTGGACGCGTCCTGAGAATCGCGCGCGGCGTGCCGTTCGTCAAGGCCCCTCGGCCCCGGCGGCCTCCTGTGACGGCCGCACGGACCGCCGCCGGGCGGTCCCCCGGCGGACGCGGCCACGACAGGACAACGAAGATCACCATACTCGTCCGCGCGGGCTGGTGCGCGCATCCGTCCCGGGAACGCCCAAGGGCGACCACCCGCATGGGTGATCGCCCTTAGGTTACTGACTCGCGTCAGTGAAGAGTCGTACGACTCCGTGGGGTCACTTGACCTCGACGGAGGCGCCGGCGCCCTTGAGGGCCTCGGCGGCCTTCTCCGCGGCGTCCTTGGCGACCTTCTCGAGGACCGGCTTCGGGGTGCCGTCGACGAGGTCCTTGGCCTCCTTCAGACCCAGGGAGGTCAGCTCACGCACGACCTTGATGACCTGGATCTTCTTGTCACCGGCGGCGGTGAGGATGACGTCGAACTCGTCCTTCTCCTCGACCTCGGCGGCAGCGGCGCCACCGGCGGCACCGGCAACGACGACCGGCGCGGCGGCGGCGGCGGTGACGTCGAACTTCTCCTCGAAGGCGCTGACGAACGCGGCCAGCTCGATGAGGGTCATCTCCTCGAACTGCGCGAGCAGCTCGTCCTGGGTGAGCTTCGCCATGGTGGCGGGTCCTTCCACTAAATCGGCAGGTGCCGGATGTACATGTAGGCGGGCTGACGGCCCGCTGCGATCAGTGCCGCAGGGATGCGGCACCGATCAATGCGCGAGCCGAATTACTCGGCACCGCCCTGCTCGGCCTGCTTGGCGCGCAGCGCGTCCACGGTGCGGACGAGCTTCGTCGGCAGCGCCTGGAAGAGCGAGGCAGCCTGGGACTGCTTGCCCTTCATGGCACCGGCCAGCTTGCTGAGCAGAACCTCGCGGGACTCGAGGTCCGCAAGCTTCTTGATCTCATCGGCGGACAGCGCCTTGCCATCAAGGACACCGCCCTTGATGATCAGGTTGGGGTTCTCCTTGGCGAAGTCACGAAGACCCTTCGCCGACTCCACCGGGTCACCGGTGACGAAGGCGACAGCCGTCGGACCAGCGAAGAGCTCGTCCTCCAGCGTGAACCCGGCCTCATTGGCCGCGATCTTGGTCAGCGTGTTCTTCACCACGGCGTACTGCGCGTTCTCACCGAGCGAACGGCGCAGCGTCTTGAGCTGCGCCACGGTGAGACCGCGGTACTCGGTCAGCACAGCGGCGTTGGAGCTGCGGAACTTGTCCGTCAGCTCGGCAACCGCGGCGGCCTTGGCGGACGTCGCCATGAGCCTCGGCCTCCTTCCGGGTGATTCGGACCGCTTAGGCGCGAGAAGGGGGCTTGGGCAAAACGAAACGCCCCGGCGCAGGCGCTCGGGGCGTGACTCGACCGTGCGGACGCAATTTCCTTACGCCCTGACGGGAGTGCAACCTCAAATCAACCTGCGCAGGTCGCCCGCAGCTAGCGGATCCTTCGGCCACCACGCCTCCGGATGGAGACACGGCAACGACCAGCGGTCTTTGGCTTCCTGAGGAGATTACGCGATGGGTGTGTATGGATGCAAATCGAGCCGGGCCCCGCACCTTCGAAAGAGGTGCGGGGCCCGGCCCGTGCTGCTCAGAGCGCCACTACGCGCCCGCGAGTCCGTCTCAGACGGTCTCGTCCTCCACCAGGAGGTTGCGGGTGCGGTTCGGGTCCAGGGCGATGCCGGGGCCCATCGTGGTGGCCAGGGTCGCCTTCTTGATGTAGCGGCCCTTGGCGGCGGACGGCTTGAGGCGGGTGATCTCCTCGAGCGCCGCGGCGTAGTTCTCCACCAGCTTGGCCTCGTCGAAGGAGACCTTGCCGATGATGAAGTGGAGGTTCGAGTGCTTGTCCACTCGGAACTCGATCTTGCCGCCCTTGATCTCGGTCACGGCCTTGGCCGTGTCCGGGGTGACCGTGCCGGTCTTCGGGTTCGGCATCAGACCACGCGGACCGAGCACGCGGCCCAGGCGGCCGACCTTGCCCATGAGGTCCGGGGTGGCGACGACGGCGTCGAAGTCCAGACGGCCCTTGGCGACCTCGTCGATCAGCTCGTCGGCACCGACGATGTCGGCGCCGGCGGCACGCGCGGCCTCGGCACGGTCGCCGGTCGCGAAGACCAGGACCCGGGCGGTCTTACCGGTGCCGTGCGGAAGGTTCACGGTGCCGCGGACCATCTGGTCGGCCTTGCGCGGGTCGACACCCAGACGCATGGCGACCTCGACGGTCGCGTCGAACTTGACGGAGGTGGTGGCCTTCGCCAGACGGACGGCCTCGAGCGGGGCGTACAGACGCTCCCGGTCGACCTTCGCGTCCGCGTTGCGAAGAGTCTTGCTGCGCTTCACTGAAACTCCTCAGTGGTGATTGGAGTCGTGGTGCGGGCCGCGCCGGCCCTCCCACGGGGGTGCTACAGGGGGGGTGGAGGTCAGCCCTCGACCGTGACGCCCATGGACCGGGCGGTGCCGGCGATGATCTTCGCCGCGGCGTCCAGGTCGTTGGCGTTGAGGTCGGGCATCTTGGTGGTGGCGATCTCGCGGACCTGCGCCTCGGTGATCTTGGCGACCTTGGTCTTGTGCGGCTCGCCGGAGCCCTTGTCCACACCCGCGGCCTTGAGGATCAGCTTCGCGGCCGGCGGAGTCTTGGTCACGAAGGTGAAGGAACGGTCCTCGTAGACCGTGATCTCCACCGGCACGACCATGCCACGCTGCGACTCGGTCGCGGCGTTGTAGGCCTTGCAGAACTCCATGATGTTGACGCCGTGCTGGCCCAGCGCGGGGCCGACCGGCGGAGCCGGGTTCGCGGCACCGGCGCTGATCTGGAGCTTGATAAGCCCCGTGACCTTCTTCTTCTTGGGAGGCATTGCTCTCTCCGGGTCCTAGTGAGAGTTTTTTTGCCTGCGACACACTGCTCGCAGGCATACCGCACCACGATAACGGGTAACGCGGCCGGACCAAAAACCGAGAGGTCGGACCGGCTGTGGAGCCGGTCCGACCTCTGCGGAAGCTGTGTGGATCAGTTCTTCTGGATCTGGTCGAAGCTGAGCTCGACCGGGGTCTCGCGACCGAAGATCTCGACGAGGCCCTTGACCTTCTTCGAGTCGGCGTTGATCTCGTTGATCGTCGCCTGGAGGGTGGCGAACGGACCGTCCGTGACGGTGACCGAGTCGCCCACCTCGAAGTCCAGGACCTGGACCTCGACCTTGCGGCTGGGGACCGGGCGGCCCTCGGCCTCGGCGGCCTCCTTGGCGGCCTTCGCCTCGGCCTCGGGGGCGAGCATCTTGACGATCTCGTCCAGGGTCAGCGGGTACGGGTCGTAGGCGTTGCCCACGAAGCCGGTGACACCGGGCGTGTTGCGGACGACGCCCCAGGACTCGTTCGTCAGGTCCATGCGCACCAGGACGTAGCCGGGCAGCTTGTTCTGGCGGACGGTGCGGCGGTCGCCGTTCTTGATCTGGACGACCTCTTCCTGCGGCACCTCGGCCTGGAAGATGTAGTCCTCGACGTTCAGCGAGACGGCGCGCTGCTCGAGGTTGGTCTTCACGCGGTTCTCGTAACCGGCGTAGGTGTGGATGACGTACCACTCGCCGGGCAGGCCGCGGAGCTCGTCGCGGAGGGCGGCGACCGGGTCGACCGGAGCGGCCTCCTCGGCCTCCTCCTCGTCCTCGGCGACGTCCTCGTCGGACTCCACGCTCAGCGCGGCCTCCTCGGCGGGCTCGCCGGCGGCGGCGTCCTCGGCGGCCGGCTCGTCGGCGTTGTCGGCGTTCTCGACGATCTCCTGCGCCGTGTCGTCGCCCTCGACCTCGGCCGAGACAGCCTCGTCAACGTTGGCCTCAGCCGCGACGGGCTCGGCGGCGTCGTTCAGGTTCGGGTCAGACACGTGGCTGCTTCTTCCTGGCTTCAAGGGGTGGAACGAGCGAAGAGGCGGCTCTCGGGGAGGGCCGCCTGACGCGCGGGGCCGGCTCAGCCGAAGACGTACTTGACGGCCTGCTCGAACCCATAGTCAATCACGGTCACCAGACCAATGACGATGACAACGAAGACGATCACCACGGTGGTGTACGTCGACAGCTGGCTCCGAGTGGGCCAGACGACCTTGCGGAGCTCGGCTACTACCTGACGGTAAAAGAGCGCGAGGCGGCCCAGAGGGCCCTTCTTCCCGCGCTTCCCGCCACGGCGGCCCTTCTTGGCGGCCACCTCGTCCTCGGGACGACCGCTCTCAGGCGTCGCGGTGGAGCCAAGGGCTTCCGTCACTACGTCCTCACCTGAATCCGGGTCGTGGCCGTGCCGCGCCCGGTTTGAGCCGCACGGCGGTGCATTTCAGTGCGTACGCATGCACGCACCCTGGTGACGATGCGTGTAGCAGGGCCGAAGGGACTTGAACCCCCAACCGCTGGTTTTGGAGACCAGTGCTCTACCAATTGAGCTACGACCCTTTGTGGTTCCCCCCAACGTACCGCATCCACCCGGAAGCACGGTGTGCACGGAGCACGGTGTGCATGCCTGGAGCGGAATCCGCTGCGAGGGGCCAACGACGCATGAGTGTACGTGGTCCTGGCCCTGACGTCGAACAGCCGGGGCGCGGCGGCCCGCCGGGACCTCCCGCGGGGCGAAGCGGAACTACCGCCACCGGGCCGGGCGGCCACCCCGGTCACCCTGTGAAACCCGTGTGCCCGCCGTCCCCGGGGTCTGGGACGATGCCCCCATGAGCGACGCCACTCCTCCCGTCCAGTCGTCCCCCACCGAGCGCCGGGTGTCGGCCCGCATCGGTGCGATCTCCGAGTCGGCCACCCTCGCCGTGGACGCCAAGGCCAAGGCCCTCAAGGCCGCCGGGCGCCCGGTGATCGGCTTCGGCGCCGGCGAGCCCGACTTCCCCACGCCCGGCTACATCGTCGACGCCGCCGTCGAGGCCTGCCGCGACCCGCGCTACCACCGCTACACCCCGGCCGGCGGCCTCCCCGAGCTCAAGGCCGCCATCGCCGCGAAGACGCTGCGCGACTCCGGCTACGAGGTCGAGGCCTCCCAGGTGCTCGTCACCAACGGTGGCAAGCAGGCCATCTACGAGGCCTTCGCCGCGATCCTCGACCCGGGCGACGAGGTCATCGTCCCGGCCCCGTACTGGACCACCTACCCCGAGTCGATCCGCCTCGCGGGCGGTGTGCCGGTGGACGTCGTGGCCGACGAGACCACGGGCTACCGGGTGTCGGTCGAGCAGCTGGAGGCCGCGCGCACGGAGCGCACCAAGGTGCTGCTCTTCGTGTCCCCCTCCAACCCCACCGGCGCGGTCTACTCCCGCGCCCAGGTCGAGGAGATCGGCCGCTGGGCCGCCGAGCACGGGCTGTGGGTGCTGACGGACGAGATCTACGAGCACCTGGTCTACGGCGACGCGGAGTTCTCGTCGCTGCCGGTCGTGGTGCCGGAGCTGCGCGACAAGTGCGTCGTCGTCAACGGTGTCGCCAAGACGTACGCGATGACCGGCTGGCGCGTGGGCTGGATCATCGGCCCGAAGGACGTCGTGAAGGCCGCGACCAACCTCCAGTCGCACGCCACG
Source organism: Streptomyces sp. NPDC044063 (assembly GCF_056434285.1). NCBI lineage: Bacteria > Bacillati > Actinomycetota > Actinomycetes > Kitasatosporales > Streptomycetaceae > Streptomyces > Streptomyces sp. NPDC044063. The sequence continues at coordinate 24,945 of NZ_JBWKFM010000019.1, forward strand.
TCGAACGTCTCCAACGTCGCCCAGGTCGCGGCGCTGGCCGCCGTCTCCGGCGACCTGACGGCCGTCGAGGAGATGAAGGTCGCCTTCGACCGCCGCCGCCGGAAGATCGTCGCGATGCTCAACGAGATCGAGGGCGTCTTCTGCCCCGAGCCCGAGGGCGCGTTCTACGCCTACCCGTCGGTCAAGGAGCTGCTCGGCAAGGAGATCCGCGGCAAGCGTCCGCGGACCTCGGTGGAGCTGGCCGCGCTGATCCTGGACGAGGCCGAGGTCGCCGTGGTCCCGGGCGAGGCCTTCGGCACGCCGGGCTACCTGCGCCTGTCGTACGCGCTGGGCGACGAGGACCTCGTCGAGGGCGTCTCGCGCATCCAGAAGCTGCTGGCGGAGGCCAAGTAGTCACCGGCACGCCCACGTGCTGAATCGCGGGGTTCCGGCCGGTGCGGCCGGAACCCCGCATTCGCTTTCGATTCACTCCCCGATCAGGGAACACGCCTTCCGATCGCTGTCCCCATGAGGCAGGATCGGGCAATGGAACGCTCGCGTGATCTCCGTCTGCTGCCCAAGGCCCATCTGCACCTGCACTTCACCGGGTCCATGCGCCCCGCCACGCTGCTGGAGCTCGCCGACAAGTACGGCGTGCACCTGCCCGAGGCCCTCAAGGGCGGCGAGCCGCCGAAGCTGCGGGCGACGGACGAGCGCGGCTGGTTCCGCTTCCAGCGGCTGTACGACATCGCGCGCTCCTGCCTGCGGTCCGAGGAGGACATCCGGCGGCTGGTCCGCGAGGCCGCCGAGGAGGACGTCAGGGACGGCTCCGGGTGGCTGGAGATCCAGGTCGACCCCACCTCGTACGCGCCCCGCCTGGGCGGTCTGATCCCGGCCCTGGAGATCATCCTCGACGCGGTGGAGGAGGCGTCGAAGGAGACCGGTCTGGGGATGCGGGTGCTGGTCGCCGCGAACCGGATGAAGCACCCGCTGGACGCCCGGACGCTGGCCCGGCTCGCCGTGCGCTACGCCGACCGGGGCGTCGTCGGCTTCGGCCTCTCCAACGACGAGCGGCGCGGGCTCGCCCGCGACTTCGACCGTGCCTTCGAGATCGCCCGGGAGGGCGGTCTGCTGGCCGCCCCGCACGGCGGCGAGCTGACGGGCCCGAGCAGCGTCCGGGACTGCCTGGACGACCTCCACGCGGCCCGCGTCGGGCACGGCGTACGCGCCGCCGAGGACCCGCGCCTGCTGCGGAAGCTCGCGGACCGGGGCGTGACGTGCGAGGTGTGCCCGTCGTCGAACGTCGCCCTGGGCGTCTACGACAAGCCGGGCGACGTCCCGCTGCGGACGCTGTGGGACGCGGGCGTGCCGATAGCGCTGGGCGCGGACGACCCCCTGCTGTTCGGCTCCCGGCTGGCGGCCCAGTACGAGCTGGCCCGCGAACACCACGGCTTCACGGACCCGGAGCTGGCGGAACTGGCGCGGCAGTCGGTCCGGGGGTCGGCGGCCCCGCCGGACGTCCGGGCCCGGCTCCTGGCCGGGGTGGACGCGTGGCTGGCCGCGCCTCCCGGCCCGGCCGGCGATTGAGACCTAGAGGCTGACGCCCACCGTCACCGGCTCGTTCACCAGCGTGACTCCGAAGGCCTCGTGGACCCCGTCACGGACCTCGCGGGCCAGCGCCAGGAGGTCCTCGGTCGTGGCCTCGCCCCGGTTCGTCAGCGCCAGCGTGTGCTTGGTGGAGATGCGGGCCCTGCCCTCGCCGTAGCCCTTGGTGAAGCCGGCCCGGTCGATCAGCCAGGCGGCCGAGGTCTTGACCAGGCCGTCCCCGGCCGGGAAGGCCGGCGGCGCCACGTCCGGGCCGAGCCGCTCGGCGACGCGGGTCAGGAAGGCGGTGTGCTCGGCCGCGGTGAGGACGGGGTTGGTGAAGAAGGAGCCCGCGGACCAGGTGTCGTGGTCCTCGGCGTCGAGGACCATGCCCTTGCCGGCCCGGAGCCTGAGGACCGTCTCCCGGGCGTGGGCGACGGGCACCCGGTCGCCGGCCTCCACACCGAGGGTGCGGGCGGTCTCGGGGTACTTCAGCGGGGCGGAGAGACCGCCGGCGTCCTCCAGCTCGAAGCGGACGCGCAGGACGACGTAGCGGTCGGGGTCCTGCTTGAAGCGGCTGTGCCGGTAGGAGAAGTCGCACTCGGCGTTGGGGACGACCACCGTCTCGCCGGCCCTGCGGTCGTAGGCGACGACCTCTGTGATCGTGGCGGAGACGTCCTGGCCGTACGCGCCGACGTTCTGGATGGGCGTGGCGCCGGCGGAGCCGGGGATGCCGGCCATGCACTCGATGCCGGCCAGTCCGGCCGCGACGGTGCGGGCGACGGCGTCGGACCAGTTCTCGCCGGCGGCGAGCTCCAGGCGGGTGCCGTCGAGCTCGAAGCCGGTGGTGGCGATGCGCAGGGCGGTGCCCTCGAAGCCCTTGTCGGAGATGACCAGGTTGCTTCCGCCGCCGATGATCAGCAGCGGGGTGCCGGCCTCGTCGGCCTCGCGCACCGCGGCGATCACCTCGGCGTCGGTGACGGCCGTGATCAGCCGGGTCGCCGGGCCGCCGAGGCGGAAGGTGGTCAGGGGGGCGAGGGGGGCGTCGTGTCGTTCCTGCACGCGCACCAGGGTACGGGTGCGGCGCCCCCGCCCGGCCACCGGCGGGAGGGGGCGCCCGTCACGTCAGGCGAGGCGGACGACCGCGCGGGACATGCCGAGGACCTTGCGGCCCTCGTTCATCGCCACCAGGTCGACGCGGACCGTGCGGGCCTCGTCGTCGAGCTTGGCCGCGACCTTGCCGCTGACCTCGATGACCGCGCCCTTGTCGTCGTCGGGGACGACGACCGGCTTGGTGAACCGCACGCCGTACTCGACGACGGCCGCCGGGTCGCCGGCCCAGTCGGTGACCACGCGGATCGCCTCGGCCATGGTGAACATGCCGTGGGCGATCACGTCGGGGAGGCCGACCTCCTTGGCGAACCGCTCGTTCCAGTGGATCGGGTTGAAGTCGCCGGAGGCACCCGCGTAGCGCACCAGGGTGGCGCGGTCGACGGGGAAGGAGCCGGCGGGGAGCTCGGTGCCGACCTCGACGTCGTCGTAGGAAACCTTGGCCGTCATCACGCCTCCTCGGGGCCGCGGGCCACCAGCGTCGTGTGGGCGGTCACCACGTGCTCGCCGTCCGCGTCGTGGACCTCGCCGCGGACCGACAGGACGTCGTTGCCCGCGAGCGACTTGATCGACTCGATCGTGGAGGTGACCGTCAGCCGGTCACCGGCGCGGACCGGGCGGCTGTAGACGAACTTCTGGTCTCCGTGCACCACGCGGGAGTAGTCCAGGCCCAGCTGGGGGTCACGGATGACCTGTCCGGCGGCCTTGAACGTGATGGCGAACACAAAAGTCGGCGGGGCGATCACATCCGGGTGACCGAACGTGGCTGCCGCCTCGGCGTCGGTGTAGACCGGATTGGCATCGCCGACGGCCTCGGCGAATTCGCGGATCTTCTCCCGGCCGACCTCATAGGGGTCGGTGGCCGGGTAGGTCCGTCCGACGAAGGACTGGTCGAGCGCCATTGGCTCGGCACCTCCTGATGGACTGGTTTCTTCCGGGGGGCGAATACACCATGAGGCCGCCCCCAGCATGTGGGGACGGCCTCATGGTCGAGACTTGCGTCAGCGCGTTTCGCGGTGCGCCGTGTGGGCGTTGCAGCGCGGGCAGTGCTTCTTCATCTCAAGTCGGTCCGGGTCATTACGCCGGTTCTTCTTGGTGATGTAGTTCCGCTCCTTGCACTCCACGCAGGCCAGCGTGATCTTCGGGCGGACGTCGGTGGCAGCCACGTGAGTGCTCCTTGACGGATGGACGGATTCAACGCAGAAAAGAGTAGCCGATCGGAGGACCGACCCCACAATCGGCTACTGTGTGTAGCGGCGACCGGACTTGAACCGGTGACACAGCGATTATGAGCCGCTTGCTCTACCGACTGAGCTACGCCGCTTTGATGCGGGAGGAACCTCCCCGCCCGAAGGCGGGGAGCAACCTCTTACACCAGAGCCCCAAAACGGAATCGAACCGTTGACCTTCTCCTTACCATGGAGACGCTCTGCCGACTGAGCTATTGGGGCGAGCGAGGAAGACATTACACGGTCTCCGGCCGAAGGTGAAATCCGTATCCGGCCGCCCCCGCCAGGCGCTTCTCCCGGGTACCCGCTCCGGCCCCGAGGACCACACCAGTACGACTATTCGTCGCCTGCTCGAACCGGCCCACCGGGCGGCCTACGCTCGGACCGCCGCGTGATCATGCCCGCCCCGGCAGACCGGAGGATCGCGATGCCCGACAGTCAGCCGCAGCCCGCCAGGAGCCCGGACGGCGACGCCGCCGACCCCCGGTCCGGCGACGGGCCACTGGTGCTCAGCGGCGCCCGGCTCGCCGACGGCCGGATCGTGGACGTCCGGCTGAGCGGCGGCCGGATCGAGGCCGTCGGCACGGCCGGCAGCCTCGCCCCCGGGCCCCGCGTGGACCTCGGCGGCTACGTCCTGCTGCCCGCCCCCGCCGAACCGCACGCCCACTACGACACCGCGCTCACCGCCGACCTGGGCGGGCCGGTCCCCTGCTCCGCCGAGGACGTCCAGCGCCGGGCCACCGAGGCCGCGCTGCTCCAGCTGGGCCACGGCGTCACCGCGGTGCGCTCCCACGTACGCATCGGCGACGTGCAGGAACTCCGCTCGCTCCAGGCCGTCCTGGCGGCCCGTCGGGCGCTGCGCGGGCTCACCGAGCTCACCGCCGTCGCGGTGCCCCGGCTGCTGACCGGCGCCGCCGGGGCCGACGGCCTGGCCATGCTGCGGGACGCCGTGAAGATGGGCGCCACCGTCGTCGGCGGCTGCCCCGACCTCGACCCGGACCCGACGGGCTACGCCGAGGCCGTGCTGGAGGTCGCGGCCGAGCACGGCTGCGCCGTCGACCTCCACACGGACGGCGCCGACCCGGCCCGGCTGGCCCGGCTGGCCGCCATGGCGGGCGGTCTGCGGCCGGGGGTGGCCATCGGCCCCTGCGGGGGCCTGGGGCGGCTCCCGTACGACCAGGCGGCCCTGGCGGCCCAGCAGCTGGCCGCGGCGGGCGTGACGGTCGTCTGCCTGCCCCAGGGCGACTGCGGCGGCCTGGGGGCCGCCAGGGGCCCCTGGGGCGTCCCCGTGCGGCTGCTGCGGGCCGCCGGCGTCCGGGTGACGGCGGGCAGCGGGGCGCTGCGCGACGCGGCCAACCCGGTGGGCCGGGGGGACCCCCTGGAGGCGGCCTTCCTGCTGGCCTCGCGCGGCGAGCTGAGCCCGGAGCGGGCGTACGAGTCCGTGAGCGGGCACGCCCGGGAGGCGCTGGGGCTGCCGGAGGTGCGGGTGGAGGCGGGCTTCCCGGCCGAGCTGCTGGCGGTGCGGGGCGGCGGGGTCGCCGGGGCGCTCTCCCTGGGCTACAGCCGGCTCGTGGTCCACCGGGGCCGGGTGGTGGCCCGGACGAGCGCGGTGCGGGAGTACGGCGACGTCCAGGCCACGGTGGCGCTCGATCTGCCCCGCCAGTCGCCACGCGGCTCGGATCCGGCCTAGGGCGAGGGGGCGGGGCGTACGGTCGGATCATGCGCATTGTCATCGCTGGAGGACACGGTCGGATCGCGCTGCGGCTGGAGCGGTTGCTCGCCGCGCGCGGCGACGAGGTGGCGGGCGTGATCCGCCGCCCGGGGCAGGCGGGGGATCTGCTGGCGGCGGGCGCCGAGCCCGTCGTGTGCGACCTGGAGACGGCGTCCGTCGCGGATGTCGCCCGGCACCTTCAGGGCGCGGACGCCGCCGTCTTCGCCGCCGGGGCGGGGCCCGGCAGCGGCGCCGCCCGGAAGGAGACCGTCGACCGGGCGGCCGCGGTCCTCTTCGCCGACGCGGCGGAGGCCGCCGGGGTGCGGCGGTACGTCGTGGTCTCGTCCATGGGCGCCGGGCAGGAGCCCCCGGAGGGCACCGATCCGGTCTTCGCCGCCTATCTGCGCGCCAAGGGCGCCGCCGACGCGGACATCACCTCCCGGCCCGGCCTGGACTGGACGATCCTGCGCCCGGGCACGCTGACGGACGAGCCCGGGACCGGCCTGGTGACCCTCTCGGCGGGCCGCACCGGCCGGGGCGGGGTGGCGCGGGACGACGTGGCGGCGGTGCTGGCGGCCCTGCTGGACGAGGACGAGCGGGGCTCCGTGGGCCTGACGCTGGAGCTGATCGCCGGGGACACGCCGGTGACGGAGGCGGTGAAGGCCCTGGGCACGGCCTGAGACGGGCCGGAGAACGAAAGAAGCCCCTGATCCTCGCAGATCAGGGGCCTCGTTCCGTGGCGGCGCCAGGATTCGAACCTGGGTAGGCTAAGCCGACGGATTTACAGTCCGCTCCCATTGGCCACTCGGGCACACCGCCATGGTGTTCGCCTCGGTCGCTCTTTCGAGCCGCTCCGGGGCAACGACGTAAACCATACCCGATGACCTGGGGTGGTCCGCCACTCGGTTCACAGCGCCTGGATCACGGCTCGGGTGACTAGGCTGGCCACGCGGCCCCGTCACGGGTCCGCGACCCCCTGATGGATCTACGTACGAGGAGCCAACTCAATATGGCCGACTCCAGTTTCGACATCGTCTCGAAGGTCGAGCGGCAGGAGGTCGACAACGCGCTGAACCAGGCCGCCAAGGAGATCGCCACGCGCTACGACTTCAAGGGCGTCGGGGCCTCGATCGCCTGGTCGGGCGAGAAGATCGAGATGCGGGCCAACTCCGAGGAGCGGGTCAACGCGGTTCTCGACATCTTCCAGTCCAAGCTGATCAAGCGCGGCATCTCCCTGAAGTCCCTGGACGCCGGCGAGCCCCAGGCCTCCGGCAAGGAGTACAAGCTCTTCGCGTCGATCGTGGAGGGCATCTCCCAGGAGAACGCCAAGAAGGTCGCGAAGATCATCCGCGACGAGGGCCCCAAGGGCGTCAAGGCCCAGGTCCAGGGCGAGGAGCTGCGCGTCTCCTCCAAGAGCCGCGACGACCTCCAGGCCATCATCGCCCTGCTGAAGGGCAAGGACCTGGACTTCGCCCTCCAGTTCGTCAACTACCGGTAGGCACACGCCGGAAGCCGGGCCGGAACGCCGGCGAGGGCGCGCCGGGACGGGGCCGCACGGGCCCCCTCCCGGCGCGCCCTCGCGCGTACCCGGCCGGCCTCAGCGCGTCGCGAACGGCCGGTCCGTCGGGACGATTTCACGGCCCAGCGGCATCAGCGAGATCGGGATGAGCTTGAAGTTCGCGATGCCCAGCGGGATTCCGATGATCGTCACGCACAGGGCGATGCCGGTGAAGATGTGGCCGAGCGCCAGCCACCAGCCCGCGAAGACGATCCAGATGATGTTGCCGAGCAGCGATCCGGCGCCCGCGTCCCGCCGCTCCACCGTCGTCCGTCCGAAAGGCCACAGGGCGTAGCCGGCGATCCGGAACGACGCGATCCCGAACGGGATGGTGACGATGAGCACGCAGCAGATCAGGCCCGCCACGACATAGCCGAGCGCCATCCAGAATCCGCAGAGGATCAACCAGATCAGATTCAGGATCAACCTCATGTACCTCAGCCTCCCACGCGAGCGGTTCTCCAACCACAGAGACCGCGTGGAGGGGCCCCGCGGTTGCGGGTTCCCGCAGGTGGGGACCCTGAGAAGGCCCCTAGGGGACGGGATCGGGCCTAGCCCGCCATCCGCTCCAGGCGGCTGATGCGCTCCCGCATCGGGGGGTGGGTGGAGAAGAGCCTGGACATGCCCTCGCCCGGCCGGAACGGGTTCGCGATCATCATGTGGCTCGCGGTCTCCAGGCGGGGTTCGGGCGGCAGCGGCAGGCGCTGGGTGCCCGCTTCGAGCTTGCGCAGGGCCGAGGCCAGGGCCAGCGGGTCGCCGGTGAGCCGGGCGCCGGAGGCATCGGCCTCGTACTCGCGGGAACGGCTGACGGCGAGCTGGATCAGGGAGGCCGCGATGGGGCCCAGCAGCATGATCATGATCATGCCGATGATCCCGGGGCCCTCGTCGTCGTCCGAGCGGCCGATGGGGATCAGCCAGGCGAAGTTCACCAGGAACATCACCACGGACGCCAGCGCGCCCGCGACCGACGAGATCAGGATGTCGCGGTTGTAGACGTGGCTGAGCTCGTGGCCGATGACCCCGCGCAGCTCGCGCTCGTCCAGCAGGCGCAGGATGCCCTCGGTGCAGCAGACGGCGGCGTTGCGCGGGTTGCGGCCGGTGGCGAAGGCGTTGGGGGCCTCCGTCGGGGAGATGTAGAGGCGGGGCATGGGCTGCCGGGCGGCCGTCGAGAGCTCGCGCACCATGCGGTAGAGCTGCGGTGCCTCGAACTCGCTGACCGGCCGCGCCCGCATCGCGCGCAGGGCGATCCTGTCGCTGTTCCAGTAGGCGTAGGCATTGGTGCCGAGCGCCACCAGGACCGCCACGATCAGGCCCGTACGCCCGAACATGCTGCCGATGACGATGATGAGCGCGGACAGCCCTCCGAGGAGCACGGCCGTCCGGAGCCCGTTGTGCCGGCGGTGCACGGTACGCCCTCCAAATGGTGCGGCAGGGGAACCCTTGAACCAGTGGAACCTTTCGAACTGGTCAACGCCAGGCGAGGACCGGCGGTTCCCCCGCGCACCCCGTACGGCTCTGGTCCGTACGGGTGAGGTCTGCCGCGGGGCCCGCTACAGCAGCGCCTGCGAGGCGAAGCGCAGCACCAGCTGCGGGGCGCCCGACAGGGCGACGCCGGCGGCGGTGGCCAGGGCGATGGCCGCGGTCAGCGGGCGCGACGGGCGCACCGGCGCGGGCTCGTGGCCGGCCTCCGGCTCCTCGCCGGGGGCGGGGGCGCGGAAGAGCACGGCCGTCCACTGGAGGTAGTAGTAGAGCGCGATCACCACGTTGACGGCCATGACGACCGCCAGCCAGCCCAGCCCGGCGTCGACGGCCGCCGTGAAGACGGTGACCTTGGCGAAGAGGCCGATCACGCCCGGCGGCAGGCCCGCCAGGCAGAGCAGGAAGAAGCCCAGGGCGAGCGCGGCGAGGGGCCGGCGGGCGTAGAGGCCCCGGTAGTCGGTGATGCGGTTCCCGGGGCTCGTACGGGCCACGAGGGCGGCCACCGCGAAGGCGCCGAGGTTCACCGCGGCGTACATCAGGGCGTACGCGACGGTGGCGCCGATGGCCCGGGAGGCGTCGTCGGCGTAGCCGGCGGCGGCGATGGGTACCAGCAGGTAGCCCGCCTGGCCGACCGAGGACCAGGCCAGCAGCCGGACGGCGCTGCGCGCGCGGTCGGGCCGCTGGCGCAGGGCCGCGACGTTGCCCGCGGTCATGGTGAGGGCGGCGAGCACGGCGAGGGCCGGGGCCCAGACATCGGCGTAGGCGGGGAAGGCGACGACGGTCACCAGGATGAGGCCGGTGAAGCCGACCGCCTTGCCGATGACCGACAGGTAGGCGGCGACCGGCAGGGGGGCGCCCGCGTAGGTGTCGGGCACCCAGAAGTGGAAGGGGACCGCCGCGGTCTTGAAGGCGAAGCCGACGAGCGTGAGGGCGACGCCCGCCTGGGCCAGGACGGCCAGGCGCGGGTCGACCTGGCTGAGGCCCTCGGCGATCCGGGTGAGGTGGAGGGTGCCGGTCGCGGCGTAGACGAAGCTGACGCCGAGCAGGGTGACGGCGGTGGCGGTGACCGACGACAGGAAGAACTTCAGGGCCGCCTCGGAGGAGCGGCTGTCGCCGCGGCGCAGGCCGACGAGGGCGAACGCGGGCAGCGAGGCCACTTCGAGGGCGACGATCAGCGTCGCGAGGTCCCGGGAGGCCGGCAGCAGGGCCGCACCGGCGGCGGACGACAGCAGCAGGAACCAGAACTCGCCGGCGGGCAGCTCGGTGTCCACGATGTCGGTGACGGACAGCAGGGCCGTCAGCAGGGCGCCGCCCAGCACCAGCAGCTGGACGACCAGCGTGAAGTGGTCGGCGGCGTAGCTGCACGCGCCGTCGCCGGCCCGGGTGCCGGTGAGGCAGAACGTCGTGCGGTCGCCGCCCCGCAGCGGCAGGAGCGAGAGCCCGGCGAGGATCAGGCCGGTGACGGCGATCCCCCCGAGGAGCGGCTTCCTGCCCTCCGGCAGGAAGAGGTCGGCCACCAGGACGACCAGCGCCACGACGGCGGTGATCGTGGGCGGGGCGATGGCGAGCCAGTCGACGGACTGGACCAGGGAGCCCATCAGTGGCCACCTCCCAGGAGCTGCTGTACGGCCGGGTCGGTGAGGCCGAGGAGGGCCGCGGGCCAGAGTCCGGCGAGGACGGTGAGGACGACGAGGGGGGTCCAGGCGGCGAACTCGTAGGTCCGCACGTCGGCGAGGGCGGGCGTCTCGTCCCGCTTCTCGCCCATGCACACCCGGCGGACGACGACGAGGAGGTACGCGGCGGTCAGCAGCGTGCCGAGGCCGGCCAGCGCCATGAAGACCAGGAACGTGGGCCGGCTGAGCCCGGCGGCGGGGCGGAAGGAGGCGAACATCGCCAGCATCTCGCCCCAGAACCCGGCGAGGCCGGGCAGGCCCAGGGAGGCGACGGCGCCGAAGGCCAGCAGGCCGCCGAGGCGCGGGGCCCGGCCGTAGAGGGCCGCGCCCGTGGCGCCGGAGAGGCCGTCGAGGTCGCTGGTGCCGTAGCGGTCCTTGAGCGCGCCGACGAGGAAGAAGAGCAGGCCGGTGATGAGGCCGTGGGCGATGTTGGCGAACAGCGCGCCGTTGACCCCGGTGGGGGTCAGCGTGGCGATGCCCAGCAGCACGAAGCCCATGTGGCCCACCGAGGAGTAGGCGATCAGGCGCTTGAGGTCGCCCTTGGCGCCGGGACGGGCCAGGGACAGGCAGACCAGGGAGCCGTAGACGATGCCGACGGCCGCGAAGGCGCCGAGGTACGGGGCGAGCGCCTGGGCCCCCTCCGGCGTCACCGGCAGGACGATGCGCACGAACCCGTAGGTGCCCATCTTCAGCAGCACGCCCGCCAGCAGGACCGAGCCCGTCGTCGGGGCCGCGGTGTGGGCGTCGGGCAGCCAGCTGTGCAGCGGCCACATCGGGGCCTTGACGGCCAGGCCCGCGGCGACGGCCACGGCCGCGACGAGCTGCGTGGTGTGGCCGAGCGAGGCGCCCTGGTCGGCGGCGAGCGCCACCATGTCGAACGTGCCGCCCTCGATCCCGATCAGGAGCAGGCCGAGCAGCATCACGACGGAGCCGAGCAGCGTGTAGAGGATGAACCGCCACGCCGCGCGCTCCCGGCCCTCGCCGCCCCAGCGGGCGACGAGGAAGTACATCGGGATGAGCACCGTCTCGAAGGCCAGGAAGAACAGCACCAGGTCGAGGACGGCGAAGGTGGCCAGCGTGCCGGCCTCCAGCAGGAGCAGCAGCGCCACGAACGCCTTGGGGGACGGCCCGTCGGGCGCCCGGTGGTAGCTGTACAGCGCGCAGAGGAAGGTCAGCAGCGCGGTCAGCACGACGAGGGGCAGCGAGACGCCGTCGACGCCGAGGTGGATGCGGACGCCGAGCGCCGGGATCCAGCTGATGTCGGTGGTCGCCTGCATGCGTGCCGGGTGGTCGTGGTCGAAACCGGCGGCCAGGGCCACGGACAGCGCGAGGACGGCGCCGGTGGTGGTGACGCCGTGCCGGAGCACGGCCTGGTCCGGGTTCCTGCCCTTCAGCCCGGGCGGGGCCGGGAGCAGGGCGGCGACGGAGCCGAGGAGCGGGACGACGACGATCGCGGCGAGGAGGATCTGCAGCACGGTAGGGCTCACGGTCAGGCTCCGGTGGCGACGAGGACGGCGGCGACGGCCAGGACGACGGAGCCGGCGAGCAGGGCGCTGAGGTAGGTCTGCACGTTGCCGGTCTGGGCGCGGCGGACGAGGGCGCCGAGCAGTCGGGGAGCGGTGCCCGCGCCGCTGACGTACGCCTCGACGACCTCGCGGTCGAGGAAGCGGGCGAGCCGCGCCGCGGCCAGGGTGGGCCTGACGAAGGCCGCGGAGTACACGCGGTCGACGTGGAAGCCCACGGCCGCGTGGCGGTGCAGGCGGCCGAGCAGCAGCCTGCTCGGGTCGGCGGGGTCGGGGGCGCCCGCGATGCTGCCGTAGGCGGCCTCGTGGGTGGCGATGGACTCCTCCTCGGAGACGGCCGGGGCAGCGCCGGGGTCGGCGGCCACGGCGCCCAGCGGGGTACGGGCCGCGAGCGCGGTGGTCCGGCGCCAGGCCGCGTACATCACGCCCGCGCCGGCCACGGCGAGGCCCGTGGAGAGCACCGAGGTGGTGAGGGTGGGGGTCAGCGAGCCGCCGTCGAACCAGTCGGGCAGCTGCCAGGCGGCCAGGCCGAACGCGGCGGTGGGCAGGAGCAGCACCCACAGCACGGCGGTCATGGCGAGCGGCTCGCGGCCGTGCCCCGCCGCCTCGGTGCCCCGGCCGCGGAAGGCCAGCAGCCACAGGCGGGTGGCGTACCCGGCCGTGAGCAGGGCGGTGACCAGGCCGGCGACCAGGACGGTCCAGCCGGCGGCGGCCGGGACGCCGTGGGCGTCGCCGGCGGCCGCGTGCTCGGCGGCGCCGAGCACGGCCTCCTTGGAGAAGAAGCCGCTGAACGGCGGGATCGCGGCCAGCGCCAGGAGGGCGCAGGTCATCGTCCAGAAGGCGTCGGGCACCCGCTTGGCCAGGCCGTTCATCCGCGCCATCGCGGCCAGCGAGTTCGTTCCCGCCGCGTGGATGAGCACGCCGGCGCAGAGGAAGAGCAGGGCCTTGAACGCGCCGTGCGAGATGAGGTGGAAGACGGCCGCGCCGCGGTCGCCGACGGCGAGGGCGCCGGTCATGTAGCCGAGCTGGCCGACGGTCGAGTACGCCAGGACGCGCTTGACGTCGTCCTGGGCGAGGGCGGCGAGCGCCGAGCCGGCCATGGTGACCGCGGCCATCACGGCCAGCACGACCAGGGCAGCGGCCGAGGCGGCGAAGACGGGGAGCAGCCGGGCGACGAGGTAGACGCCGGCCGCGACCATGGTGGCGGCGTGGATCAGCGCGGACACCGGGGTGGGGCCGGCCATCGCGTCGGGCAGCCAGGTGTGCAGCGGGAACTGCGCGGACTTGCCCGCCACGCCCGCGAGGAGCAGCAGCGCGACCAGAGTGGGGTGGTCGAGGCCGCCGGAGGCGGCGGTGGTGAGGATGCCGCTGATCCGGAAGGTCCCGGCGTCGGCGGCCAGCGCGAAGACGCCGATCAGGAAGGGCACGTCGCCGAGCTTGGTGACCAGGAAGGCCTTGAGGGAGGCGGACCGGGCCGCCTCGGTCTCCCAGTAGTGGCCGACCAGGAAGTACGAGCAGATGCCCATGATCTCCCAGCCGACCAGCAGCACCATCAGGTCGCCGCTGTAGACGACGAGCAGCATGGCGGCGGTGAAGAGGGAGACCAGGGCCGCGTACGAGGGGTAGCGGGCGTCGTCGCGCAGATAGGCGGTCGAGTAGACCTGGACGCAGGTCGCCACGACGCCGACGAGCACGGCGACCAGCACCGCGAAACCGTCGAGGTGGAGCGCGAGGTCGATCGGCACGGAGCCGGTGGGGGTGAGCCGGGTGGCCGCGTCGAGGGGCGCGCCGCCGCCCTGCCGCCAGGCCACGACGACCGCGAGCACCGCGGCGGCCAGCGTCGGCAGCACGGCCAGCGGCCGGACGGCACCGGGGACGCGGCGGCCGAGCAGCAGCCCGCCGAGGGCACCGAGGAAGGGCAGCAGGGGGACGAGGGCGGCGGTGGTCGTGGTGCTCACGCGGCGGCCTCGGCCTTCTCCTCGCGGTCTGCGCGGTCGGGTGCGGGTGCGTCGTCACGGAGGTCGCGGAGCCGGTCGATGTCGGCGGTGCCGCGGTTGCGGTGGACGAGCAGGACGATCGCCAGACCGATGCCGATCTCGGCGGCGGCGACGGCGATGACGAAGAGGGTGAGCGCCTGCCCGGCGTGCAGCGTGTCGCGCAGCCACACGTCGAAGGCGACGAGGTTGAGGTTGACGGCGTTGAGCATCAGCTCGACGGACATCAGGACGAGGATCGCGTTGCGCCGGGCCAGCACCCCGTACAGGCCCACGCAGAAGAGCAGCGCCGCCAGGACGGCGGGGTACACGAGATGCATCAGCGCTCCTCGGTCTTCCGGTCGTCGGACTTCCGGCGGGAGAGCACGATCGCGCCGACGAGCGCGGCGAGCAGCAGCACGGACAGCGCCTCGAAGGGCAGCACCCAGTGCCGGAAGAGCATCTCGCCGGTGACCTCGGTGGAACCCTGCGGCGCGCCGCGGACGTCGATCCAGGTCGTGCGGAAGGCGTCCACGACCACCCAGACGAGCGCGACGGCGGCCGCCGCGGCCACGCCCAGGGCGGGCAGCCGGTTGGCCGAGTCGGCGTCCGGGGAGCGGCCGATGGGCGCCTTGGTGAGCATGAGCCCGAAGAGCAGCAGGACCACCACGGAGCCGACGTAGATCAGCACCTGCACCCAGGCGATGAACTCCGCCGTCAGCAGGAGGTACTCCACGGCGAGCCCGCCGAGCGTCACCACCAGCCACAGGGCGGCGTGCACCAGCTGCCGGGTGGTGACGGTGACGAGGGCCGCGCCGAGGGTGACGAGGCCGACCAGGAGGAAGGCGATCTCGACACCGGAGGTGGAGAGGAAGCCGTGCGCCGCCTGCGCGGCGAGTGTGCTCGTACCGCTCATGCCTCTCCCTCCTTCTCCTTCTCCTGCCGCTCCTGCTCCTGCTGGGCGGCCAGCTTCTCGGCCGTCTTGCGGGCCGCCGCGATCTCCTTGGGCTCCTCGGCCGCCGGGTCCAGCGCGGGCGGCTCCGGCACCGTCCACATCCACTCGCGGAGCTTGTCGCGCTCGTGGGTGAGCTCGTGGATGTCGGTCTCGGCGTACTCGAACTCCGGCGACCAGAACAACGCGTCGAAGGGGCACACCTCGATGCAGATGCCGCAGTACATGCACAGGGCGAAGTCGATCGCGAAGCGGTCGAGGACGTTGCGGCTGCGCTCGCGGCCGCCCGGGGTGGCGGCGGGCACCGTCTCCTTGTGGGAGTCGATGTAGATGCACCAGTCCGGGCACTCGCGGGCGCACAGCATGCACACCGTGCAGTTCTCCTCGAACAGCCCGATGACACCGCGCGTGCGGGGCGGCAGCTCGGGCTGGACCTCCGGGTACTGCGCGGTGACCGAGCGACGGGTCATCGTGCGGAGGGTGACGGCGAGGCCCTTGGCCAGGCCGGAACCGGGAATGCCCATGGTTACTGGATCACCACCTTGACGACGCCGGTGAGCGCGATCTGCGCGAGGGCGAGCGGAATGAGGACGGTCCAGGCCAGCTTCTGCAGCTGGTCCTCGCGCAGCCGCGGATAGCTCACCCGCAGCCAGATCACGACGAAGGCCAGCACGGCCGTCTTGAGCAGCGTCCACAGCCAGCCGAGGCCGTCGGCCCCGAACGGTCCGTGCCAGCCGCCCAGGAAGAGGACGGTCGTCAGACCGCACAGCACGACGATGCCCGCGTACTCGGCCAGCAGGAACATCGCGAACCGCAGACCCGTGTACTCGGTGTACGCGCCGAAGATGATCTCCGAATCGGCGACCGGCATGTCGAACGGAGGCCGCTGCAGCTCGGCGAGGCCCGCCGTGAAGAAGACCAGCCCGCCGACGATCTGCCACGGCACCCACCACCAGTGGAAGGCGTCCACGATGCCCGGCAGCGAGACCGTGCCCGCCGCCATCGCGACCGAGGCGGCCGCGAGCAGCATCGGCAGCTCGTACGCCATCAGCTGGGCCGCCGTCCGCAGACCGCCCAGCAGGGAGAACTTGTTCGCCGAGGCCCAGCCGGCCATCAGCGAGCCGAGCACGCCGACGCCCATCACGGCGAGCACGAAGAAGATGCCCGCGTCGACGACCTGCCCGACGGCGTTGCCGGGCCCGACCGGGATGACCAGCAGGACGAGAAGGTACGGCAGCAGGGCCACCGCGGGCGCCATCTGGAAGATCCTGCGGTCCGCGCCGGCCGGGACCACGTCCTCCTTCTGCGCGAACTTCACACCGTCCGCGACGAGCTGCGCCCAGCCGTGGAAACCACCGGCGTACATGGGGCCGAGCCGGCCCTGCATGTGCGCCATCACCTTGTGCTCGGTCTGCCCGATGACGAGCGGCAGCGCGACGAAGGCGACGAACACGGCGACCAGGCGCAGGACGACGTCCATGGTGTCGCTCATGCGGGGTCGCCTCCGGCGGGGTTCGTGTCGTGGCGGGGGGTGCGCGGGGGGTTCTCGGGCTTCTCGGGCTTCTCGGGGTCCTTGGGGGGCTCGGCGGTCCCGGCCGGTTCGGCCGCGCCGGGCTCCGCCTCCGGGCCGGGCTTCTCGTCGAAGGCCGGGCGGGCGTGGTGCCAGGGGGCGTCGGAGGAGCGGGGCGCCGGGCGCGCGGCGCGGGTCTCCTCGCCCGCCGCCTGGCTGGCCGAGCCGTCCGCCGCGCTACGGGTGCGGCGGGGAGCCGCCTGACTCGCCGAGCCGTCCGCCACGCTGCGCGTACGCCGCGGAGCCGCCTCCGCGGCCGCGCCCGCGGCCGCGGCCTGGCTCGCCGAGCCCTCCGCCACGCTGCGCGCACGGCGCGGGGGCGGGCCGTCCGTCGTCGTGCGGGCGCGGCGTTCGCCGGGGGCGGCGCGGGTGGGGCGGGCCGGGGCCGGGGGGAGCTGGCCCTTGAGGGGGCCCCACTCGTTGGGGTCGGGCACGCCGGGCGGCAGCATCTGGCGGCGCTTGGGGCCGCCCTCGGCGGACTCGCCGGGTTCCTTGGCGCCCGGCCAGGCCTTGACCACGCGGGCCGCGAGGACGAAGTCCTTGCGGAGCGGGTGGCCCTCGAAGTTCTCCGGCAGGAGCAGCGGCACGAGGTGGGGGTGGCCGGTGAAGCCGACGCCGAACATCTCGTGGGTCTCGCGCTCGTGCCACTCCGCGCCGGCGTAGACGCCGACGGCGGTCGGCAGGGCGGGCGCGTCGTGCGGCACGGTGGTGCGCAGCAGCAGCCGGCGGGTGCCGGACCCGGAGGCCGGCAGCGCGGCCACGTGCGCGCAGACGCGGAAGCCCGTACCGGGCTCGTCCACGGCGCTCAGCCAGTCGAAGAAGGTGCAGCCGAGCCGGTCCCGGGCGGTCTCCAGCGCGGCGATCCAGGAGTCGGCGGGGACGTCGACGGTGAGGGTGTCGTACGCCTCCTCGGCGGTGGCACCCGCGCCGAACAGCTCGGTGGCGGGGGCCGGCAGCCAGCCCACGACCGGCTCGGGCGCGGGGGCGGGCTCGGCAGCGTCGGCGGTCGGCTCGGTCGGCTCGGTCGGCTCGCTCATCGGTCCGACTCCTCGGGGCCCGCCGCGGGCGCCGGCGCCGGCGGGGGCGTCACCAGCCCGCTGCGCAGCGCCGCCGGCGACGGCTGCGAGTAGCGCTCGCCCAGCGACTCCCGCGCGATCTTCTCCTGGAGCTTGATGATGCCCTGGAGCAGCGCCTCGGGGCGTGGCGGGCAGCCGGGGACGTAGACGTCCACGGGGATGATCTGGTCGACGCCCTTGGTCACGGAGTACGAGTCCCAGTAGGGGCCGCCGCAGTTCGAGCAGGCGCCGAAGGAGATGACGTACTTCGGCTCGGGCATCTGCTCGTAGAGCCGCTTGACCGCGGGGGCCATCTTGTCCGTCACCGTGCCGGAGACGATCATGAGGTCGGCCTGGCGCGGGCCCGGTGCGAAGGGGATGACACCGAGGCGGATGAAGTCGTGGCGGGCCATGGAGGCCGCGATGAACTCGATCGCGCAGCAGGCCAGCCCGAAGTTGAAGACCCAGAGGCTGTAGCGGCGTCCCCAGTTGAGGACGACCTTCATGGGCTCGGGGGCGAGGCGGGCCAGTGGTCCGAGGCGGCGGGGCTCGGGGAGGTCCACGGCGGGTGTCACGTCCATGCGAGGACGCCCTTCTTCCATGCGTACAACAGGCCCACGGCGAGGAAGCCGAGGAAGATGAACATCTCCACGAGCGTCGCCCCGCCGAAGCCCGGCGCGGCGAACACGGTCGCCCAGGGGAACAGGAAGATCGAGTCCACCGCGAAGATCACATAAAGGAACGCGTAGACGTAATACCGCACCTGGGTGTGCGCCCAGCCCTCGCCGACGGGGTCCACCCCGCACTCGTAGGCGAGCAGCTTCTCGGGTGTCGGCGCCACCGGCCGCAGGAGCCGCGCGGCCCCGAAGGCCACGGCGACGAAGAGCACCCCGATCACCGCGAGGAGACCGACCACGGTGTAGCCGTGGAAGTACTCCGACGCGAGCTGGACATCGGCGCTACTGGTGCGCACGGTTGCCTCCGGCACGTCCGCCCCTCGTTCCCTGTCCTGTTTGTTCGACGATCTGTACGCACGCGAGTCTAGGCCCTGCCGGGGCCGGGGCGATCCTCGCTGTCCGGCCGGAGGTGGGGTTATCCCCACCCGCCGGCACCCACCGCCCCCATGGCGACGGCCCGTGGGGGCCGGGCAGGCTTGCCCCATGAACGCCAGCAGCGCCCCCAGCGAAACCGCTGATTCCGCTTTTGCCGAGGACCGGCTCCCACCCGTCCGTCCCGCCTTCGGGGCACAGACCTGGAAGGAGGTGGCCCACCTCCTGGTCAATCTGCCCGAGGGCATCATCGGCTTCCTGTACGTCTCGCTGTGGCTCTACGCGGGCGTGGCGCTGTCCGTCACGGTGGTGGGCCTGCCGCTGCTGGCGCTGGGTCTGATGGGGTCCCGGGTGCTGGGCCGGCTGGAGCGGGCCCGGGCGCGGTCGCTGCTGGGCGTGCGGATCGACGAGCCGAGCCCGCTGCCGCGCGGCCGGGACCAGCGGGGGTTCCTGGGCTGGCTGTGGGCCACGCTGAAGGACCCGGTGGGCTGGCGGAGCACGCTGTACGCGTTCATACGATTGCCATGGGGCGTTCTCACGTTCACGGTCGTCCTGGTCTCCCTCTTCGTCGCGTGGCCGGTTCTGGGCCATCTGACGCGCGGCCTGACGCATGTGGACCGGGCGATGGTGCGCGGGCTGCTGTGCCCGTCGAGCGAGCTGGAGCGGCGGGTCGCCGAGCTGGAGGAGGACCGGGGGGTCGTCGTGGACACGGCGGCCGCCGATCTGCGCCGCATCGAGCGCGACCTCCACGACGGCGCCCAGGCCCGCCTCGTCGCCCTCGCCATGGGCCTCGGCCTGGCCAAGGAGAAGCTCCTGGAGGACCCCGAGGCCGCCGCCCGCATGGTCGACGAGGCCCACGGGGAGGTGAAGCTCGCGCTCCAGGAGCTGCGCGACCTCGCCCGCGGCATCCACCCCGCCATCCTCACCGACCGCGGCCTCGGCCCCGCCCTGTCGTCGGTGGCCACCCGCTGCACGGTGCCGGTGACGGTGGCGGTGGACCTGCCGGCCCGGCCCGCGCCGGCGATCGAAGGCATCGCCTACTTCACGGTCTCCGAGCTGCTGCAGAACGTCAGCAAGCACAGCGGGGCCGGCTCGGCCGGCGTCGAGGTGTGGCGGCGGCGGGACCGGCTGCTGCTCCAGGTCCGCGACGACGGGCGCGGCGGCGCCTCGACGGCCGGGGGCAGCGGGCTGGCCGGCCTCGCCGAGCGGCTGCGCTCGGTGGACGGCGTGTTCACGGTGGACTCCCCCGCCGGCGGCCCCACGGTCGTCACGGCCGAGCTGCCCTGGCGGGACCGCACCGGCGGCTGACGCCCCGGCGGGGGTGGGGACATCCCCACCCCCGGGACACCGACCCGCCGCATGGTCCGCCGGGCCGCGCCGCGCGAGCCTGGATACCGGCAAGGACCGGGACCACGGACCACGAAGACGACGACGGCGAGGACGAGGACGAACATGGCCATCGACTACGGAACCCAGCACCGCCCGGGGGCGGCGACCGGCCCCCACCGGGTGCCCGCCGTGCTCCGCGCGCCGCTGGAGGGCCGCACCTGGCGGGAGTTCCTCTACTTCCTGACCGGCCTGCCGGTCGCGACGGTCACGTTCGTCTACGTCATCACCATGACCGCGCTGGGGGTCGGCCTGCTGGTCACCTTCCTGGGCGTGCCGGTGCTGGCCGGGGCGCTCGCCGGGGCGCGCGGGCTGGGCGTGCTGGAGCGGGCCCGGGCCCGGGCGCTGCTGCGCCTGGAGGTCGCCGAGCCGGAGCCGGTGCGGCCCCGGCGGACGAACGGCCGGGGCCGGCCGCGGGGCGGCCTGATGGCGTGGGTGGGGGCGCTGCTCAAGAGCGGCACGTCCTGGCGGCAGCTGCTGTACCCGCTGGTGCACTTCCCCTGGGCGCTGTTCACGTTCGTCGTGTCGGTGGTGCTGATGACGACCGGCTGGGGGCTGTTCCTGTACCCGCTGTGGCGGTGGACGCTGACGCGGTACGCCGGGCAGCCGGGCATCCAGCTGTACGGCGACTCCGACGGGGAAGCGTTCTACGTCGACACCCCCTTCGAGATCGCCCTGACCGTCGGCGCGGGCCTGGTGCTCGTCCTGGGCACGCCGTGGGTCCTGCGGGGCCTGGCACTGGTGGACCGGCTGCTGGTGACGGGGCTGCTGGGGCCGTCGCGGCTGGCGACGCGGGTGTGGGAGCTGGAGGAGGACCGGGGCGTGGTGGTCGACACGGCGGCCGCCGATCTGCGCCGCATCGAGCGCGACCTCCACGACGGCGCCCAGGCCCGCCTCGTCGCCCTCGCCATGGATCTGGGCCTGGCCAAGGAGAAGCTCCTGGAGGACCCCGAGGCCGCCGCCCGCATGGTCGACGAGGCCCACGGAGAGGTGAAGCTCGCCCTGCGGGAGCTGCGCGACCTCGCCCGCGGCATCCACCCCGCCATCCTCACCGACCGCGGCCTCGGCCCGGCGCTGTCCGCGCTGGCCGCGCGCTGCACCGTGCCGGTGACCACCGAGGCGGACCTGCCGACCCGGCCGGTGGCGGCCATCGAGGGCATCGCCTACTTCACGGTCTCCGAGCTGCTGCAGAACATCAGCAAGCACAGCGGGGCCGGCTCGGCGCGGGTGGAGGTGTGGCGCTCGGCGGACCGGCTGATGCTCCAGGTCACCGACGACGGCCGGGGCGGCGCCCGGACGGCCGCGGGCACCGGGCTGGCGGGCCTCGCCGAGCGGCTGGACTCGGTGGACGGGCTGCTGCTGGTGGACTCCCCCGCCGGCGGCCCCACGGTCGTCACGGCCGAGCTGCCCTGGCGGGACCGCACCGGTTCCTGACGCCCTTCGAGGTGCCCGCCACCGGCCCCGGAGCGACCCGCTCCGGGGCCGGATGCTGCGATGCTGGGGACGTTCGTATCAGCGTCACTGCCTGGGGGCCGGAAGATCGTGAACGTGGAGGACAGGGTGCGGGTGGTCATCGCCGAGGACTCGGTACTGCTCCGGGAGGGCCTGACCCGGCTGCTGACCGACCGGGGGCATGACGTCGTGGCGGGGGTGGGCGACGGCGAGGCGCTGATCAGGACGGTCCAGGAGCTCGCCGCCGGGGACGAGGGGCTGCCGGACGTGGTGGTCGCCGACGTACGGATGCCCCCGACCCACACCGACGAGGGCGTGCGGGCGGCCGTCCGGCTGCGCAAGGAGTTTCCCGAGCTGGCGGTGCTGGTGCTGTCGCAGTACGTGGAGGAGCAGTACGCCACGGAGCTACTGGCGGGCAGCACCCGGGGCGTGGGCTACCTGCTCAAGGACCGGGTCGCCGAGGTGCGCGAGTTCGTGGACGCGGTGGTCCGGGTCGCCCGGGGCGGCACCGCGCTGGACCCGGAGGTCGTCGCCCAGCTGCTGGGCCGCAGCCGCAAGCAGGACGTGCTGGCCGGGCTCACCCCGCGCGAGCGGGAGGTGCTGGGGCTGATGGCGGAGGGACGCACCAACTCGGCCGTCGCCAAGCAGCTGGTGGTCAGCGACGGCGCGGTGGAGAAGCACGTCAGCAACATCTTCCTGAAGCTGGGGCTGGCACCGAGTGACGGGGATCACCGGCGGGTGCTCGCGGTTCTCACCTACCTCCGGTCCTGAGGACCTACCGTCGGTCATGGGGACATACCGTCGGCCCCGACGACGTACCGTCGGGGTGCGAGGGTCCGCCCGGACGCCGTCAGTGCGGCATCAGAGCACCCCGGCAAACTTCATATCGGCACATGATCGTCCGAACGTACGATGACCGTGGGAACGCCGCTGGGCGCCACCGAAGGCGCGGCGCCGCCACGAGGGAGGTCCGAAGCAGTGACCAGCCAGGTCAGCAGCACGGCCGAACAGGCCGCACCCGCCGATCCGCCCGCCGAGGAGGTGCGCGTCGAAGAGGTGCGCGTCAAGGAGGTGCGCCGGCTGGACCGGGTCATCATCCGCTTCGCGGGCGACTCGGGTGACGGCATGCAGCTCACGGGAGACCGCTTCACCTCCGAGACGGCGTCGTTCGGCAACGACCTCTCCACCCTCCCCAACTTCCCGGCCGAGATCCGGGCGCCCGCCGGCACCCTGCCGGGTGTGTCGTCCTTCCAGCTGCACTTCGCCGACCACGACATCCTCACCCCCGGCGACGCTCCGAACGTGCTGGTCGCCATGAACCCCGCGGCGCTCAAGGCCAATCTGGGCGACGTGCCGCACGGCGCGGAGATCATCGTCAACACCGACGAGTTCACCAAGCGCCCGATGGCGAAGGTGGGGTACGACAGCAACCCGCTGGAGGACGGCTCCCTGGACGCGTACAACGTCCACCCGGTGCCGCTGACGACGCTGACGATCGAGGCGCTCAAGGAGTTCGGGCTCTCCCGCAAGGAGGCCGAGCGCAGCAAGAACATGTTCGCGCTGGGCCTGCTGTCGTGGATGTACCACCGGCCGACCGACAGCACCGAGGCGTTCCTGCGGAAGAAGTTCGCGAAGAAGCCGCAGATCGCGGAGGCCAACGTCGCCGCCTTCCGGGCCGGCTGGAACTTCGGCGAGACGACGGAGGACTTCGCGGTCTCCTACGAGGTCGCCCCGGCCACCTCCGCCTTCCCCTCCGGCACCTACCGCAACATCTCCGGCAACCTCGCCCTGTCCTACGGTCTGATCGCCGCCTCCCGCCAGGCGGACCTGCCGCTCTACCTGGGCTCGTACCCGATCACCCCGGCCTCGGACATCCTCCACGAGCTGTCGAAGCACAAGAACTTCGGCGTGCGCACCTTCCAGGCGGAGGACGAGATCGCCGGCATCGGCGCGGCGCTGGGCGCGGCCTTCGGCGGCGCGCTCGCCGTGACGACGACCTCGGGCCCGGGTGTGGCCCTGAAGTCGGAGACCATCGGCCTCGCCGTCTCGCTCGAACTCCCGATGCTGATCGTCGACATCCAGCGCGGCGGCCCGTCCACGGGCCTGCCCACCAAGACCGAGCAGGCCGATCTGCTCCAGGCCATGTACGGGCGGAACGGCGAGGCGCCGGTGCCGATCGTGGCACCCAGGACGCCCGCCGACTGCTTCGACGCGGCGCTGGACGCGGCCCGTATCGCGCTCACCTACCGCACCCCGGTCTTCCTGCTGAGCGACGGCTACCTGGCCAACGGCTCCGAGCCGTGGCGGGTGCCGGAGACCGACGAACTGCCCGACCTGCGCGTACGGTTCGCCACCGGCCCCAACCACGAGCTGGCCGACGGCACCGAGGTCTTCTGGCCGTACAAGCGCGACCCCCACACCCTGGCCCGCCCCTGGGCCGTGCCCGGCACGCCCGGCCTGGAGCACCGCATCGGCGGCATCGAGAAGCAGGACGGCACGGGCAACATCTCCTACGACCCGGCCAACCACGACTTCATGGTCCGCACCCGGCAGGCCAAGATCGACGGCATCGCCGTCCCCGACACCGAGGTCGACGACCCCTCGGGCGAGGCCCGCACGCTGGTGCTCGGCTGGGGCTCGACCTACGGGCCGATCACGGCGGCCGTACGGCGCGTGCGCGCCGCGGGCGGCCATGTCGCCCAGGCCCACCTGCGCCACCTCAACCCCTTCCCCGCCAACCTCGGGGACGTCCTGAAGCGGTACGACCGCGTGGTCGTGCCCGAGATGAACCTCGGCCAGCTCGCCACCCTGCTGCGAGCGAAGTACCTGGTCGACGTCCGCTCCCACACCCAGGTGAGCGGGATGCCGTTCAAGGCCGAGCAGCTCGCCGATGTGCTCAAGGAGGCCATCCATGACTGAGGCACTCTCCCTGGTGCCCAAGGCCGAGGCCCGGCAGTCCATGAAGGACTTCAAGTCGGACCAGGAGGTGCGCTGGTGCCCCGGCTGCGGCGACTACGCCATCCTCGCCGCCGTCCAGGGCTTCCTCCCCGAACTGGGCCTCGCCAAAGAGAACATCGTCTTCATCTCCGGCATCGGCTGCTCCTCCCGCTTCCCGTACTACATGAACACCTACGGGATGCACTCCATCCACGGCCGGGCCCCCGCCATCGCCACCGGACTCGCCACCTCTCGGCAGGACCTCTCCGTCTGGGTCGTCACCGGCGACGGCGACGCCCTCTCCATCGGCGGCAACCACCTCATCCACGCGCTGCGCCGCAACGTCAACCTCAAGATCCTGCTGTTCAACAACCGGATCTACGGGCTGACCAAGGGCCAGTACAGCCCCACCTCCGAGACCGGCAAGATCACCAAGTCCACGCCGATGGGCTCCCTCGACGCGCCCTTCAACCCCGTGTCGCTCGCCATCGGCGCCGAGGCGTCCTTCGTGGCCCGTACGGTCGACTCCGACCGCAAGCACCTGACCGAGGTGCTGCGCCGGGCCGCGGCCCACCCCGGGACGGCGCTCGTGGAGATCTACCAGAACTGCAACATCTTCAACGACGGTGCCTTCGACGCCCTCAAGGACAATGAGCGCGCCCAGGAGGCGGTCATCCGCCTGGAGCACGGGCAGCCCATCCGCTTCGGCGCGGACAACGGCAAGGGTGTCGTCCGGGACCGGGCCACCGGCGATCTGAAGGTCGTCACGGTCACCCCGGAGAACGAGGCGGACGTGCTGGTGCACGACGCCCACGCCGCCTCCCCGACCACCGCGTTCGCCCTCTCGCGGCTGGCCGACCCCGACACGCTCCACCACACCCCCGTCGGCGTCCTCCGCGACGTCCGCCGCCCGGTCTACGACACCCAGATGTCCGACCAGCTGGAAGCCGCCGTGGAGCAGAAGGGCAAGGGCGACCTGGGCGCCCTCCTGGCCGGCAACGACACCTGGACGGTCGTCGGCTGACGCCGGCCGGCCCGTACGGCCACCCGCCCCCGGCCGGGCACCCGATTCGGGTGTCCGGCCGGGGCGTCTGCCGGGCGCGTAGCGGGGAAGGCGCTCTCCTATGGGTATGGCCGACCCCGATGCCGCCGAGCCCCGGACCGCCGAGACGCCCCCGGCGCCGGTGGTCCGCGACCGGCTCGCGTACCGCGTCAAGCGCCTGCTCCTGGGGCCTCCCCTGGTCACCGAGCAGCTGGCGAGGGAGAAGCTCTCCAACCCGATGGCGCTCGGGGTCCTCGCCTCCGACTGCATGTCCTCCACGGCCTACGGCACCGAGGAGATGCTGCGCATCCTCGTCCCGGTCGCCGGGGCCGCCGCCTTCACCCTGCTGATGCCGGTGACGGGCGCGATCCTGTTCGTCCTGCTGCTGCTCACCCTCTCCTACCGCGACGTCGTCTCCGTCTACACCCGGGCCGGCGGCTCCTACGTCGTCGCCCGCGAGAACTTCGGGCCGCGCGTGGCCCAGGTGGCGGCCGTCGCCCTGCTCGTCGACTACATCGTCACCGTCGCCGTGCAGAGCGCCGCCGGCACCGACGCCCTGCTCTCCCTCGCCCACCTCGTCGGCCGCGGCTACACCGGCCTGGACCACCTCAAGCTCCCCCTCACCGTGGGCATCGTGGTGCTCCTCATGTACGGCAACCTGCGGGGCATGCGGGAGGCGGGCCGGACCTTCGCGGCCCCGGCCTACCTCTTCATGCTCGCCGTGGCCCTGATGCTCGTGGTGGGGCTGGTGCGGGCCCTGGACGGCGGCCTCCCGCACGCCGACGTGCGCGCGGCGGGCGCCGTACCGCTCGGCGAGCCTGGCCACGGCTGGCTGTACGGCGTCCCGGTGTTCATGGTGCTGCGCGCCTTCGCCAACGGCGGCTCGTCCCTCACCGGGCTGGAGGCCATCTCCAACGGCGTCTCGGCCTTCCGCCGCCCCCAGGGCGTCAACGCCCGGCGCACCCTGACCGTCATGAGCTGCGCCCTGGGCACGATGGTGCTGGGCGTCTCCACGCTCGCCCACTACACCCACGCCATCCCCTACGAGGACGGCAACCCGACCGTCATCGCCCAGGAGGCGCACCTCGTCTTCGGCGACGGCTGGGCGGGCACCGTGGGGCTGGTCTACGTCCAGCTGGCCACGGCCCTCATCCTCTACACGGGCGCCAACACACCGTTCACCGGCTTCCCCTTCCTCGCCAGCTTCGTCGCCGAGGACCGCTTCCTGCCCCGCCGGCTGATGCGGCGCGGGCACCGGCTCGCCTTCTCCAACGGCATCATCTGCCTCACGGTGACCTCGCTGGCGCTGCTGCTGGTGACGCGGGCCAGCGTCGACAAGCTCGTCGCGCTGTACGCCATCGGCGTCTTCACCGGCTTCACGATGGCCGCCGCCGGGATGACCGCCCACTACGCGCGGCGCCCGGGCAACCACGTCCGGACGGCGCTCAACCTGGCCGCCGCCGTGGTGTCGGCCCTGGTGGTCGTGATCTTCGCCATCACCAAGTTCACCGAGGGCGCCTGGCTGGTCGTGGTGGTCTTCCCGCTCGGCGTCTGGGCGCTGATCGTCATCAACCGGCAGTACCGGGAGGAGGCCGCGGCCCTGGAGAACGTGGCCGCCTTCGCCACCGACCGCCCCCACTGGCGGCGGCACGTGGTCCACGTCCTCGTCGACATCCTCGACCTGGCCACGATCAAGGCCCTCCGCTACGCCCACGAGCTGCGGCCGGACGAGGTGCGGGCCCTCCACTTCGTCATCGACGAGGAGCGCGCCCACCGGCTGGCCGAGCGCTGGGACCGCTCGTCGGGCACCACCGTGCCGCTGGAGCTCGTCGACTGCCCCGACCGCCGGCTGCGCCACGCGGTCGCCGACCTGGCGGCGCGCACCACGGCGGACGGCTCGACGGCCCTGACCCTGCTGATCCCGCGCCGGACGTACTCCACCCCGCTGGGCCGGATGCTGCACCGGGGCACGGCGGAGGAGATGGCCAGGGTCCTGGAACAGCTGCCGAACGTGGCCGTCACCATCCTCCCCTTCGACGTGACCCGCGCCATCCAGCGGCTGCACACCCCGCCCGGAGCCCCCTCGCCACGACCGTAATGCGATACGGGCATGACAGCCTCCCTGGCCGGGGTCTACCGTCGCCTGGGGGTGTCTTACGGGTCGGGCCGGATCAGGCCTGACCCGTAGGACACCCCCAGGTCGTCGTCGAGAACCGGGAGGGAAACCGCATGCCACCCACACCACCGTCATCCAGCTCATCCGGCTCGTCCGCCGAGAGCCGGGCGGGGCTGCTGTACGGCGTCGCCGCCTACGGGATCTGGGGGCTGTTCCCCCTGTACTGGCCGCTGCTCGAACCGAGCGGGGCGATCGAGATCCTCGCGCACCGCATGGTGTGGTCCCTCGTGACCGTCGCCATCGCCCTGGCCGTGACCCGGCGCTGGGGGTGGATACGCCCGCTGCTGCGGCAGCCGCGACGGCTCGCCGTGGCGGCGCTGGGCGCGGTCGTCATCTCGGCGAACTGGTGGGTCTACATCTGGGCCGTCAACTCCGGCCATGTCGTCGAGACGTCCCTGGGCTACTTCATCAACCCCCTCGCCACCATCGCCCTCGGCGTCATCGTGCTGCGCGAGCGGCTGCGCGTCGGGCAGTGGGTGGCGGTGGGCGTCGGCCTCGCCGCCGTCGTCGTGCTGGCCGTCGGCTACGGCAAGCCGCCATGGATCGCGCTCGCGATCGCGGCCACCTTCAGCACGTACAGCCTGGTGAAGAAGAAGGTCGGGCTGGGCGGGCTGGAGTCGATGGCCGTGGAGACGGCCGTGCAGTTCCTCCCGGCGCTCGCGGTCCTGCTGTTCCTGGGCGGACGCGGGCAGTCCACGTTCGTCTCCGAGGGCGGCGGGCACCTGCTGCTCCTGCTGGGCACGGGTGTGATCACCGCGGTGCCGCTGATCTCCTTCGGCGCGGCGGCCGTGCGGCTGCCGCTGTCGGTCCTGGGCATGCTCCAGTACCTCGCGCCCGTCTTCCAGTTCGCGCTGGGGCTGCTGGTCTTCCACGAGGCGATGCCGGCCGAGCGGTGGGCGGGCTTCGCGCTGGTGTGGCTGGCGCTGGCGGTGCTCACATGGGACGCGCTGCGGACGGCCCGGCGGTCCCGGTCCGATCTGGAGGCGGCGCGCGAACGTGTGGCAACTGGTAACACAGAAAACACAATTACCCCTCAGGCAACAGAAACCACAGCTCACAGCGGGTGAGCACCTGCCCGATATCCGGAAACCGGTGATCGGTGTCCGAAAGCCGCCCTTGACGCGACTTCGGGGGGCCCTCAACATCATGGCCACGTCAAATGGAGTTGGGAGCCCCCCATGCCTGAACTCAACGGACCAACCCTGCACCGAAGATCACGCCGCGCCGGCGCGCTCCTCACCACCGGCGCGGCCGTGGCCGCCACCCTGCTCGGCCTCTCCCCGGCAACGGCCCACGCGGTTCCCACCACCGCCGCCGCCACCGCCGGCCGGAGCGTCGCCGCGCCCGACATCTCCGTGGCCAACGTCAAGGCCCACCTGAACCAGTTGCAGTCCATAGCCACCGCCAACGGCGGCAACCGCGCCCACGGGCGCAGCGGCTACAAGGCCTCGATCGACTATGTGAAGGGCAAGCTGGACGCCGCCGGATTCACCACCACCGTCCAGCAGTTCACCTCCAGCGGCTCCACCGGCTACAACCTGATAGCCGACTGGCCGGGCGGCGACGCCAACCACGTCGTCTTCGCCGGGGCCCATCTGGACTCGGTCTCCCGCGGCGCCGGGATCAACGACAACGGCTCCGGCTCGGCCGGCATCCTCGAGGTCGCCCTCACCGTCGCCAAGCAGGGCTACAAGCCCGACAAGCACCTGCGGTTCGCCTGGTGGGGAGCCGAGGAGCTGGGCCTGGTCGGCTCGCAGAACTATGTGCGCCAGCTGCCCACCACCGAGCGGTCGAAGATCGACGCCTATCTGAACTTCGACATGATCGGCTCGCCGAACCCCGGCTACTTCGTCTACGACGACGACCCCACGCTGGAGGGCGTCTTCAAGGACTGGTACGCCGCCCGCAACATCCCCACCGAGATCGAGACCGAGGGCGACGGCCGGTCCGACCACGCGCCGTTCAAGAACGCGGGCATCCGCGTCGGCGGCCTCTTCAGCGGCGCGGACTACACCAAGACCGCCGCCCAGGCCGCGAAGTGGGGCGGCACCGCCGGACAGCCGTTCGACCGCTGCTACCACGCGTCCTGCGACACCACGGCGAACATCAACGACACGGCGCTGGACACCAACAGCGACGCCATCGCCCACGCGATCTGGACCCTGAGCGGCGGTGGCGGCACCACCCCGCCCTCCGGCAAGGTCTTCGAGAGCTCGGCGCCGCTCGACATCCCCGACGCGGGCTCGGCCGTCGAGTCCTCGATCGCCGTCACCGGCGTGACGGGCAACGCCCCGGCCGCGCTCAAGGCCTCGGTCGACATCCGGCACACCTACCGGGGCGACCTGGTGATCGACCTGATCGGCCCGAGCGGCAAGGCGTACCGGCTGAAGAACTCCAGCGACGACTCGGCCGCGGACGTCACCGAGACCTACACCGTCAACGCCTCGGCCGAGACGGCGAACGGGACCTGGAAGCTGCGCGTCCAGGACGTGGCCGCGCAGGACACGGGCCGGCTGGGCAGCTGGAAGCTCACCTTCTGATCACCCTGGTCCCCTGGTCACCCTGGTCACCGCGTGATCCGGAGGTGATCACCGTGTGATCCCTTGAGCCAGCACCTTCCACCCCCCATGGAGCGGGCGCCGGGCCGGCCCACCACGGCCCGGTGCCCGCTCACACCGTGATGTCCTTCGCCGTGAAGCGGGCCCAGGCGGCCGAGCCGAACACGGCCGCGTAGAGCGCCTGGAGCCCCAGGTCACGCAGGATCCCGTCCCACATCACCGGGTCCCGCAGCAGGTCCGCGAAGCTCAGCCAGTAGTGCGGGAAGAGATACGGCTGGATGGCGGCCAGCTGCGGGAACTGATCGAGGATCTGGACGGTGATGAGCAGCCCGACCGTGGTGGCCATGGCCGCGACGCCGCTGTTGGTGAGCGTCGAGACGAACAGACCCAGCGCGGCCACACCGACCAGCGACAGCGCCACCACCCCGGCGATCGCCAGCGCCCTCAGCAGCCCCTCGCCGAACCCGATGGTCGTACCGCTGATCAGCGTGACCTCGCCCAGCGGGAAGAGCAGCGCCCCCACCGCCAGCGCCGAGACGGCGACCACCAGGGTCGCGGCGAAGCAGAAGGCGATCGTCGACGCGTACTTGGCGAGCAGCAGTCGCGTCCGCCCGGCGGGGGCGACCAGCAGATAGCGCAGGGTGCCCGCGCCCGCCTCGCCGGCGACGGCGTCGCCCGCGATCACGCCGATCGCCATCGGCAGGAAGAACGGCAGGGTCGCGGCGAGCGCGGCGAAGACCAGGAAGAGGCCGTTGTTGGTGACCTGGTTGACGAAGGCCGGCCCGGCACCGCCGTGGGGGCCGTCGCCGTCACCCGTCTCGATCTTCACCGCGACGCCGATCAGGACCGGGACGGCCGCGAGGACGCCCAGCAGCGCGAGGGTGCGCCACCGGCGGAAGGTCGTGGTCACCTCGCTGCGGAACAGTGAGAGCCCCCACCCGCGGGCCGCGGCCGTGGCATGCGCGACCGGCGGCTCAGCCCGCGACATCGAAGCCCTCCCCGGTGAGCGCCACGAACGCGTCCTCCAGCGAGGCGCGTTCGGTGCCGAAGGCGCGGACGCGCACGCCCGCCCGGACGAGCGCGGCGTTGAGGTCGGCGAGCTCCACCGACGGGCCGGCCGGCGGCTCTCCGGTGACCCGGTCGTCGAGGACCGCGAGGTCGTTCACTCCGTGCTCCTTGAGGACCCGTACGGCCTCCGCCGTGTCGGGGGTGGTGACCGCCAGCCGGCCCCGGGTGGAGGAGGCCAGCTCGCCGACCGTCCCCTGGGTGAGGAGCCGGCCCCGGGACATGACGGCGACATGGGTACAGACCTGCTCGATCTCGTCGAGGAGGTGGGAGGAGAGGAAGACGGTGGTGCCCTCGGCGGCCAGCGAGCGCACCAGCGTACGGATCTCGCGCATGCCCTGCGGGTCGAGGCCGTTGGTCGGCTCGTCCAGCACCAGCAGCTCGCGCGGCTGGAGCAGGGCCGCGGCCAGGCCGAGGCGCTGCTTCATGCCGAGCGAGTACGCGCGGGCCTTCTTGCCGGCGGCGGCCGCGAGCCCCACCCGCTCCAGGGCGTGGGAGACCCGGGCCGCCCGGGTGCGGGGGTCGGCCATGGGGTCGGCGGAGTCGAACCGCACGAGGTTGTCGCGGCCGGACAGGAAGCCGTAGAGGGCGGGCCCCTCGATCAGGGCGCCCACCCTGGGCAGCACCCGCCGGCCGCCGCGCGGCATCTCCTCGCCGAGCACCCGGGCCGTCCCGGCGGTGGGCTCGATGAGCCCCATGAGCATCCGGATGGTGGTCGTCTTGCCGGAGCCGTTGGGCCCGAGGAAGCCGAAGACGCTGCCGCGCGGCACGACGAGGTCGAGCCCGTCGACGGCGGGCCGGGCGCCGAAGCGCTTGGTCAGCCCACGGGTCTCGACCACGGGGTCCCCGTCCGTGGCGCCGGGCCCCTCCTCCGGCCTGGACCGGCTCTCCACGGTGTCTCCTCTCGCGGTGCGGCCCGGGGGCGGGCGGGTGCCGCCCCCGCGGCTGCTACTTCTTCGCCTCGGCGGCCTTGATCAGCGCGTCCTTG
Source organism: Streptomyces sp. NPDC044063 (assembly GCF_056434285.1). NCBI lineage: Bacteria > Bacillati > Actinomycetota > Actinomycetes > Kitasatosporales > Streptomycetaceae > Streptomyces > Streptomyces sp. NPDC044063. The sequence continues at coordinate 56,994 of NZ_JBWKFM010000019.1, forward strand.
GAGACCGCGCCGGCGTAGACCGTGCCGTCCTCGGTGACCAGGGCGTTGACGATCTTCGTGCTGAAGACCCGGCCGGTGCCGAAGCCGCCCGAGACCTTGCTGCCGAAGCCGTCCAGCAGCGCCTCGGCGTCGGCGTTCCCGCCGCCGTGCTTGCCGCCGCTCCTCGCCTTGCCGGAGACGACGCCGCCGGCCTCCTTGCCCACCGGGATGCGGGCGATGGACGCCCAGCCCGTGCCGGTGACCTCGGCCTTCGAGGTGTCACCGGCGAGACCCGGCAGGCCCAGCGCCTCGGGCAGCGCGCCCTTGTGGTCGCGGCCCGCGTCCTTGCCGGCGCCCTTGCCGTCGTCCTCGGTCACCTTGGCGCCCTTGGGCGGGGTGAAGGAGAAGGTGTCCGCGGCGGGCTTGCCGAAGTCGACCCGGGTGAAGCCGGCGTCGACGACGGCCTTGCCGCCGCTCTTCGCGGCGAGGGTGAACTTCAGCGGCACACCGGTCTTCGCGTCCACCGCGATCCGGACGGAGCCGACGGTCGACTCGCTCTGCCGGGGCTTGATCACCAGCTGGTAGGCGTCGCGGCCGGCCACCCGGGCCGTGCCGTCGACGGTGACGGCCGTGGTGTCACCGGCCGCGTCGAGGGCCTTCTTCGCCAGCTCCTGCGGCGTGGCGGTGCCGGCGCCCTTCGGCAGCTCCCGGCCCTTCCCGTGGCCCTTGGCCTCCTGCCCCGCGGGGGCCTTGGAGTGGTGGACGGTGTTGCTCGCGCTGTCGTACGCCCAGAGCTGGTCGCCGTTGCGCACGACGGTGTACTCGGCGGCGTTCTCGATGACCGACAGGCGCTGCTTGTCGGGGCCGTCGGCGGCGACGCGCAGCATGTGGGTGCCGGAGAGGAGCTCGGTGAGCTTGGCCTCCGGGGAGGGGGCCGAGCCGCCCTTGGCACCGTCGTGGCCGCCCTTGCCGGCGCCCGCGCCCCCGCCGAAGGAGGCGCCGCCCGGCAGCGAGGGCAGGCCCAGGTCGGTGGTGACCCTGACCGTGCCCGATATCCGCTGGGTGTCGGAGGCGGCCACCTTGGCTATGAGGTCCTGCGCGCTGATCGTGGGAAGGTCCGGGTCGCCGGTGCCGGCGAACGCCGATGTGAGTCCGATCGTCGCGGCCGCGACGCCCGCCACCGCGACCGGCACCGCGTAGCGGACGGCCCTGCGGGTGGGTTGGATTCGTGCCATGTGCTCTACCTCCGTCGTCGGCGGCGGTCTGTCGCGTCCTGCACTCGCCCACACCTAGGCATTGTGGCCCGACCGCTCGGTGGAGGCGCCGGAGTCAGGGGGATTCCCCTGAGGACGACGCTTTCGATTCCATCAAAACGACCACGGAAAGTCGTCAGCCGACGGGATCACGTCTCCGTACGCCTTCGGTATGACGCCCCGTAGGGGCGCCCCCGCCGAAAGTCGAACCGCGCGGCGCACCGCCCGCGTGCCCGGCCCCGAGCGGCCGGGCCGGCGGAGCCGGGGTCAGCCGGCGCGGTGCACCACGAGGTCGCAGAGCTCCTCCAGCGCCGCCTTGGCCGGGCACTCCGGCAGCGGGGCCAGCGTGGCGCGGGCCTCCTGGGCGTAGCGGACGGTGTCGCGGCGGGCCTGCTCCAGGGCGGGGTGCGCGCGCAGCCGGCGCAGCACCTCGGCGTGCCGGGCGTCGTCGGTGAGGTCGCCGTCGAGCAGGTCGCACAGCTCGCGGTCGGCGGGGTCGCCGCCGGCGGCGGCGCGGGCCCGCAGATGGAGCACCGGCAGGGTGGGGATGCCCTCGCGCAGGTCGGTGCCGGGGGTCTTGCCGGACTCGTGGGAGTCGCTGGCGATGTCGAGGACGTCGTCGGCGAGCTGGAAGGCGACGCCGAGGCGCTCACCGTAGTGGGTGAGGATCTCCACGACCCGCTCGTCCGCGCCCGACATCATCGCGCCGAAGCGGCCGGCGACCGCGATCAGCGAGCCGGTCTTGCCGGAGATGACGTCGAGGTAGTGCTCGACGGGGTCGCGGCCGTCGCGCGGGCCCGCGGTCTCCAGGATCTGGCCGGTGACCAGTCGTTCGAACGCCTCGGCCTGGATGCGCACGGCCTCCGGTCCGAGGTCGGCCAGTATGTGCGAGGCGCGGGCGAAGAGGAAGTCACCCGTGAGGACCGCCAGCGAGTTGCCCCAGCGGGCGTTGGCGCTGGGCACGCCGCGGCGCACGTCGGCCTCGTCCATCACGTCGTCGTGGTAGAGCGTGGCCAGGTGGGTGAGCTCGACCACGACCGCCGAGGGCACCACGCCCGGGGCGTACGGGTCGCCGAACTGCGCGGCGAGCGCGACGAGCAGCGGGCGGAACCGCTTGCCTCCGGCCTGGACCAGGTGCTGGGCGGCCTCGGTGATGAAGGGCACGCCGCTCTTGGTGGCCTCGAGGAGGCCCTCCTCGACAGCGGCCAACCCGGCCTGGACATCGGCTTCAAGAGCCTGGTCCCGCACGCTCAGCCCAAAAGGCCCGACGACGGTCACGAGGGTTACTCCTGTCTGCCTGCGGACACGGGGATTGTCGATGTGTCGCTGTCTTCACCAAAAGTCAGCGTATCCGGTCGGCTGTCGATCACCGTGGGCGCCGTCCCCTTCAGGCACCCGTCGCCGGCCTCCCCGTGGCGCGTCCGGGCCGTCAAACGCCGGGCGGGCTGAAGAGTCAGCCCGCCCGGCGTCAGGTGAAATGCCCGGTCTATCCCTGTCCCACCGCCCGTGCCAGCCGCGGAGAGGCATATTCCGTGCCGCAGACGAACCGCATCACCGGGCCGAAACTCGCGGCCGCCGGCAGCCCGGTGAAGAACAGTCCCGGCACCGACGAGCGGTAGCCCGCGCCCAGCCGCGGCCCGCCCGCGGCCACCGCGAGGCGGGTGCGCAGCCCGGGGCCGAGGAAGTCCAGCGCGGCCACGTCCACCCGGTAGCCGGTCGCCGCGATGACGTGGTCGGCGCGCAGCTCGCTCTCGGGGGCGCCCTCCCCCTCACCCGTCAGCGTCAGCACGGGGCGCCCGGATTCCACCCTGGCGCGGACGATCCGCTTGCCCTCGGTGACCCGCACCCGGCCGACGAACCGCTCGCGCAGCCACCACGCGCCCAGCGGCCCGAGCACCCGGCGCACCAGATAGCGGCGGGCGGGCGCGGGCAGGTGGCGGAAGCCGTCGGCGTGGTACGAGAACGCGTAGAGCGACCAGGCCCGCCCGAACGGGGTGTCGGGCTTGAGCGCCGGCTGCCCGTCCGGCGCGGCGCCGAACCGTACGGCCCCCCGACGGCGGGCGACGACCCGTACCGACGCGCCGGCCTCGGCCAGCAGCACCGCGCTCTCCAGGGCCGACTGGCCGGCGCCGACGACGGCCACCTCACGGCCGGCGAAGACCGACAGGTCGCGGTGTTGCGAGCTGTGCGAGACGGGCCCGGTGGGCGAGGGCCCGGCCGGCACGGCGGAGGACAGTTCGGGCGGCAGCTGGGCCAGCCCGCTCAGGCCGGTGGCCACGACCACCGCGCGGGCGGCGAACTGCTCGCCCGAGTCGAGCTTCAGCTCGAAGCCGCCGCCGGAGTCGCGCCGTTCCACCGAGACCACGCGCTCGTGCTCCAGCTGCGGCACCAGCCGCTGCTGGAACCACAGCCCGTAGCCGGCGAAGGTCTCGACGGGGATGACGTCCCAGTCCGACTCGAAGCGCCGCTCGCCCACGTCCTGGCAGTAGTCGAAGAGGGTGTGGCCCGGCTGCGGGGCGTCGATGTTCGAGGCGGAGGGGGTGGATTTCAGCAGCATCCCGGCGGGCATGTGTTCGCGCCAGCTCACCATCGGCGAGCCGAACACGCGCGTCGGCACGGCGCGCGCTTTCAGATGGGCTGCGGTCGACAGGCCGTACGGGCCGGCCCCGATCACGGCTACGGGCAGTGTCACGAGTCCCCTCCCAGGGCGTTGCTGCCGGGCACGTTGCGCACGTGGTGTCGTTCGGTCACTCGGAGACGGCGGCGGAGCGGCGCCGGGAACGCCACAGCTGCCACAGATGACGCGCGCCCGGCCGTACGAACCGGGCGAGCATGGTGAAGAAGGGCTTCATGTCGTCGCGCGCGGCCCAGGCCAGCTCGGTGCCGTTGGCGCGGGCGGGCGCGTGGGGGGTGGTGTAGCCGCTGCGGCGGTAGGCGGCGAAGGCGGGCAGGTCGATGTTCTCCACGACGAAGCGGCGGCCCGTGAGCTGCTCGCCCTCGGGCACCGCCCGCCCGGTGAGGTCGAGGTGCTGGGCGCGGACGACGTCGATGCCCGCCTCGTTCTCGAACATCCGGAACTGGGCGCCCATGCGGGGGTTGAAGTCGAGGAGCTTGTACCGCCCGTCCCGGCGGTCGAAGCGCCAGTCCAGGTCGATGATCCCGCTGAAGCCGATCTGCTTGATGAACTGCGCGGCCATGGCCGCCAGTTCGGGGTTGTCGACGATGTAGGCGTTGGCGGTCATACCGGCGTGCGGCGGCCAGGAGCGCACCTTGACGCCGGTGAACATCGCCAGCGGGGTGCTCTCGGCGTCGAAGTAGGCGTGGACGATCCAGTCCTCCGCCTCCTCGCGCGGCAGATACTCCTGAAGGATCACCCCGGGCGTGGGCCCCCACTGCCGGGCCAGCGCCAGCAGCTCGCGCGGCCCGCCGATGCGCGTGGTGCCGTGCACGGCGGGGTGCCGGCGCCGCTCGAACGCCTCGCGGTTCTTGGCGACCACCGGGAAGGCGGCCACCGAGGCGTACTTCTCGATCTCCTCGTACGACGCCGGGAACAGCGTCGCCGGGGAGGGCACGCCGTGCTCCACGCACAGCTCGTGCAGCCCCTGCTTGCTGGCCAGCCGGCGCGGCAGCCCGCGCTCCACGGGAGGGAAGAGGAAGGAGCCGGCCAGCTCCTCGGCGTGCTCGGCGATGAGCACCGCCGCCTCCTCGTCGGTGGGGATCAGCACGGCCGGCCGGCCGATCCGCCGGCCTATCCGCAGCAGGCCGGCCACCAGCTCCTCGGGGCGCTCCGTGCCCGTGGTCGGCCAGACGAAGCCGGAGCGCAGATAGCGGGAGACGGCGGCGGGGGTCCATCTGTCCTCGGTGACGGCGTACATCGGGACGCCCAGCCGGCCGAGACTGCGGATCGCGCCGACCCCGCCGTGATGGAGCGGATAGTCGCCGATCTTCAGAATCAACCCGGGTACGGAACGGTCCGCCGCCACCGGCGCGCTCCTGCTCGCCACCAGCACCCCCCTCGGCCACCCAGCCTCAGCGGCCCCCCACTGTGTGTGACCCGACTTAGGACGCTACTTCGGAATCGACACCTCCAGCAAGGAGTTACCGGACATTGCCCTCCCTTTAGCCAGCGGTCGGACACCTGTCCTGCACCTCTTGCCCGGCCGCCACCGGCACGTAATGTGAGCACCGGCCCACCGGGGCCCCGGCTGACGAACCGTCCAGGACGAAGGCGAGGCAGCGTTCCATGCCCCAGCACCACCCCCGTGACCTGGCAGAAGGCGACCCCTTCGGCCCGGAGACGCTCCCCTACGGCGTGTTCACCACCCCCGACGCGCCCGACCGCCCCCGGATCGGCGTCCGCTACGGCGCGCACGTCCTCGACGCTGCGGCTGCCGCCGCCGACCGCGGTTCCGCTTACGCCCACCTACTGGCGGAGCCCACCCTCAACCCGCTGATGGCCGCGGGCCGGCCGGTGTGGCGGGCGGTACGGGCCGAGGTGCGCACCTGGCTGGACGGACCGTACTTCCATCCGCTCGACCAGGTGTCCCTCCACCTGCCGTTCGAGGTCGCCGACTACGTCGACTTCTACGCGAGCGAACACCACGCCACCAACGCGGGCCGCATCTTCCGCCCGAACGGCGAGGCCCTCACGCCCAACTGGAAGCACCTGCCCATCGGCTACCACGGGCGCGCGGGCACCGTGGTGGTCTCCGGCACGGACGTCGTGCGCCCCCAGGGCCAGCGCAAGGCCCCCGACGAGGAGCTCCCCACCTTCGGGCCGTCCCGGCGCCTGGACATCGAGGCCGAGGTCGGCTTCGTCGTCGGCACCCCGGCGCCCACCGCCACCCCGGTCGCCCTCGGCGACTTCCGCGAGCACGTGTTCGGCGTCTGCCTGGTCAACGACTGGTCGGCGCGCGACCTCCAGGCCTGGGAGTACGTGCCGCTCGGCCCGTTCCTCGGCAAGTCCTTCGCCACCTCCGTCTCGGCCTGGATCACCCCGCTGGACGCCTTCGACGAGGCCCGTACGGAGCCGCCGGCGCGCACCCACCCGCTGCTTCCCTACCTCGACGACTCCGCCGCCGAGCCCGGCGGCATCGACCTGCGCATCGAGGTGACCCTCAACGGCGAGACCCTCTCCCGGCCGCCGTTCTCCGCCATGTACTGGACGGCCGCCCAGCAGCTGGCCCACATGACCGTCAACGGCGCCTCCCTGCGCACCGGCGACCTCTACGCCTCCGGCACGGTCAGCGGCCCCGAGCCCGACCAGCTGGGCTGCCTGCTGGAGCTGACGCGCGGCAAGGGCCCGTACCTGGCCGACGGCGACGAGGTCACGCTGACCGCGTGGGCCCCCGGCCCGGGCGGCGCGCGCGTCGGCCTCGGCGAGGTCACCGGCCGGATCACCCCGGCGCGCACCGCGCCGCCGGGCGCGTGAGCGCCGTGCACGCCTCCGGCCTGCCGCTGCCGGAGGAGCTGATCCTCCTCGCCCACCACCCGGAGACCGGCAGACGGCTGTGCGGCGACCGGCCACTGGCGTACGGCCTGGCCGGGGCGGTCCTGGCCGAGCTCGAACTGAGCGGGCACATAACCCGGGAGCACGACCGGCCGGTCACGGCCGGCGCCGCGGCGCCGCCGGAGAACCGGCTGCTCGCCTGGCCGCTGTCGAGCCTGCCGGCCCCCGGCGGCCAGGGCCCGAAGACCCGCCAGTGGATCCGGTCCGCGGCCCACTACATGGAGGAGCCCTGGATCACGGGGCTGATCGAGCGCCGGGCGCTGAACGCCAAGGCGCCCGACCGCTTCGCCGTCGACCGGTCCCTGCGCTACCCCGTGGGGTCCGACGACCTGACCGGGCCGGCCCGGCAGCGCTTCGAGGGCGCCCGCAAGGCGGGCTTCCCCACCCCGCGCGACCGGGCGCTGGCCGCGCTGGTGGCGGCGATCGGCGTCGACTCGGCGCTCTACCCGGGCTGGGGCGGCCGGCGCGACCGCAAGCCGATGCGCCGCCTCATGGACGACGGCTGGATCTCCTGGGCGGTGTACCGGAACATCCGCCAGGACTCGGCGAACAGCGGTTCGAGCAGTGGGGGCGGCGGCGGTGGCGGCTGCGGGGGCGGCCACGGCTGCGGCAGCGGCTGCGGAGGCGGCTGCGGCGGCGGAGGCGATTGAGCCGGCGCGGTGCTGCTAGCTTGTCGGGCCCGGGCCCCCGAGGGCCAGGGCCATGACAAAGGAGAGAGCGCACGTGCGCAAGGCAGTACAGATCACGGGGGCGGCGATCTTCGCCGCTGTGCTGATGACGGGTTGCGGCAGCAGCGGCGGCGGCGACAAGGACGCCAAGGAGACCGGGGCCACGGCCCCCGCCTCGAAGCCGGCCGAGGCCCCGAAGGACAAGCCCGCCGAGCAGGCCCCGGCCAAGCGGGTCGCCGCCGCCGACCTCGCGGGCGGCTGGTCCAACGGCGGCAAGCTCGCCGACAAGAGCGTCGTCGTCCTCACCTTCGTCGAGAAGATCGTGGCGATCAGCGGCAAGTCCACCTGCACCGGTGAGCTCGTCGACAACGCCCAGCCGGTCACCATCAACGTCAAGCACTGCCAGGACGGCGCCAAGGACTTCACCACGGGCACCATCAAGGACTTCGACGGCAAGTCCTTCACGGTGGCCTGGGCCTCCGGCAAGGAGGAGAAGTACAGCAAGGCCATGAGCGCGGACGGCAAGCCCGCCGGCGTCGGCATCCCCGGCCTCCCCGCCAAGCCGGGCAGCTGAACCCCTGAGGGCCGTACGCCGCTGCCCGGCCGCCCCTTCCACGGGGCGCCGGGCAGCGGCGTACGGGGCCGCGGACGCGGCGCGGGCTCAGCGCACGAACGTCCCCGCCTGGCCCGCCAGATCGAGGAAGTACTGCGGCGCCACACCGAGCACCAGCGTCACCACCACTCCCACCGCGATGACCGTCGACGTCAGCGGGCTGGGCACCGACACCGTGGGCCCCTCCGCCTTCGGCTCGCTGAAGAACATCAGCACGATCACCCGGATGTAGAAGAACGCGGCGATCGCCGAGGACACCACGCCCACGACGACCAGCGGCGCGGCACCGCCCCGCGCCGCCGCCGTGAAGACGGCGAACTTCCCCGCGAAGCCGCTCGTCAGCGGGATGCCCGCGAAGGCCAGCAGGAACACCGCGAACACGGCCGCGACCAGCGGCGAACGCCGGCCCAGCCCGGCCCACTTCGACAGGTGCGTCGCCTCGCCGCCCGCGTCGCGCACCAGCGTCACCACGGCGAAGGCGCCGAGGGTGACGAAGGAGTACGCGGCCAGGTAGAAGAGCACCGACGAGACGCCGTCGGGCGTCGCGGCGACCACACCGGCGAGGATGAACCCGGCGTGGGCGATGGAGGAGTAGGCCAGCAGCCGCTTCACATCGGTCTGCGTCACGGCCAGCACCGCGCCCGCCAGCATCGTGACGATCGCGACGCCCCACATCACCGGCCGCCAGTCCCAGCGCAGGCCCGGCAGCACCACGTACAGCAGCCGCAGCAGGGCGCCGAACGCGGCGACCTTGGTCGCGGCCGCCATGAAGCCCGTCACCGGGGTGGGGGCGCCCTGGTAGACGTCGGGCGTCCACATGTGGAACGGCACCGCGCCGACCTTGAACAGCAGCCCCATCAGCACCATCGCGCCACCGACCAGCAGCAGCGCGTCGTTGCCGGTCGTCGACGCCAGCGCCGGCTCCACCGTGCGCGTGGTGCCGCCGACGACGTCCGCGATGCCGGAGTACGTGACCGTGCCCGCGTAGCCGTACAGCAGCGCCACCCCGAACAGCAGGAACGCCGAGGAGAAGGCGCCCAGCAGGAAGTACTTGACCGCCGACTCCTGCGACAGCAGCCGCTGGCGGCGGGCGAGCGCGCACAGCACGTACAGCGGCAGCGAGAACACCTCCAGGGCGACGAAGAGCGTCAGCAGGTCGTTCGCCGCGGGGAAGACGAGCATCCCGCCCACCGCGAACAGCAGCAGCGGGAAGACCTCGGTGGTCGTCATGCCCGCCGTCACCGCCTCGCGCTCCGCCGCGCCGCCCGGCACGGCCGAGGCCTGCGCGGCGAAGGAGTCCACCGGCCGGCCGTGCGCCACGGGCTCCAGGCGGCGCTCGGCGAACGTGAACACCGCGACCAGCGCCACCAGCAGCACGGTGCCCTGGAGGAACAGCGCCGGGCCGTCCACCGCGACCGCGCCCATCGCGGCCACCCGCGCCTTGTCCGAGGCGTGGCCGCCCGCCGCCAGCGCGATCACCGCGGCGAAGGCGGCGGCCAGGCCGACCACGGTCAGCCCCAGCTGGGCCGGATGGCGGGCCCGGCGCGGCAGGAAGGCCTCGACGAGGACGCCCAGCAGGGCGGCGCCGAACACGATCAGGGTCGGCGAGAGCTGGGCGTACTCGATGTGGGGCGAGGGGATCCGGACCGGCGGCTCGCCCGGCGCCGCCAGTGTCCACAGGCTGTGGACAGTTTCTGCGTGGCTCACTTCGCGGCCTCCACATCGTTCACGCGGACGTCGGGCCGGGGGTCCCCCCGGTGCACCTGGGACATGGTGTGCTCGACGGCCGGCTCGACGATCCGGGTGACCGGCTTGGGGTAGACGCCCAGCACCAGCAGCAGCACGATCAGCGGCGCCACGACGACCAGCTCGCGCGCCCGCAGGTCCGGCATCCCCCGCACGGGCTCGGCCACCGGCCCGGTCATCGTCCGCTGGTAGAGCACCAGGACGTAGAGCGCGGCGAGCACGATGCCCAGGGTGGCCACCGCGCCGGCCACCGGGTAGCGGCTGAACGTGCCGACCAGGACCAGGAATTCGGAGACGAAGGGCGCCAGCCCCGGCAGCGAGAGCGTGGCCAGACCGCCGACGAGGAACGTGCCCGCCAGCACCGGCGCGACCTTCTGCACCCCGCCGTAGTCGGCGATCAGCCGCGACCCGCGCCGGGAGATCAGGAAGCCCGCCACCAGCATCAGCGCGGCCGTGGAGATCCCGTGGTTGACCATGTAGAGCGTGGCTCCGCCCTGGCCCTGGGTGGTCATCGCGAAGATCCCCAGGATGATGAAGCCGAAGTGGGAGATCGAGGCGTAGGCGATCAGTCGCTTGATGTCGCGCTGCCCGACGGCCAGCAGCGCGCCGTAGAGGATGCTGATCAGCGACAGCACCAGGATCGCCGGCGTCGCCCAGGCGGACGCCTCCGGGAAGAGCTGGAGGCAGAAGCGCAGCATGGCGAACGTGCCGACCTTGTCGACCACCGCGGTGATCAGTACGGCGACGGGGGCCGTGGCCTCGCCCATGGCGTTGGGCAGCCAGGTGTGCAGCGGCCACAGCGGCGCCTTGACCGCGAAGGCGAAGAAGAAGCCGAGGAACAGGGCCCGTTCGGTGACGGTCGCGAACTCCAGCCGGCCGTCGGCCCGGGCCTGGAGGATCTCCGTCAGGGAGAAGGTGCCGTGGCCCAGCTGGTGGGCGGTGACCGCGTAGAGGCCGATGACGGCGGCCAGCATGATCAGACCGCCGACGAGGTTGTAGAGCAGGAACTTCACGGCGGCGTAGCTGCGTTGGGCCGCCGACTCCGCCTCCGTGCGCTCCCCCGCCCGGTCGCCGAAGCCGCCGATGAGGAAGTACATCGGGATGAGCATGGCTTCGAAGAAGATGTAGAAGACGAAGACGTCGGTGGCCTCGAAGGCGATCACCACCATCGCCTCGACCATCAGGATCAGGGCGAAGAAGCCCTGAGTGGGCCGCCAGCGCGACGACTTGGTCTCGAGCGGGTCGGCGTCGTGCCAGCCCGCCAGGATCACGAAGGGCACCAGCAGCGCGGTGAGCGCGACGAGCACCACCGCGATGCCGTCCACGCCCAGCTCGTAGCGGACCCCGAAGTCCTTGATCCAGGCGTGCGATTCGGTGAGCTGGAACGGGCCCTTCGCGTCCGGGTCGAAGCGCACCAGCTGCGCCGCCGCGAGCAGCAGGGTGGCGAGCGAGAAACCCAGGGCCAGCCACTTGGCGGCCGTGCGGCGCGCGGCGGGGACGGCGGCCGTGGCGACCGCGCCCACCGCGGGCAGCACGGCCGTGGCCGTCAGCAGGGGAAATGACATGACTAGACCGCCCTCATCAGCAGGGTCGCGGCGATGAGCACCGCCGCACCGCCGAACATCGAGACCGCGTACGACCGCGCGAAGCCGTTCTGCAGCCTGCGCGCCCGGCCCGACAGGCCGCCGATGGAGGCGGCGGTGCCGTTGACGACGCCGTCGACCAGGGTGTGGTCGACGTAGACGAGGCTGCGGGTGAGGTGCTCGCCGCCGCGGACCAGCACGACGTGGTTGAAGTCGTCCTGCAGCAGGTCGCGCCGGGCGGCCCGGACGAGCAGCCCGCCGGGGGGCGCGGTGACCGGCACGGGACGCCGCCCGTACTGCGCCCAGGCGAGCGCGGCGCCCACCACGAGCACGACCATGGTGGCCGCCGTGACCTGCGCGGCGGTGACCGGCGAGTGGCCCTCGGCGTGGCCGGTGACGGGCTCCAGCCAGTTCAGGAAGGCGTCGTTGACGCTGAACAGCCCGCCGGCGAAGACCGATCCGAAGGCGAGCACGATCATGGGGATGGTCATGGTGCGCGGCGCCTCGTGGGGGTGCGGGAGCTCCCCGTTCGCGTCGGGCTGCCAGCGCTTCTCGCCGAAGAAGGTCAGCAGCATCACCCGGGTCATGTAGTACGCGGTGATGGCCGCGCCCAGCAGCGCGGCGCCGCCCAGGATCCAGCCCTCGGTGCCGCCCTTGGCGAAGGCCGCCTCGATGATCTTGTCCTTGGAGAAGAAGCCGGACAGCCCCGGGAAGCCGATGATCGCGAGGTAGCCCAGTCCGAACGTCACGAAGGTGACCGGCATGTACCGGCGCAGTCCGCCGTAACGCCGCATGTCCACCTCGTCGTTCATCCCGTGCATCACCGAACCGGCGCCGAGGAACAGCCCGGCCTTGAAGAAGCCGTGGGTGACCAGGTGCATGATCGCGAAGACGTAGCCGACCGGCCCCAGGCCGGCCGCGAGGATCATGTAGCCGATCTGGGACATCGTCGAACCCGCCAGGGCCTTCTTGATGTCGTCCTTCGCGCAACCGACGATCGCACCGAAGAGGAGCGTGACCGCGCCCACCGTGACGACCGCCGTCTGCGCGTCGGGGGCGGCGTCGAAGATCGCGCCCGAGCGGGTGATCAGATAGACGCCGGCGGTCACCATCGTCGCCGCGTGGATGAGCGCGGAGACCGGCGTGGGGCCCTCCATGGCGTCGCCGAGCCAGCTCTGCAGCGGCACCTGGGCCGACTTGCCGCAGGCGGCCAGCAGCAGCAACAGCCCGATGGCGGTCAGCGTGCCCTCGCCCGCCCGGTCGGCGTTCTCCAGCACCGGCCCGAAGGCGAAGGTGCCGAAGGTGGTGAACATCAGCATGATGGCGATGGACAGCCCCATGTCGCCGACGCGGTTGACGAGGAAGGCCTTCTTGGCCGCCGTGGCGGCGCTCGGCTTGTGCTGCCAGAACCCGATGAGCAGGTACGACGCCAGGCCGACGCCCTCCCATCCCACGTACAGCAGCAGGTAGTTGTCGGCGAGGACCAGCAGGAGCATCGCCGCGAGGAAGAGGTTCAGATAGCCGAAGAAGCGCCGCCGCCGCTCGTCGTGCGCCATGTAGCCGACCGAGTAGAGGTGGATCAGCGAGCCCACGCCGGTGATCAGCAGCACGAAGGTCATCGACAACTGGTCGAGCTGGAAGCCGACATCGGCGCGGAAGCCGCCGACGGGCACCCAGCTGAAGACGGTCGCGCCCAGCTCGCGGTCGTCGCCGGGCCGGCCGAGCATGTCGGCGAAGAGCACCACCGCGATGACGAAGGACAGGGCCGCGAGCAGGGTGCCGATCCAGTGCCCGGAGCGGTCGAGCCGCCGCCCGCCGCACAGCAGCACGCCCGCGCCCAGCAGGGGCACGAGGACGAGGAATCCGATGAGGTTGTCCACCGTGGTGTCCCCTTACAGCTTCAGCAGGCTGGCGTCGTCGACCGAGGCCGAGTGGCGGGAGCGGAAGATCGTCACGATGATGGCCAGGCCGATCACGACCTCGGCCGCGGCCACGACCATCGTGAAGAACGCGATGATCTGGCCGTCGAGATTGCCGTGCAGCCGGGAGAAGGTGACGAAGGCCAGGTTGCAGGCGTTCAGCATCAGCTCGACGCACATGAAGATGACGATCGCGTTCCGCCGGATGAGCACACCGGTGGCGCCGATGGTGAACAACAGGGCCGCCAGGTAGAGGTAGTTGACCGGGTTCACTGGGCACGCTCCTCGGAACGGTCCTCGTTGTTCCTCGCCAGCCACGTCCGGGAGCGCTGCTCCAGCGCCGCCAGGTCCTCCAGGGCCTGGCCCGACACGTCGCGGATCTGGCCCCGGTCCTTCAGCGTCCTGTTGACGGACAGGTCGGCGGGCGTGCCGTCGGGCAGCAGACCGGGGACGTCGACGGCGTTGTGCCGGGCGTAGACGCCGGGAGCCGGCAGCGGCGGGACCTGCTTGCCGCCGCGCACCCGCGCCTCGGAGCGCTCGCGCTGGGTGGCGGCCCGCCGGGTGCGCTCGCGGTGGGTGAGCACCATCGCGCCGACCGCCGCGGTGATCAGCAGGGCGCCGGTGATCTCGAACGCGAAGACGTACTTGGTGAAGATCAGCGCGGCCAGCCCCTGGACGTTCCCGCCGGCGTTGGCCTGGCCCAGGCCGGTGAAGTCGTGGAGCGAGGCGTTGGCGATGCCGGCCGCGAGCAGGATGCCGAAGCCCAGCGCGCACAGCCCGGCCAGCAGCCGCTGGCCCCGGATCGTCTCCTTGAGCGAGTCCGCGGCCGTGACGCCCACCAGCATCACCACGAAGAGGAACAGCATCATGATCGCGCCCGTGTAGACCACGATCTGCACGACGCCCAGGAAGTAGGCGCCGTTGGCCAGGTAGAACACCGCCAGGACGATCATCGTCCCGGCGAGCGACAGGGCGCTGTGGACGGCCTTGCGCATCAGCACCGCGCCCAGAGCGCCCGCGACGGCGACGACCGCCAGCACCCAGAACTGGACCGCCTCGCCGGTCGACGTCGTCCCGGCGGCGGCCAGCCCGGCGCTCACGCCTCGACCCCTTCACCGGCGGGCTTCTCGCCCTTGGACACGGCCACTTGGCGCTCGGTGCCCGGCGCCGCCTCCGTCACCAGGCCGCGGTAGTAGTCCTTCTCCGTCATGCCGGGGTAGATGGCGTGGGGGGTGTCGACCATGCGGTCCTCCAGCCCCGCCAGCAGCTGCTCCTTCGTATAGATGAGCGACTCGCGGCTGGCGTCGGCCAGTTCGTACTCGTTCGTCATCGTCAGGGCCCGGGTCGGGCAGGCCTCGACGCACAGGCCGCACAGGATGCAGCGCAGGTAGTTGATCTGGTAGACGCGGCCGTACCGCTCGCCCGGGGAGTAGCGCTCCTCGTCGGTGTTGTCCGCGCCCTCGACATAGATGGCGTCCGCCGGGCAGGCCCAGGCGCACAGCTCGCAGCCGATGCACTTCTCCAGCCCGTCCGGGTGCCGGTTGAGCTGGTGGCGGCCGTGGAAGCGGGGCGCCGTGTGCTTCTTCTCCTCGGGGTACTGCTCGGTCAGCCGCTTCTTGAACATGGCCTTGAAGGTCACGCCGAAGCCGGCCACCGGGTTCTGGACGTCAGACACCGTCAGCCTCCTTACGGTCGTTCGGAGTGTCCGCGCCGCCGCTGGCGATGAGCTCCCGGTCCCGCCGGGGCCGGCGCCGGGGCGCGGGCGGCAGGCTCTGGCCGGGCAGCGGCGGCACGGGGAAGCCGCCCGCCATCGGGTCGAACGCGGCCGGCGGGCCCTCCGCCGGCTCCCCCGCCCCCTCGCCGTCCCGGCCCCGGCCCCGGAACAGGTCGGCGAGCAGCGACAGCAGCAGGATCACGAGGACGGCGCCGCCGACGTACAGCACGATGTCCTGGAACCCGTAGTTCTCGTTCCGCAGCGCCCGGACGGTCGCCACCAGCATCAGCCAGACCAGCGAGACCGGGATGAGCACCTTCCAGCCCAGCTTCATCAGCTGGTCGTAGCGCACCCGCGGCAGCGTGCCGCGCAGCCAGATGAAGAAGAACAGCAGCAGCTGCACCTTGATGACGAACCACAGCATCGGCCACCAGCCGTGGTTCGCGCCCTCCCAGAACGCGGACACCGGGTACGGGGCCCGCCAGCCGCCCAGGAAGAGCGTCGTCGCCACCGCCGAGACGGTCACCATGTTCACGTACTCGGCGAGCATGAACATCGCGAACTTGATGGACGAGTACTCGGTGTTGAAGCCGCCGACCAGATCGCCCTCGGACTCCGGCATGTCGAAGGGGGCCCGGTTGGTCTCCCCCACCATCGTCGCGATGTAGATCAGGAACGACACCGGCAGCAGCAGGACGTACCAGCGGTCGTGCTGCTGCTCGACGATCACCGACGTCGACATGGACCCGGAGTAGAGGAAGACCGAAGCGAAGGCCGCGCCCATCGCGATCTCGTAGGAGATCATCTGCGCGCACGAACGCAGGCCGCCCAGCAGCGGGTACGTCGAGCCCGACGACCAGCCGGCCAGCACGATGCCGTAGATCCCGACCGAGGCGACCGCGAGGATGTACAGGACCGCGATCGGCAGGTCGGTCAGCTGCATCGTGGTGCGGTGCCCGAAGATCGAGACCTCGTCGCCGGACGGGCCGAAGGGGATCACCGCGATCGCCATGAAGGCCGGGATCGCGGCGACGACCGGCGCCAGGACGTAGACGACCTTGTCGGCGCGGCGGACGATCACGTCCTCCTTGAGCATCAGCTTGATGCCGTCGGCCAGCGACTGCAGCATGCCCCACGGGCCGTGCCGGTTGGGGCCGATGCGCAGCTGCATCCAGGCGACGACCTTGCGCTCCCAGACGATGGAGAACAGCACCGTCAGCATCAGGAACGCGAAGCAGAAGACGGCCTTGACGACCACCAGCCACCACGGGTCCCTGCCGAACACCGACAGGTCCTCCACGGCGAGTTGACTCAGCGCGGGGCTCACGACAGCGCCTCCCGTCCCGCGGCTCCGGCGCTCTCCCCGGCGTCCGCGCCGATCCGTACGAGCTCACCCGGCACCGCGCCGGTGTCGGAGGCGACGCCGCCGCCCGTGGAGTTCAGCGGCAGCCACACCACCCGGTCCGGCATGGCCGTGATCCGCAGCGGCAGCCGCACCGCCCCGGCCGGGCCGGTCACCAGCAGCGTCCCGCCGTCGGCCACGCCCGCCTCGGCGGCCGTCGCCGCCGACAGCCGGGCGACCGCCTCGTGCCGGGTGCCGGCCAGGGCGTCGTCGCCCTCCTGCAGCCGGCCCCGGTCGAGCAGCAGCCGGTGCCCGGCGAGCACCGCCTCGCCCCGCTCCGGGCGGGGCAGCGGCCGGGCCGGCTCGTCCGGCCCCGCCGCCCGCTCCCCGGACCAGGTGCCCAGAGAGGCCAGCTCCGCGCGCGCGGCCCGCGCGTCGGGCAGGCCGAGGTCCGCGCCCAGGGCGTCGGCCAGCATGTGCAGCACCCGCCCGTCCGGCAGCGGCGGATACCGCCGCGGCTGCTGATCGGGTTTGATCGCCACCGCGAACGGCCGGGCCCGGCCCTCCCAGTCGAGGAAGGTGCCCTCCTTCTCCACGACGGCCGCGACCGGCAGCACCACGTCCGCCCGGTCCGACACCTCGCTCGGCCGCTGCTCCAGGCTGACCAGGAACCCGACCGCGTCCAGCGCCTCGCGCGCCAGCGCCGGCTCGGGCAGGTCCGCGACCTCCACACCGCCCACGACCAGGGCACCCAGCTCGCCCGTGGCAGCGGCGCGGAGGATCTGCCCGGTGTCGCGGCCGGAGCCGCGCGGCAGCTCCGCGAGGCCCCAGGCCGCCGCCGTCTCCTCCCGCGCCCGGGGGTCGGTCGCCGGCCGGCCGCCCGGCAGCAGGCCGGGCAGGGCGCCCGCCTCCAGCGCGCCGCGCTCGCCGGCCCGGCGCGGGATCCACACCAGCGCGGCACCGGTGGCCCCGGCGACCGCCACGGCGGCCGTCAGCGCGCCCGGCACACCCGCCAGCCGCTCGCCCACGACGAGCACCGCGCCGGGAGCGCGCAGCGCCTCGGCGGCCGCCCGGCCGTCCCGGTCCAGCCCGGAGGAGGACGTGAGGGCCCGCAGCCACTCGGTCTCGGTGCCGGGTGCCGCGGGCAGCAGCGTGCCGCCGGCCTTCCGCAGCCCCGGGGTGAGGTGGGTGGCCAGCGCGAACGTGCGCTGCCCGCGCTTGCGCCAGGCCTTGCGCAGCCGCAGGAAGACGCCGGGCGCCTCCTCCTCCGCCTCCAGGCCCACCAGCAGCACGGCCGGCGCCTGTTCCAGCGACGTGTACGTCACGCCCGTGCCGTCCAGGTCGCGGCCGCGCCCGGCGACGTGGGCCGCCAGGAAGTCGGCCTCCTCACCGCTGTGCGTCCGGGCCCGGAAGTCGACGTCGTGGGTGCCGAGCGCCACCCGCGCGAACTTGGCGTAGGCGTAGGCGTCCTCCACCGTCAGCCGGCCGCCCGGCAGCACCCCGGCCCGGCCCCGGGCCGCCGCCAGCCCGCGGGCCGCCACGTCCAGGGCCTCGGGCCAGCCGGCCGGCGCCAGCGTGCCGTCCTCGCCCCGCACCAGCGGGGTCTGCAACCGCTCGGGCCGCTGCGCGTAGCGGAACGCGAAGCGCCCCTTGTCGCACAGCCACTCCTCGTTGACCTCGGGGTCCTCGGCCGCCAGCCGGCGCATCACCTTGCCGCGCCGGTGGTCCGTACGCGTCGCGCAGCCGCCCGCGCAGTGCTCGCACACCGAGGGCGAGGACACCAGGTCGAACGGGCGGGCCCGGAAGCGGTACGCCGCCGAGGTCAGGGCGCCCACCGGGCAGATCTGGATCGTGTTGCCGGAGAAGTACGACCGGAAGGGCTCGCCCTCGCCCGTGCCCACCTGCTCCAGCGCGCCCCGCTCCAGCAGGTCGATCATCGGGTCGCCGGCGATCTCGTCGGAGAAGCGGGTGCAGCGCGCGCACAGCACGCACCGCTCGCGGTCCAGCAGGATCTGCGAGGAGATGGGCAGCGGCTTCAGGTACGTGCGCTTGCGGCCCTCGAACCGGGAGTCGGCCTGGCCGGCGGACATCGCCTGGTTCTGCAGCGGGCACTCGCCGCCCTTGTCGCAGACGGGGCAGTCGAGCGGGTGGTTGATGAGCAGCAGCTCCATCACACCCCGCTGGGCCTTCTCGGCGACGGGCGAGGTGAGCTGGGTCCGTACGACCATCCCGTCGGTGCAGGTGATCGTGCAGGAGGCCATCGGCTTGCGCTGGCCCTCGACCTCGACGATGCACTGACGGCAGGCCCCGGCCGGGTCCAGCAGCGGGTGGTCGCAGAAGCGCGGGATCTCGATGCCGAGCAGCTCGGCGGCCCGGATGACCAGCGTCCCCTTGGGGACGGAGATCTGGACGCCGTCGATGGTGACGGACACCAGGTCCTCCGGCGGCACGGCGGGGGAGCCGCCTCCGCCGCCGGAGGGGGCGGGTGTGGTGACGGTCATGCGTTCACCCCCACGGGAGAGTGCCGGTGGTTGTCGGGGTCGTCGGCCCAGACGGTGGACTTCGCCGGGTCGAAGGGGCAGCCCCGGCCCTTGACGTGCTGCTCGTACTCCGCGCGGAAGTACTTCAGCGAGGAGAAGATGGGGCTCGCGGCACCGTCGCCCAGGGCGCAGAAGGACTTGCCGTTGATGTTGTCGGCGATGTCGGCGAGCTTGTCGAGGTCGCTCATGCGGCCCCGGCCCGCCTCGATGTCGCGCAGCAACTGCACCAGCCAGTAGGTTCCTTCGCGGCAGGGCGTGCACTTGCCGCAGGACTCGTGGGCGTAGAACTCGGTCCAGCGCGTCACCGCCCGCACCACGCAGGTGGTCTCGTCGAAGCACTGCAACGCCTTGGTGCCCAGCATCGAGCCCGCCGCGCCGACGGCCTCGTAGTCGAGCGGGACGTCGAGGTGCTCGTCGGTGAGCAGCGGGGTCGAGGAGCCGCCGGGCGTCCAGAACTTGAGCCGGTGGCCGGGGCGCATGCCGCCGCTCATGCCCAGCAGCTGGCCGAGCGTGATGCCCAGCGGCGCCTCGTACTGGCCGGGGTTGGCGACGTGCCCGCTGAGGGAGTAGAGCGTGAAGCCCGGGGACTTCTCGCTGCCCATCGAACGGAACCATTCCTTACCGCGGTTGAGGATCGCCGGGACCGAGGCGATGGACTCGACGTTGTTCACCACGGTCGGGCAGGCGTACAGGCCCGCGACGGCCGGGAAGGGGGGCCGCAGCCGGGGCTGGCCGCGGCGGCCCTCCAGGGAGTCGAGGAGGGCGGTCTCCTCGCCGCAGATGTAGGCGCCGGCGCCCGCGTGCACCGTGACGTCCAGGTCGACGCCGCTGCCCAGGACGTTCCGGCCGAGGTAGCCCGCCGCGTACGCCTCGCGCACGGCCTCGTGCAGCCGGCGCAGCACGGGCACGGTCTCGCCGCGCAGATAGATGAAGGCGCGGGTGGACCGGATCGCGTAGCAGGCGATCACCATGCCCTCGATGAGGGAGTGGGGGTTGGCGAAGAGGAGCGGGATGTCCTTGCAGGTGCCGGGCTCGGACTCGTCGGCGTTGACCACGAGGTAGTGCGGCTTGCCGTCGCCCTGCGGGATGAACTGCCACTTCATGCCGGTCGGGAAGCCGGCGCCGCCGCGGCCGCGCAGTCCCGAGTCCTTGACGTAGGCGATGACCTCGTCGGGGGCCATCGCGAGGGCCTTGCGCGCGCCCTCGTAGCCCTCGTGCCGCAGATAGGTCTCCAGCGTCCAGGAGCGGGGTTCGTCCCAGAAGGCGCTGAGGACGGGCGCGAGGAGCTTCTCGGGGCTGGTCTCGAAGATCTCGGGTGCCACGGTCATCCCTCCCCCTCCTCGGTGACCGGTCCCGCGGGGTGGTCGGGGTCCGAGGCGGATGTCTGCTGCGGCGCGTCGTGGGAGCTGGGGTGGCCGGGCGGGCGCTCGCCCTGCGGGGGCTCGCCGCGCGGCGGGCCGACCCGGGCCGGTCCGGTCTCGCCCCGGGCCAGCCGCAGCCCGGCCAGCGAGGCGGGTCCGGCACCGCCGCTCGCCTCGACGGCGCCGGGCCGGGCGTCGGGGAAGCCGGCCAGGATGCGGGCCGTCTCCTTGTACGTGCACAGGGGCGCGCCGCGGGTGGGTTCGACGGCGCGGCCGGCGCGGAGGTCGTCGACGAGGCGGGTGGCGCTCTCGACGGTCTGGTTGTCGAAGAACTCCCAGTTGACCATCACCACGGGGGCGAAGTCGCAGGCGGCGTTGCACTCGATGTGTTCGAGGGTGACCTTGCCGTCCTCGGTGGTCCCGCCGTGGCCGACGCCGAGGTGGCGCTCGAGCGCGTCGAGGATGGCGTCGCCGCCGAGCACCGCGCACAGGGTGTTGGTGCACACCCCGACCTGGTAGTCACCGCCGGGCTTGCGGCGGTACATGGTGTAGAAGGTCGCGACGGCCGTGACCTCGGCCGTGGTGAGGCCGAGGAGTTCGGCGCACAGGCGGATGCCGGTGCGGCTGACGTGGCCCTCCTCGGACTGCACCAGGTGCAGCAGCGGCAGCAGGGCGCTGCGGCTGTCGGGGTAGCGGGCGATCACCTCCCGGGCGTCCTCCTCCAACCGGGCCCGGACGTCCGGGGGATAGTCGGGCGCGGGGAGCTGCGGCATCCCCAGCTGTACATCCGTCACCGGTCTACGCCTCCCATCACTGGGTCGATCGAGGCCACCGCGACGATCACGTCGGCGACCTGGCCGCCTTCGCACATCGCCGCCACGGCCTGGAGGTTGGTGAAGGAGGGGTCGCGGAAGTGGACCCGGTAGGGGCGGGTGCCGCCGTCGCTGACGACGTGCACGCCGAGCTCGCCCTTGGGCGACTCCACGGCCGTGTACGCCTGGCCGGGCGGCACCCGGAAGCCTTCCGTCACCAGCTTGAAGTGGTGGATCAGGGCCTCCATCGAGGTGCCCATGATCTTCTTGATGTGGTCGAGGGAGTTGCCGAGCCCGTCCGGTCCGAGGGCCAGCTGGGCGGGCCAGGCGATCTTCTTGTCCGCGACCATGACCGGGCCCGGCTGGAGCCGGTCCAGGCACTGCTCGACGATCCGCAGCGACTGGCGCATCTCCTCCAGGCGGATCAGGAACCGCCCGTAGGCGTCGCAGCTGTCGGCGGTGGGGACGTCGAAGTCGTACGTCTCGTAGCCGCAGTACGGCTGGGCCTTGCGCAGATCGTGCGGGAGGCCGGCGGAGCGCAGGATGGGGCCGGTGGCGCCGAGCGCCATGCAGCCGGTGAGGTCCAGATAGCCGACGTCCTGCATGCGGCCCTTGAAGATGGGGTTGCCGGTGGCGAGCTTGTCGTACTCGGGGAGGTTCCGGCGCATCTTCTTGACGAACTCGCGCACCTGGTCGACCGCGCCGGGCGGCAGGTCCTGGGCGAGGCCGCCGGGGCGGACGTAGGCGTGGTTCATCCGCAGGCCGGTGATCAGCTCGAAGATGTCGAGGATCAGCTCGCGGTCCCGGAACCCGTAGATCATGATCGTGGTGGCGCCGAGCTCCATGCCGCCGGTGGCGATGGCCACCAGATGGGAGGAGATTCGGTTCAGCTCCATGAGCATGACGCGGACGACCGAGGCCCGGTCGGGGATGTCGCCCTCGATGCCGAGCAGCTTCTCCACGCCCAGGCAGTACGCGGTCTCGTTGAAGAAGGGCGTCAGGTAGTCCATGCGCGTCACGAACGTGGTGCCCTGGGTCCAGTTCCGGAACTCGAGGTTCTTCTCGATGCCGGTGTGGAGGTAGCCGATGCCGCAGCGGGCCTCGGTGACGGTCTCGCCGTCGATCTCCAGGATCAGGCGCAGCACGCCGTGGGTGGACGGGTGCTGGGGACCCATGTTGACGACGATGCGCTCGTCGTCGGCCCGCTGGGCGGCCGAGGCGATCTCGTCCCAGTCGCCGCCGGTGACGGTGTAGACCGGGCCCTCGGTGGTCTCCCGGGGGCCGGCGTCGTTCGGGGTGGTCATCAGCTGTACGACCTCCGCTGGTCCGGAGCCGGGATCTGGGCGCCCTTGTACTCGACGGGGATGCCGCCGAGGGGATAGTCCTTGCGCTGCGGGAAGCCCTGCCAGTCGTCCGGCATCATGATCCGCGTGAGCGCGGGGTGGCCGTCGAAGACGAGGCCGAAGAAGTCGTAGGCCTCGCGCTCGTGCCAGTCGTTGGTGGGATAGACGTCGACGATCGACGGCAGGTGGCGGTCGTCGTCGGGGACGCCGACCTCCAGCCGGATCAACCGGTTGTGGGTGATCGACCGCAGGTGGTAGACGGCGTGGAGCTCGCGGCCCTTGTCGCCGGGGAAGTGCACTCCGCTCACGCCCGTGCACAGCTCGAAGCGGAGCGCCGCGTCGTCGCGCAGGGTGCGGGCGACGCGCGGCAGGTGCTCGCGGGCGATGTGGAAGGTGAGCTCGCCGCGGTCGACGACGGTCTTCTCGATCGCGGTCTCCGGGACCAGCCCCTGCTCCTCCAGGGCGCCCTCCAGCTCGTCCGCCACCTCGTCGAACCAGCCGCCGTAGGGCCGGGCGGTCGCGCCGGGCAACCGGACGGTGCGCACGAGCCGGCCGTAGCCGGTGGTGTCGCCGCCGTCGCCGGCGCCGAACATGCCGTGCCGGACGCCGATCACCTCGCCGTGGTCGAGGCGCTGGCCGGGGAGGTTCTGGGCGGCGGAGGCCTTGTCGGGGTTGATCCCGTCGGGTGTGCCGCCGGTCCCGTTCGCCCGGCCGGGGCCGGCCGGGCCGGCGCCCTCCGGGGGGCGCTTTCCGGGGGTCTCGCTCATCGCAGCAGCCCCTTCATCTCGATCAGCGGCAGGGCCTTGAGCGCCGCCCGCTCCGTCGCCCGCTCCTCCTCCTCGCGGTGCGCGCCGAGCTTCTCGTTCCGGATCTTCTCGTGGAGCTTGAGGATCGAGTCCAGGAGCATCTCGGGGCGGGGCGGGCAGCCGGGCAGATAGATGTCGACCGGCACGATGTGGTCGACGCCCTGCACGATCGCGTAGTTGTTGAACATGCCGCCGCTGGACGCGCAGACCCCCATGGAGATCACCCACTTGGGGTTGGGCATCTGGTCGTAGACCTGCCGCAGCACGGGCGCCATCTTCTGGCTCACCCGGCCCGCCACGATCATCAGATCGGCCTGGCGGGGCGAGCCGCGGAACACCTCCATGCCGAAGCGCGCCAGGTCGTAGCGGCCGGCGCCGGTGGTCATCATCTCGATGGCGCAGCAGGCCAGGCCGAAGGTGGCGGGGAAGACGGACGCCTTGCGCACCCACCCCGCGGCCTGTTCGACGGTGGTCAGCAGAAAGCCGCTGGGCAGCTTCTCCTCGAGTCCCATCCGGGGCCCCCTTAGTCCCATTCCAGGCCGCCGCGCCGCCATACGTAGGCGTAGGCGACGAAGACGGTGAGCACGAAGAGCAGCATCTCCACGAGCCCGAACATCCCCAGGGAGTCGAAGGTGACGGCCCAGGGGTAGAGGAAGACGATCTCGATGTCGAAGACGATGAAGAGCATCGCCGTCAGGTAGTACTTGATCGGGAAGCGGCCGCCGCCGGCCGGGTGCGGGGTCGGCTCGATGCCGCATTCGTACGCCTCGAGCTTGGCCCGGTTGTAGCGCTTGGGCCCGACGATCGACGCCATGACCACGGAGAAGATCGCGAAGCCGGCACCGAGGGCTCCCAGTACGAGGATGGGCGCGTAGGCGTTCACCGCTCCTCGCTCCTTCCAGTCTGTCGACGCTGACTGCTGGCTGACCGGACCCGGCGGGCGGAGGTCCTCGACGAAGATCGCCGACATGTGAGGCAGTTCACAAGCCCGGGTCGACTGCATCCTATGCCCGCCGGTCTGTGATCTGCGACACGGCGTACACGACCACGTTTGTGATCTCCACCACCTGACGAACGATCATGAAGTCGGATGATCGGTGATCTTCATACGCGAAGCGGTCGACCGGTCACCAGGGGTGACATTCGGGCGCCGAAGCGCTGGTCGGAGGGGGTGAGTCATTATCAGGAACCACTTGCCGCACGCAAATTGACGTGATCAATTGTCAACTGATAAGGAACCGCCCTCCGATAGAGCGACGGCGGTCGGCGCGGCACCCTCGGGCGGCACCCTCGGAGTGGCGCCCCCATACCTCCTCGCGCACCGCTTCACGAGCACCCACAGGGGCGCGCGTTGCGTGAGTTCCGCCACGCGACGGGAGGTTCGGCGGCCGGTTCTGATGGGTAGTCTCGACGCGCATGCCGTAAAGGTGATAAGAGGCCCGCCGGGCGTCGCCGAACCCCAAAAGCCGTGCTGAGGCGGCTGTTCCGCCTCCGGAAGGGGGTCCGCGTCGTGACCGTCCCGTGATCAAAGCCGGGAATTCCCGACGCGTACACGCCAAATGTGGCGCAGGTCACTTATCTTGAACTCCGCCTACGGGGACTGATAGTCCCTTGTCCCATGTCCCCGAACGCGCACATAACCAGCCACCGGAAGCCCCGTCGCCCCGCGTCCCAGTCCTGGGTCGTCCGCACGGGTGTGGCCGGTGGCGTCCTCAGCACCCTGGCCGTCGCCGGCGCGGGCTCCGCCTCCGCCAGTGCCGACAAGCCCACCGAGGCGACGATGGAGATGCCCGCGTTCAACGCGGACCTCGCCACGTCCATCGCGCAGAGCGCGGTCGCCACCCAGCAGACCGCCGTCGACTACCAGGTCCGCGCGCAGGTGGAGGAGGCCCTCGACAACGCCAAGGCCGACGCCAAGAAGGCCAAGGACGAGGCGGACCGCAAGGCCGAGGCGGAGCGCAAGGCCAAGGAGAAGCGCGAGGCGGACGAGGCGCGCGCCTCCCGCGGCGGCGAGCGCTCCTCCCTGAGCACGCAGTCGGCGAGCGCCGACGAGTCGGGCGGCTCCGTCACCAAGAAGTCCACCGCGTCGGGGAGCACGGCCACCCTGGTCGACTTCCTGCGGGCGCAGCTCGGCAAGGCCTACGTCATGGGCTCCACCGGGCCGTCCTCCTACGACTGCTCCGGCCTGGTCATGGCCGCGTACAGCCAGATCGGCATCGACCTGCCGCGCGTCTCGCAGGACCAGTCGACGGCCGGCACCCAGGTGTCGACCTCGAACCTCCAGGTCGGCGACATCCTCTACTGGGGCTCCGCGGGCAGCGCGTACCACGTGGCCGTGTACGTGGGTGGCGGCAAGTTCATCGGCGCCCAGAACCCGAGCACGGGCATCGTGGAGCGCGACATGAGCTACTCCCCGCCGACGGGCGCCGTGCGCGTCCTCTGACGCGCCCCCGCGCCGCCGGGCCCCGCGCCCGGCGCGCACCCGAGAACGAGAAGGCCGCCGCTCCCCCCGCTCGGGGCGGCGGCCTTTCGCATGGGCCCGCGCCGACCGCGGCCCCTCACGCCCGGGTGCCCACCCCCGTTGGTACCCCGGGCACCCGGACCCCCCGTGCGGATACCTGGAGTGTGCGCATCCGGCGTTCGGCCGTGCAAACCCCTTCGGTCCCGGTCGAAATCGGGCACCTGAGCGAGCGTCGGAGAACGGTCGGCGAGCGGTCGGTGAAGGGCCGGAGCACATGGTCCGCCCGCCGTGCGGGGGCGTTCGCACGACGGGCGGGGCCGGCGGGGGGACGGTCCGTCAGCGGGCGTCGGGAAGAGGGCGGTCGGCGGCCGGTGCCGGGCCGGCCCGGCACGCCCCCGGGTCGTGCGGGACGACCACATCCCCTCCACGTGGTGGCCTCGACGACCACGACCGGAACCGGGCTTATCTCGATTTTTCCGCAAAGCGGACACGCCGAAACCGTGCGGAATGTACTCGAAGGGGTGATTGTCGATCGTTCCGCCGCGGGGCGGTCAGGACCGGGGTGCCACCTTCGACAGGCCGTTGATGATGCGGTCCATCGCGTCGCCGCCCGTCGGATCGGTCAGGTTCGCCAGCATCTTCAGCGTGAACCGCATCAGCAGCGGGTGGGTCAGGCCGCGTTCGGTCGCGAGCTTCATGACCTTCGGGTTGCCGATGAGCTTCACGAAGGCGCGGCCGAGCGTGTAGTAGCCGCCGTAGGTGTCCTTGAGGATCTTCGGGTACCGCTGGAGGGCCAGTTCCCGCTGGGCGTACGAGGAGCGGGCGTGCGCCTGGACGATGACGTCGGCGACCAGCTGGCCGGACTCCATCGCGTAGGCGATGCCCTCGCCGTTGAACGGGTTGACCAGACCGCCCGCGTCGCCGACGAGCAGCAGGCCGCGGGTGTAGTGCGGCTGGCGGTTGAAGGCCATCGGGAGGGCCGCGCCGCGGATCGGGCCCGTCATGTTCTCCGGGGTGTAGCCCCACTCCTCCGGCATCGAGGCGCACCAGGCCTTGAGCACCTCGCGCCAGTCCAGCTCCTTGAAGGAGTCGGAGGTGTTGAGCACGCCGAGCCCGACGTTGCTGGTGCCGTCACCCATGCCGAAGATCCAGCCGTAACCGGGCAGCAGCCGGTCCGGGCCCGGGCCGCGCCGGTCCCACAGCTCCAGCCAGGACTCCAGGTAGTCGTCGTCGTGGCGCGGCGAGGTGAAGTACGTACGGACGGCCACGCCCATCGGGCGGTCGTCGCGCCGGTGGAGGCCCATGGCCAGCGACAGCCGGGAGGAGTTGCCGTCGGCCGCGACGACGAGCGGGGCGTGGAAGGTGACGGGCGTCTTCTCCTCGCCCAGCTTCGCCTCGACGCCGGTGATGCGGCCCGTACGGTCGTCGATGACGGGCGCGCCGACGTTGCAGCGCTCGTACAGCCGGGCGCCGGCCTTCACGGCCTGCCGGGCGAGCTGCTCGTCGAAGTCGTCGCGCTTGCGGACCAGTCCGTAGTCCGGGAAGGACGCCAGCTCCGGCCAGTCGAGTTCGAGGCGGACACCGCCGCCGATGATGCGCAGGCCCTTGTTGCGCAGCCAGCCCGCCTCCTCGGAGACGTCGATGCCCATCGCCACGAGCTGCTTGGTGGCGCGCGGCGTGAGGCCGTCGCCGCACACCTTCTCGCGCGGGAAGGCGGTCTTCTCCAGCAGGAGGACATCGAGCCCCGCCTTGGCCAGGTAGTACGCGGTCGTGGAGCCGGCCGGGCCCGCCCCGACGACGATCACATCTGCGCTGTGTTCGGAGGGCGACTCGGTCACGGCGGGGACTCCCGAAGACTCGGCGGTGGGGAAACAACCGAAAGTCTATGGGGGAGCCCCCGCCGGGCCCCCGCGGGTCAGTTGAAGTCGACCGGCATGACCGACCACGTCGACAGCGCCGTGTCGAACACCTTGCGCGCGCCGGACCAGTACTCGTCGCGCGCCTGGTAGTAGACCGCGTACTCGGTGCCGGCCTCGTTCACGTACGCCTGGTCGGCCGCGTGCATCGTCCTGCCCGTCTGCCGGTCGGTCCAGGTGAACTCCCAGCGGGCGCCGGGGCGGCCCTGGAACGTGTTGGCCTCCAGCGCGACCCGCGTGTACGTGCTGTTCTTCTCCTTGAGCGTCTTCTCCAGCTCCTCGAAGTGCTCGAACGCGGACTGCTTGCTCTTCACCACCAGGCCCACCCGGACGTACGAACCGCCGGTCGGCGCCTCGTAGTCGGTCTGGAGACTGTCCTTGTCGGAACGCTTCCAGCCCTCGGGCACGGCGAGGCGGAAGCCGAGCGGATCCTGCTGCATGGTGTAGCCGGCCGGCGCGGAGGCCGTCCCGGACGCCGTACCGGAGGCGAGGGGTGAGGGCGCGTCGGACGGCCCCGCACTCGGGCTCGAACCGGCGGACGGACCGGTGGACGGACCGGTGGACGGACCGGCCGAGGGGGTGGCGACGGCGCGGGGTGCGGACTCCTTCCGGTGCTGGCCGTTCTTCTGCCACAGCATCAACCCACCGGTCACGGCTCCGCCGACGAGGAACGCGGCGAGCCCGGCGGCGACCCAGACGATCGCCTTGCGGCGTCCACGGGCGGCTGCCGCCGGGGCGTCGGGGCCGTTGCCCGGGCCGGGGCCGGGGCCGGGGCCGTAGGGGGAGGCCCACTGGGCGGTACCGGGGTCGCTCGCGCCGGCGCCGGCGCCCTGGCGGGGCACGTACGCGGAGGTGGCGGCCGGGGTGGCGGAGGCCGCCGGGGCGGCGGGGGCGGCGAACGCCGCCGGGGCCGCAGTCCCCGCGGGTGCCGCCGGGGCCTCAGGGCCGGCAGGTGCCGCCGGAGCCGCAGGCGCCGCCGGAGTGGCGGACGTCGCCGGGGTCGCGGTGCCGGCGGCAGCGGCGGAGGTGGCGGGTGCCACCGGGGCTGCGGGAGCAGCCGGGGCGGCAGGTGCAGCCGGGGCGGCAGGTACAGCCGAAGCCGTGGATGCCGCCGGAGCGGCGGTTGCTGCCGAGGACGCCGCCGGGGTCGCGGTGCCGGCCGGGGCGCCAGGTGCCGCCGACGCGGCGGACGTCGGCAGGGGCGCGGACCCCGCCGGAGCCGCAGGCGCCGGCAGGGCAGCGGAAACGGCCGGGGCCGCGGTGCCGGCCTGCGCGGGAAGTGCCGCCGAGGCCGCCGGGGCCGCCGGGCCGACCGGCGGCTTCGAGGCGGCCGGGACCACCGGAGCGGCCGGAGTCGTCGGGGCCGACGGAGCCGCCGGAGCCGCCGGAGCGGCCGGAGCCGCCGGAGCGGCCGGAGCGGCCGGAGCCGCCGGGGTCGCAGACCCTGCCGGACCTGCGGGCGCCGCCGGAGCGGCAGACCCCGCCTGAGGCACAGGCCCCGCCGGGGCGGGCACCGTCGGGCCCGCAGGCGCCGCCGTCCCCGCCGCCGTACCCGGCTGCCCCGCCAGGGGCCCCGGCACCGTCGTGCCCGGCCCCGCCAGAGGCGGCGCCGGCATCGCCGGGATCGTCGTCGTCCCCTCCGGGGCGAATCGCGGCATCGGCGGGGCCGGGGCGAACCCCGCCTTCCCGCCGCCACCCGGACCACCGAACCCCCCGAACCCACCGAACCCGCCGGATCCGCCCGGACCACCGAGCCCCATCGGACCGCCCGGGATCCGCGCCGCCAGCGTCGCCAGCAGGACCGCGCCCGCCGTCCACAGCAGGCCGAACAGCAGCAGCTCGCCCACGTCCGACCCGACCGACGCCTCGTAGCCGCGCGAGCCGTACGACAGCGACGATCCCGCAGTCATCTCCACCGACGCGCTGGAGACGAACGACAGCAGCCACAGCGCCGCCAGGAAGAAGCCGCCGGACAGCACCTGCTCCCGGCGGTCCGCCGAGCGCCGGGCCACCACGACCGCCAGCAGGACGGCGCACACCACGCCGAGCAGGACCGCGCCCGCCTGCGCCCAGCCGCTCACGTTGTCGCCGAGCTCGGAGAGGCCCAGGGTCTCGCCCTTGTGCTGGCCGCTCTCGGTGCTGCCGGCCTCGATGCCCGCGCCCCAGCTGAGGCCCAGGACCATCAGGCCGGAGTTGACCAGGACGGGGAGGACCGCCAGCCAGCTCCAGTCCTCGCTCTTCTCCTCGGAGGCCACGATCACGAAGGCCACCACCGCGCACAGACCGACCGTCAGTGCGAGGGCGCGCAGGGCCGTGCCCCACGCCCGTACGGCCATCCGCGCGCCGGGACCGAGGCGGGCGGCCAGCTCGTCGCGGCACAGCACGGCACCGCTCACCACGCCGGTCAGCACGAACGTGAAGAGCGCGGCGAGCCCCGGGTTGGTGGAGACCGACACGACCGGTACGTCCGGCCGGCCGATCAGGCCGAGGACCAGCACCACGGCGCCGCACAGCAGCGCGACCCGCAGCGCGGCCTCCGCGCCGCCGCCGGACCCGGCGGGCCGCGCGTCGCGCAGCCGCTTGGCGCCGAGGGCCACCATGACCGACCACAGGAGCGTGATGGTGAGCGGCCACACGGAGATGGAGCCGCTGCCGCGCACGAACAGCGACAGCAGTCCCCCGCTGCGCATCTCGACGTCCAGCGTGGCGCCGAGGCCCTGGAGCAGCAGGGCGAGGGCGGCCTGGAAGCGGTCGGACCAGTTGCCGAAGCCGGCGACCTCGTAGTCGTCGGTGGACGGCACGGAGACCACGAGCGCGAGGAAGAGCAGCAGGGCCGTCGGCCACACGGCCGTCCGGACCGCGCCCAGCCAGTCGCCGCTGAAGGTGCGGCTCAGGAAGAGGCCGGCGGGAGAGGGCCCGGTGACGCGGGGCGCGTACGCGGGAGGCGCGTACGCCGGAGGGGCGCCCGGGAGGGGCGGCCGCCCGGGCGGCGCGGGCGGTACGGCCGCCGGGGCCGGGACCGGAGGGGCCGGCACGGACGCGACCGTCGCGGTCGCCTCGGCCGCCGGCCGCCCCTTCCCACAGGTCATGCAGAAGCGCGCCTCCGGCACGAACGCGGTGCCACAGGCGGGACAGAACGACGGCATAGGCACTCCGGGGCGTCGGCAGGAGGCGGGAGGGACGGCCGGATCCGGCCGATCATGATCGTACCGATCCGGCGCGGCCTGCCCATGACAATCGCCGACACGCCCGGCAACGTCCCTTATGCCGTGCTGTCCCCGGAATTTCGCTCAGCCGACGGGCTTGAATCCCCGGTGCAGCGCGACCACGCCACCCGTCAGATCGCGCCACGCGACCTTCGACCAGCCGGCCTCCCCCAGCAGCGCGGCGAGCGCGGGCTGGTCGGGCCACGCCCGGATCGACTCGGCGAGGTAGACGTACGCGTCGGGGTTGCTGCACACCGTGCGGGCGATGGGCGGCAGGGCGCGCATCAGGTACTCGGAGTAGACGGTGCGGAAGGGGCCCCACGTGGGCTGGCTGAACTCGCAGATCACCACGCGCCCGCCCGGCTTGGTCACGCGCAGCAGCTCGCGCAGGGCGGTGTCGGTCTCCTGGACGTTGCGGAGCCCGAAGGAGATGGTGACGGCGTCGAAGACGTCGTCGGCGAAGGGCAGCCGCGTGGCGTCACCGGCGGTGAGCGGCAGCCAGGGGTTGCGCTTCTTGCCCTCGCGCAGCATGCCGAGCGAGAAGTCGCATGGAACGACGTAGGCGCCGTCGGACACGAAGGGGAGCGAGGAGGTGCCCGTACCGGCGGCGAGGTCGAGGACCTTCTGCCCCGGGCGGGCGTCGACGGCCCGTGCCACGGCCTTGCGCCAGCGACGGGCCTGGCCGAGCGAGATGACGTCGTTGGTCAGGTCGTACTTGGCCGCCACGTCGTCGAACATCGCGGCGACTTCGTGCGGCTGCTTGTCCAGGGTTGCTCGGGTCACGGCCCCATTGTTCACCACGGGTCCGAAGGCGCTCGGACGGGGACGGCTCGCCCGGGAAGGACCGGTCGCCTGCGGTGCCGTGCGGACTGCGCTCGCTCCTGTGGGCCCCACCCCGAGGACTGCCGGCTTCCCTGCCCGTCGCCCCCTCGGCAACACGGCTACCTGCCGGCAGTGCGCGTCCCTGCGGCCCGTCTGTACGACTGGGCCCTCCATCCCGCACCACGGGACGACCGAAGCGGCCGTCCCCGCGCTGCTCATCCTGCCGGGCGGGAGGGGTGGGGGCGGCTGCCCTTGATGGGGTCCTGACGTGCGGAGACGTCGCCTTGACGGATCACTGATGAAGGCAGATCAGAGCTCGACGAGGCTCGCCAGGTCGATTGAGATGGGGAACGGCCGGTCAGTTTCCACCTTGATGTTGTGGCACGGGTGCTCGGGGGCCGAGACGTACTCTCCCGTACGACTGTGGAGCCAGAATTCATGCACCTCGGGGAGGTCGTCGCAGTCGCGCTCCACCCGCCAGTAGTAGGGAATCCCCGCTGCCGCATAAAGCGCGGGCTTGCGCACACGGTCGTCCACGGTGGAACCGGGCGACACCACTTCGATCACGAGTTTCACGTTGGTGGCTGGCGTGCAGTCCACGGTGAAGACGTCCAGGTCCCGTTTGTCGAAGATGACGACATCAGGCTTGACGACGTTGAATTCGTCGAGCATGGTGCACCGCTCCACGTTGATGCCGTAGTCCGGACCGGGCAGCGCCTGCTTCAGCCGGACGAGGAGCTCGTCACGTACTTGGTCATGCCACCACTTGGCCATCCCCCGAACCACGATCACTCCGTCCACGAGTTCCCAGTCGAACGGCAGCTCCAAGTGCTTCACCTGGTCATACGTCCACTGCCCCCCGGGTGGGTTCATCCACGTTTCAGGAGTGGCCTTCACCATCCGGTCAGCGCTCATCACTGCTCCCATGGGCGTGAGTCTGGACGCGGGTGCGGATCGCGGTCCCATATACGACGGTAGCGTCACCCGAAGTAATGAAGGGGGCTCCCGCGCCGCCGGCTCAGCGGCGGCGGAACACCAGGCGCCCGTCCAGGACGGTCACCAGCGCCGCGCCGTCGTCCGCGAACACCGCGAAGTCGGCGGCGCCCGACACCGCCAGGGTCCTGGGGCGCGGGCCGGGCAGCACCCGGATGCCCGAGCGTTCGACGGCCGTTCGGACCGCCGGCCGTGCGAACGGGCCCGTCAGGGCCGTCGTGCCCGCCGCCAGCAGTCGCTGGACGCCTCGCCGGGCGCTGTGGCCCCAGCGGGTGTCCGTCATCCCCACCGCCGCCAGCGCGGCCCCGGTCAGGGGCTCCGTGCCGTACTCGGCCGCCTCGCGGGGATCCGGGTGGTAGGTGGCCTCCAGGTACGCGGCGGCGTCCGGCTCGTACCGGCCCGGCGTCAGGACGCCGTCCCACTCGCGCACGCGCGCGTGCTCGCCGGCTTCCGCACGCACCCGCTCGTACGGGCCGATCGCGGTGACGCGACCGCCGGAGACGGCGACGGCGTAGCCGCCGGGTGCCGACAGGAGCTCGCCGTCCTCCGTCAGCCGGAGCGCGCGGACGCGGTGGACCGTGGACATCGTCCGCCCGTCCCGGCCGTCAGCTCGCCGCGACGATCTTCAGCTCGGGGTGCGCCGTGCCGCCCTCGATCGCCGTCGACGACAGGTGGGAGACGACGCGGTCGTCGACCGGGTCGTTCGCCGGGTCGTCGTGGACGAGCAGGTGCTCGTACGTCGTGGCGCGCTGCGCCGGGACGCGGCCCGCCTTGCGGATGAGGTCGATGAGCTCCATGCGGTTGGAGCGGTGCTTGGCGCCGGCCGAGGAGACGACGTTCTCCTCCAGCATCACCGAGCCCAGGTCGTCCGCGCCGTAGTGCAGCGAGAGCTGGCCCGCCTCCTTGCCGACCGTCAGCCACGAACCCTGGATGTGGGCGACGTTGTCGAGGAACAGCCGGGCGACGGCGAGCATCCGCAGGTACTCGAAGACGGTCGCCTGCGTCCGGCCCTTCAGCACGTTGTTCTGCGGCTGGTAGGTGTACGGGATGAAGGCGCGGAAGCCGCCCGTGCGGTCCTGCACGTCGCGGATCATCCGGATGTGCTCGATGCGCTCGGCGTTGGTCTCGCCGGTGCCCATGAGCATGGTGGAGGTCGACTCGACGCCCAGGTTGTGGGCGAGCTCCATGATCTCCAGCCAGCGCTCGCCGGACTCCTTGAGCGGCGCGATGGCCTTGCGCGGCCGCTCGGGCAGCAGCTCGGCGCCGGCGCCGGCGAAGGAGTCGAGGCCGGCGGCGTGGATGCGGCGGATGGCCTCCTCGGCCGAGACGCCCGAGATGCGCGACATGTGGTCGATCTCGGAGGCGCCGAGGGAGTGGATGACGAGCTGCGGGAACGCCTTCTTGATCGCCGAGAAGTGCTCCTCGTAGTACTCCACGCCGTAGTCCGGGTGGTGGCCGCCCTGGAACATGATCTGGGTGCCGCCAAGCTCCACGGTCTCCGCGCAGCGGCGCAGGATGTCGTCCAGCGGCCGGGTCCAGACCTTGTCGCTCTTCGGCGGGGCGTAGAAGGCGCAGAACTTGCACGCGGTGACGCACGAGTTCGTGTAGTTGATGTTGCGCTCGATGATGTACGTCGCGATGTGCTCGGTGCCCGCGTAGCGGCGGCGGCGCGCGGCGTCGGCCGCCTGGCCGAGGGCGTGCAGCGGCGCGGAGCGGTAGAGCTCGAGCGCCTCCTCCGGGGTGATCCGGCCGCCGGCTGCGGCGCGGTCGAGGACCAACTGAAGGTCGGCGTTCTCGGTCACCGGGCGTCCCTTCGGAGGGGGTGTGCGATACCGGGCCAGCCTACGCGAGGGGCCCTGCCGGGCCCCTCGCGGGCCGGGGTCAGCCCCCGGCTCGGGTGAGGGCGGCCGTGGGCCGGCCTCCTCTGGGGTCGTCGGAGGCGAAGGCCAGGCGGCCGCCGTCGGCGAGGGAGTAGGTGACGGTCGCCGTGTCGCCCGTGCACAACGCCTTGCGCTCGCCGTCGGTCTCCTCCGTCAGCGTGAGCTTGCCGGCGGTGGCGGTGACGAGCTTCGCCTTGGCCTTGCATTCCACGACGCCGAGCGCGGAGTAGGTCGTGCGGACCACGTACGAGCCCTTGGTCCCGGCGGTGATGGTGCTGGTCATGGTGCCGTTGGGGGTGCCGTCGGCCTGGACGACCTGGCCGGTCCAGGTGCCGAGGAAGGCCTCGGGCACCTCGGCACGGGGCGACGTCGCGTCGGTGCCGGGCGCGCTGCCGGCCGGGGAGGCCGGCCGGGCCGCGTTCCCGCCGCCGTCGTCGTTGACGGCCCCGGGCAGCAGGCCGGTGAGGAACGCCGCCGTCAGCAGGCCGGCGGCCACCACGCCGGTCACGGTGAGCACGAGGGTGCAGCTGATCCTGCGCCGCCCCGACGAGCCCTCACCGTCCTCCGGCGCCGTGGCCTTCGCGGGCCGCGGGGGCAGGGACCACCGCCGCTGCCGGGGCACCTCCGCCTCGGGGGCCCGCCCGGCGGCCGGCGCCGCCTCCAGGTCCAGGAGTTCCACCGCCTGCCGGCTCACCCGCTCCACCAGCGGCGCGGGCAGCCAGCCGGACCGTACGAGATCGTGCGCGCCGGTGGCGGGGGCGAGCCGGCGGAGCAGCTCGGCCGGGTCCGGCCGCCGCCCCGGGGTCTTGCCCAGGCAGTCGGCGACCAGCTCCCGCAGGTCGCCGCGGAGCTCGTCGCCGAGCACGGGCTCCTCGTGGACCACCTTGTAGAGGAGCGCCGCCGAGCTGTCGCCGGTGAAGGGCGGCTCGCCGGTGGCCGCGTACGCCAGGACGGCGCCCAGCGAGAAGATGTCCGCGGCTCCGGTGACGCCCTTGCCGAGGATCTGTTCGGGGGACATGTAGCCGGGTGAGCCGACCGAGACGCCGGTGGTGGTCAGGGAGGCGGTGCCGTCGGTGGCGCGGGCGATGCCGAAGTCGATGAGCCGGGGGCCGTCGAGGGTGAGCAGCACGTTCGACGGCTTGACGTCCCGGTGGACGAGGCCGAGGGCGTGCACGGCCGCCAGCGCCTCGGCGAGGCCCGCGCCGAGGGCCCGGACGGTCGCCTCCGGCAGCGGCCCGGTCTCGGCGACGGCCTGGGTGAGGGAGGGGCCGGCCACATAGCCCGTGGCGACCCAGGGGACGGCCGCGTCGGGGTCGGCGTCGAGCACCGGGGCCGTCCACGCGCCGCCGACCTTCCGGGCGGATTCCACTTCGCGCCGGAAACGCGCCCGGAACTGCTCGTCGAGGGCGAAATGCGGGTGCACGGCTTTGACCGCGACGGTACGGCCGCCGGAGCTGCGGCCGAGATAGACCCGGCCCATGCCGCCGGCCCCGAGCCGGCCCAGCAGCCGGTATGCCCCTATGACCTGCGGATCTTCTGCCGTAAGCGGCTGCATCGGGCCTTTCGCCTCCCCCCGGAAGGGGCCCTGCGGCCCCGAATTCAGCCTATGACTCAATTCACGGGGCCCACCAGGAACCCCGACGCCTGGTTTGCCCATCCACTAGGACGGAACAAACCGTCATGTCCTTCGGGGCAGCAGCATCATCCGGAGCGACGCGATGACGCACACACCCAACGGGGGCTACCGGCCCAACGGGGGCTACCAGCAGCCGCAGGGCGGCTACCAGGGCGGCGGGGACTACCCTCCGCACCCGGGTGGCTACCAGCAGACCCAGACCTACCAGCAGCCGCAGGGCGACTGGGATCCCGAGGGCGCCTACCAGTCCCAGGGGCGCGCGCGGGCGGGCCGGGCCAAGAAGTGGACGATCATCGTGGCGTCCATAGCCGTGCTCGGCCTGATCACGGCCGGGGTGCTCAACTACTTCAAGATCGGCCCGTTCTCCGACAAGGGCAAGCCGGTCAGCTTCGGCCAGGACCAGGCGGGCGGCGGCCAGGGCGGCGGCGCCCCGCAGAAGCCGGACTCCAAGGTCCTCATGCCGACCGGCCCGAAGGCGGAGTTCAAGAACACCAGCACCCTCTCCGACGGCACCCAGGTCGCCGTCACCACGCTGGAGGGCAAGAAGTCGGGCTTCACCGGCAAGGTGTGGGTGTGGGCGCCCAAGGCGTACAACGACCCGAAGTTCAAGGACCACGGTTTCCCGGTGCTCGTCGCGCTGCCCGGCGGCCCCGGCTTCCCGAACAACTACTGGATGGACGACGGAGGCCTCCACCTCGAGTCGTCGATCACCAAGTGGTACAACGAGGGCAAGGGCAAGCCCTTCATCCTCGCCATGCCGGTCCTGAACCCCAAGCCGGACACCGGCGGCCTCTACTGGGACGGCAGTGACATCCCGGGCCAGCCGAAGATGGGCACCTGGCTGACCGAGGACGTCCCGGACCTGATGAAGGCCAACTTCCGCACGATCAAGTCGCGTGACGGCTGGGCGTTCATGGGCTCCTCCTCCGGCGCCTTCTCCGGCCTGAAGGCCGTGCTGAAGCACCCGGACAAGTTCAAGGCCGTCATCGCCTCCGGCCCGGACATCGTCCCGGACTCCCCGCTGTGGAAGGGCCACGAGAAGGAGAAGGCGGAGAACAACCCCGAGGTGCTGGCCAAGGACCTCATCGCCCGCAAGGGACCCGACGTCTACCTCGCGTTCCAGTACGGGACGAAGGAGTCCAGCGTCATCCCGCACGTGGACAAGTTCATCGCCACCTACGGCAACAAGGGCCCCGTCCACACCCGCCTGCAGAAGATCGAGGGCGGCCGGCACAACGCCAAGACCTACATCGAGGGCATGGACGCCGGCAGCATGCAGTGGATCAGCGAGCACCTGGAAGGACCGGTCGCTCCCTGATCCCCCCGCCGGGCCCCGTCCTGTTCCGCGGGAGCCCGGCGCCGCCGCACGGCGGCCCGTGACGCGCTCGCTCCGGAGCCCTGACCCCGACCGGGGGTCAGGGCTCCAGCAGTTCCACCCGTACGTCGGCGGGGAAGCCGGTGGTGGGGCCGGTGCGGCGGGCGAACTCCGCGACCCCCGCCAGCTGGTCCGGGCCGAAGCGGAAGTCCAGCGTGGTGAAGTAGCGCTCCAGCAGCGAGGCGTCGAAGGCCTCCCAGCGCGCGGCCTGCTCGGCGACCTTCCCGACCTCCTCCAGGGACAGGTCTCGGGAGGCCAGGAACGCCTCGTGGACCTTGGCGACGATCCGCGGCTCACGGGCCAGGTAGTCGCGGCGCGCGGCCCAGACCGCGAAGACGAACGGCAGGCCCGTCCAGTCCTTCCACATCTGTCCCAGGTCGTGGACCTCCAGGCCCAGCCGGGGGGCGTCGTGCAGCGCGGCCCGCAGGGCGGCGTCCCCGATCAGCACGGCGGCGTCCGCCTCCTGCATCATCGCGGAGAGGTCGGGCGGGCAGGTGTAGTACTCGGGCGTGACGCCGTGGCGCTCGGCGAGCAGCAGCTGCGCCAGCCGTACGGAGGTGCGCGAGGTGGAGCCCAGGGCGACGCGGGCGCCGTCCAGCTTGTCCAGCGGCAGCTGCGAGACGATCACACAGGACATGACCGGGCCGTCGCAGCCGACCGCGATGTCCGGCAGGGCCACGAGGTCGTCGGCGTTGCGCAGGAACTCCACCAGGGTGACCGGGGCGATGTCCAGGTCGCCGTCGATGAGCCGCTCGCTGAGCTTCTCGGGGGTGTCCTTGGTCAGATCCAGGTCCAGCAGGGCGCCGGTGCGGGCGAGGCCCCAGTAGAGGGGCAGGCAGTTGAGGAACTGGATGTGGCCGACACGCGGGCGGCTGCGGAGCGGCTCGGTCGCATCGTCGGCGATCGCTACGTCTGAGGCTGAATTGTCCACATCCGGAGGCTAGCCCCGGTCGGCGGCGGCCGCCGGGCCGGGGTGGCACCGGGGCGGCAGCCGGGGTCGCGCGGGGGCCTCACCGGCCCGGGGCCCAAACGTTCATCTTTTCCTCGGCGAAGGGCCGGAAAACCCCCCTTCGGCGTGATCTTCGACTCCTTCCCCGGAAGAACCTGGCGTGCTAGGCTCGCCGCAAGTTGCAGTTTGGTTTCCCTTGCAGTACAGAGCCTGCGGAGCATGTGACCCCGCAGGCTTTTGTAGTTTTCAGACTTCTCGCAGGTTCTGGAGCAGGGCAACCCTTTGGCCCAAGGAGGGCTTATGGCTACCGGAACCGTGAAGTGGTTCAACGCTGAAAAGGGCTTTGGCTTCATCGCCCAGGACGGCGGGGGCCCCGACGTCTTTGTCCACTACTCCGCGATCAACGCCGCTGGCTTCCGCTCCCTCGAGGAGAACCAG
This sequence comes from Streptomyces sp. NPDC044063, assembly GCF_056434285.1. NCBI lineage: Bacteria > Bacillati > Actinomycetota > Actinomycetes > Kitasatosporales > Streptomycetaceae > Streptomyces > Streptomyces sp. NPDC044063. The sequence goes on from NZ_JBWKFM010000019.1 coordinate 95,858, forward strand.
ATGGTGACCTTCGACGTCACGCAGGGCCCGAAGGGCCCGCAGGCGGAGAACGTCACCCCGGCGTAACGCCCGGATCCCGAGTGGATCCACTTAAGGAGCCCTGCCTTCCGCTTCGGCGGAGGCGGGGCTCCTGCCTTTTTACGGGTAGGGGGACGATGCCGGCGACGGGCCGGGGAATTCACAGGCCACCCATCTCCGGCCGGCCCCGCATTCTTCACGAACGATTGTTCTGCCGTTCGTACAATTCCTCGATTTCCGCCGCGTAGCGTTCACCCACCACCGACCTGCGGAGTTTCAAGGTCGGCGTCAGCTCGCCGTTCTCCACACTGAAGTCCTCGTTCAGGATCGCGAACGCCCGGATGCGGGCCGGCCGGGCCAGCCGCGCGTTGACCGCGTCGACGACCTCCTGGCACAGCCGCCGCACCGCCGGGTGCCGGGCCGGTCCCGCGGCGCCGAGGTCCACCCCCGAGCGGGCCGCCCACGCCGCCACCTCCGCCGCGTCCAGCGTCAGCAGCGCCACCGGGTACGGGCGGCGGTCGCCGACCAGCACCGCGCGGGAGACGAAGCGCGACTGCTGGAGGGCGAACTCCACGGGCGCCGGCACCAGGTTCTTCCCGCTCGACGTGATGATCAGGTCCTTCTTGCGGCCGGTGATCGTCAGATAGCCGTCGGCGTCCAGCGCGCCCAGGTCGCCGGTGCGCAGCCAGCCGTCCTCGTCCACCACCGCGGCCGTCGCCACCGGGTCGCCGTGGTAGCCGGGGAAGACGCCCGGCCCCCGGGCGAGCACCTCCCCGTCCCCGGCGATCCGCACCTCGTACCCCGCGATGGGCCGCCCCACCGTGCCCGGCCGGACCGCGCCCCGGTGGTTCATCGTGATCACCCCCGAGCCCTCGGTCATCCCGTAGCCCTCGTAGACGGCGATACCGCAGGCCCGCAGGAAGTCCAGCGTCCGCGGCGCGATCGGCGCGGCCCCGGTCAGCGCCCAGCGCAGCCGCCCGCCGAAGGCCGCCCGGACGAGCGCGAAGAGGGTCTCCTCCGCCGTCCGCCACGCCGCCAGCGGCTCCTCGGCCGGCTCCTCGCCCCGGGCCCGGGCGTCCGCCACCGCCAGCCCGGCCCGTACCGCCTCCTCCAGCCGCTCCCGTCCCCGCGGGCCCTGCGCCTCGGCCAGCGACACCACCGTGGCGTGGACCTTCTCGAAGAGCCGGGGCACCGACGGCAGGTGGGTGGGCCGCACCTCCGCCAGCTCGGCGACGACGTCCTCCACCGAGCCCCCGAAGTAGCACAGGGTGCCGCCCGTGCGCAGCGACGTCAGCTGGACGATCTGCCCGAGGACGTGGGCCAGCGGGAGGTAGAGGTAGGTGAAGGAGCCGGGCCCGCCCTCGGTGAGGTGGGCCGTGGCGTCCTGGTTGGAGACGACGTTGGCGTGGGTGAGGCGGCAGCCCTTGGGCGGGCCCGTGGTGCCGGAGGTGTAGACGATCGTGCACAGGTCCGTGCCGCGCCGGGCCGCGCTCCGCCGCTCCAGCTCGCCGGCCGGCACCCCGCCCGGCAGCCGTCCCAGGGCCAGCTCCCCGGGGGCGCAGCCGCCGGTGTCCATCAGCACCACGTGCCGCAGCCGGGGCAGCTTCGCCCGTACGGCCGCCACCCGGGCCGCCTGCGCCGCGTCCTCGCACACGACGACCGCGGCGCCCGAGTCGCCCAGCACCCAGGCCAGTTCGTCCTCCCCGGCCGTCGGGTAGACCGGCACCACCACGGCGCCCGCGGCCAGCGCCCCGAACTGGGCCACCGTCCACTCCGGCCGGGTCCGGGCCACGACGGCCACCCTCTCGTCCGGCCGCACCCCCAGGGCGATCAGCCCGCGCCCGACCGTGCGGACCTCGTCCCGCAGCGCGAGGAAGGACCGTTCCACCCAGCCGCCGCCCTCCCGCGACCGGTGGCGCAGCGCGGGCAGCCGGCCGTACCGGCGCGCCGTCCATTCGATGAACTCCGCGAGTGTGTCGGGCCGTTCACGCTCCATGGCGCCTCCTGGAATCCGTCCGTCCCGCGTCGAACGCTAAGGAGCCCGCCCGCCCCTCGGGGATGACCGGATGCGTCAGCACCACTGACCCCGGCGCTCGACGACGGCTACCGTGCGGGCATGAGCATGCCGACGATCAGCGTGCACCACGTACGGGCCGCGCTCGGCGGGGCGGGACGGCTCGGCATCGACACCGCCCCCCTGCTCCAGGGGGCCGGCATCCCGCCGCTGCTGCCCGGCGACGACCGGGCGCGGGTGACCGCCGAGCAGTTCGCCCGCCTGGTCAGGGCCCTGCACCGGGCCACGGGCGACGAGTTCCTCGCGCTGGGTCCGGCGGCCGGCAGACCCGGCACCTTCGCCATGATGTGCTACGCCTGCGTGGGCTGCCACGACCTGGGCACGGCGGTGGACCGGGCCGTGCGCTTCTACGGGCTTTTCCCCGGCGGCCCCGACCTCGGGCTCGAACGCCTCGGCACGGAGGCGGAGTTCACCGTCCGCAACGACCTCGGCGACCACGCCGAGGGCGGCTTCCTCGCCGAGTGCGCCGTCCTCGTCTGGCACCGGCTGGCGAGCTGGCTGACCGGGCGGCGCATCCCGCTGCACCGGGTCGCCTTCGCCTGCCCGGAGCCCCCGCACGCCCCGGAGTACGCCCTGATGTTCGGCTGCCCGGTGCGCTTCGGCGCCCCGCGCACGGCCGCCGCCTTCGACGCCCGCTGGCTGGCCGCGCCCCTGGTGCGTGACGAGGAGGGCCTGCGGGAGCTGCTGCGGGGTGCCCCGGCCGAGCTGCTCAGCCGCCGCGAGTACGGCACCACCGTCACCGAGCAGGTGCGGCGCGCTTTCACCCGGGCGCTGCGCGAGGGCCGCCCGGCACGGCTGCCGGAAGTCCCCCAGCTGGCCGCCCGGCTGGCGGTCAGCCCGGCGACGCTGCGCCGCCGGCTCCGGGCGGAGGGCACCTCGTACCGGCGGCTGAAGGACCAGGTCCGGCGGGACGCGGCGATCGCCGGGCTGGCCGAGGGCCGGGAGCCGATCGCCGAACTCGCCGCGCGGCTGGGCTTCTCCGAGGACACCGCCTTCCACCGCGCCTTCCGCCGCTGGACGGGCGAGACCCCGGGCGTCTACCGGCTGCGGAGTCAGCGAAGCTGAGCGTTCCGGTCAACGCCCCCTTACCGGACGGTCATTACGGTTCTGTGCCACGTCCGGAGCCACCCCAGGACAGTCGGGAGAGCCGCATGCACCTGCGCCACAGAGCCCACGTCGCCCTCTCCGCGCTGGCCGCGCTGGCCGTCGCGCTCGGTCTGCCCGGCGGCACCGCGTCCGCCGCGCCGGCGGCGACCGGGTCGCCCGGTGACATCGTCACCTCGGCCCCCACCTCCTTCCACCCCCTGCCCGGCCAGCCCACCCGCACCAGGGCCTGGCACATCACCTACCGCTCCACCACCGCCAAGGGCACCCCCAACGTCGTCTCCGGCACCGTGATCGTCCCCCAGGACGGTCGCACCGGACCGCGCCCCCTGGTCACCTACGCGGTGGGCACCGTCGGCCTGGCCGACCACTGCGCCCCCTCCGCCGGCTTCCCCCGGGGCACCACCCTGGAGGCCAACCTCATCCAGCAGCTCACCCTGCGCGGCTGGGCCGTCGCCGTCACCGACTACGAGGGCCTGGGCACCCCCGGCGACCACACCTACGCCGTCGGGCGCGCCGAGGGGCACGCCGTCCTCGACGCCGCCCGGGCCGCGCAGCGGCTGCCGGGCACCGGGCTGAGCTCACGGAGCCCGGTCGGCATCATGGGCTACTCCCAGGGCGGCCAGGCGAGCGGCTGGGCCGCCGAACTGCACGACGCGTACGCGCCCGAGCTCGACGTGCGCGGCACCGCGACCGGCGGGGTGCCCGCCGACCTGCTCCGGACCGCCGCCGCGAACAACGGCGGGATCGGCGCCGGCCTGGTGCTGATGGCCGCCGCGGGCCACGACGCGGCCTATCCCGAACTCGGCCTGGACCGCTACCTCAACGACCGGGGCCGCGCCTCGATCGACTTCATGCGGAAGAACTGCGTCGTGGTCAACACCGTGGCCGGCCTCTTCAAGCGCATCGCGGACGTCACCGTCCGCGACCCGCTCCAGCAGCCCGACTGGCAGCGCGCCCTGCGCTCCTCGACGCTGGGCACCCACGCCCCGGACCACCCCGTGTACCTCTACCACGGAGTGATCGACGAGCTGATCCCGTACGACGTGGGCCGGCGGCTGCGCGCCGACTGGTGTGCCGGGGGCGCCACGGTCCAGTGGAAGTCGCTGCCCCTGGGCGAGCACGTGCTGGGCGTGATCAGCGAGGCGGTCCCGGCCGCGAACTGGCTGGCGGACCGCTTCGCCGGCCGGCCGGTGAGCGGCACCTGCTAGGACGCGTCCGCGGGGGCCCGGGCCGTACGGGTCCGGGCCCCCGCGGCACGCTCACCGTTCGTAGAGGGCGTCGATCTCGCGGGCGAAGTCCCGGGCGATGACGGCCCGTTTGAGCTTGAGCGAGGGCGTGATGTGCCCCGACTCCTCGGTGAAGGCGACCGGCAGCACCGTGAACCGGCGGATCGCCTCCGCCCGTGACACCAGCGCGTTGGCGCCGTCCACCGCCTCCTGGAGCGCGGCGCGCAGCGCCGGGTCGTCCACCAGCTCCTGCGCCGGCACGTCGTCCAGGCCGTTCATCCGCTGCCAGTGCGCGAAGCCGTCCGCGTCGAGCGTGATCAGCGCGGCGACGTACGGCCGGTCGTCGCCGACCACCACGCACTGGTCGACGAGGGGGTGGGCGCGGAGGCTGTCCTCCAGCGGGGCGGGGGCGACGTTCTTGCCGCCGGAGGTGACGATCAGCTCCTTCTTGCGGCCGGTGATCGTCAGATAGCCGTCGGCGTCCAGCGCGCCGAGGTCTCCGGTCGGGAACCACTCCCCCGCGACGGCCCCGGTCGCGGCCCGCCGTTCGGCGTCCCAGTAGCCGGCGAACACGTGCCCGCCGCGCAGCAGCACCTCGCCGTCGTCGGCGATGCGGACCCCGCCGCCGGGCAGCGGCCAGCCGACCGTGCCGGGGCGGGGGCGCAGCGGGGGCGTCAGGGTGGCGGCGGCCGTGGTCTCGGTGAGCCCGTAGCCCTCGAAGACCTCGATGCCGGCGCCCGTGTAGAAGGAGGCGAGCCGGCTGCCGAGCGGGGAGCCGCCGCTGATGACGTAGCGGACCCGGCCGCCGAGGGCGGCCCGGATGCGGCGGTAGACCAGCGGGTCGTAGAGGGCGCGGGCCGCCCTCAGCCGGGGGCCGGGGCCGGGCCGGGTGCCGTCGCGGCCCCGCGCGTCGGCCTCGCCGTGGCGGGTGGCGACGCGGACGGCGCGGTCGAAGGAGTCGGCGCGGCCCATGCGTTCGGCCGTGGCCCGCCCGGTGTTGTAGATCTTCTCCAGGACGTAGGGGATGGTCAGCAGGAACGTCGGCCGGAAGCCGGCGAGGTCGGCGCGGAGCTCCTCGGTGGCGAGGCTGGGGGCGTGGCCGAGCCGGACCCGGGCGCGCAGGCAGCCGACGGCGACCATGCGGCCGAAGACGTGCGAGAGCGGCAGGAAGAGCAAGGTGGCGGCGGGCTCCTTGCTGGTGGCCTTGAAGACCGGGTGGAGGAGCTCGGTGGCGTTGTCGACCTCGGCGAAGAAGTTGGCGTGCGTCAGGACGCAGCCCTTGGGGCGGCCGGTGGTGCCCGAGGTGTAGATGAGGGTGGCGATGTCGTCGGGGCCGCGGCCGGCCCGGCGTCCGTCCACCACGGTGGGGGGCAGCCCCCGGCCGGCGGCGGTGAGTGTGGCGACGGCCCCGTCGTCGAGCCGCCACAGGTGCGCGAGGTCCGGGAGGTCGCCGGCCGCGACGGCCTCCGCCTGCTCGGCGGTCTCGACGACGCAGGCCGCCGCGCCGGAGTCGCGCAGGATCCAGTGTGTCTGGACCGGCGAGGAGGTGGGGTAGACGGGGACGGTGACCAGGCCCGCCGCCCACGCGGCGAAGTCCAGCAGGGTCCAGGCGTAGGACGTGCGGGCCATGACGGCCAGCCGGTCGCCGGGCCGCAGCCCGCTCGCGACCAGGCCGCCCGCGACCGAGCGCACCTCGGCGGCGAAGCGGGCCGCGGAGACGTCCCGCCACAGTCCGCCGCTCTCCTTGCGGCTGATCACCACGGTCTGGGGGACGTCGGCCGCGGTGTCGAAGGGCAGGTCGCCGAGCGAGCCGCGGAGGACCGGCGCGGCGAGCGGGGGGACGGAGGCCTCGCGGACGACGCCGGCGACGGTCGTCGTACGGGGCGGGACGAGCGGGGGCAGGGCGGTGCTGTGCGGTACGGACACGTGCGGCTCCTGTTCAGACCCACATCCAGACCGGCAAGTAACCTTACTCATCGGTAAATCAATGGCCGTAAATGTACGCCGGAGCACCCGGCGGGGCCAGTGTTCGCGCCCCCGGCGCGCGGCGACGGGGGCCGCGCGGCTCACCCGCGGGTCCAGCGACGACCGTTCACGAGGTTGTCCAGCCCCACCCACACCACGTTCATCAGCGTCCGCGCCGTCTCGTCCACCGAGGGGGCGGCGCCGGCATCGGCGCGGGTACCGGAGTTGGCCCAGCCGGCCAACGACTCGGCGGCGCCCACGAGCGCGTGCGCCAGGCCGGAGACCTCGTGGGCGGTCAGCGGTACGGCGGGGGCGGCCGCCTTGGCGGCCTCCTCGATCAGCCGGGTGACGAGGTCGACGATCCGCTGCCGCATCCCCGCCACCACCCGCGCGAACGGCTCGCCGTGGGTGCGCGCCTGGCAGCTGAGGACCGCCCAGCCGTCGGGATGCGCGGCGGTGTGCGCGAAGAACGCCAGCAGGCCGCTCCACAGCCGCCGGTCGGCGGGCGCGCCGGGCTCGGCCGCGGCCGACACCGCGGCCATCAGCGACTCCGCCTCGCGCCGTATGCACGCGCTGAAGAGGTCTTCCTTGGAGTTCAGATAGAGATAGACCAGCGGCTTGGAGGCGCCGGCCAGTTCGGCGATCTCGTCCATGGACGCCGCGCTGTACCCGCGCCGGGCGAACACCTCCACGGCGGCGTCGAGCATCTGGCGCTCGCGCACCTCCCGGGGCATCCGCTTGGCCTTCGCCTTGCCGCTGCCCCCGCGCCCGGCCTTGGACTGCGCGGGCTCGACGGAACTCATGACATTCACGACAGAAATCCCTCCCCCCCGTCACGTTACCGGCAGGTAATATCACAGGGAGGAGGGACGTCAAGGGTAGAGATCCAGCCGTCCCCCGGCGGCCGGGCCCCCGAACCGGGGCCCCGGCACGCGGACGCCCCCGGCCTCGGGGGGAGACCGGGGGCGTCCACAAGGTGCCTCGTCCTACGCGCCTACGCGCCTACGCGGCGACGGGGACCGGCGACGGCTCGCTCTCGAGCTTCGAGCCGTCGGCCGTCTCGTACGCCTCGCGGTCGAGGATGCCCTCCCGGGAGGCGACCAGGACCGGGATCACGGACTGGCCGGCCACATTGGTGGCGGTGCGCATCATGTCCACGATCGGGTCGATGGCCAGCAGCAGGCCCACGCCCGCCATGGGCAGGCCCAGCGTCGACAGGGTCAGGGTCAGCATGACCGTGGCGCCGGTGAGGCCGGCGGTCGCGGCCGAGCCGATGACCGAGACGAAGACGATCAGGACGTAGTCCTTGATCTCCAGCGGCACGTCGAAGACCTGCGCGACGAAGATGGCCGCGATGGCCGGGTAGATCGAGGCGCAGCCGTCCATCTTCGTGGTGGAGCCGAACGGCACCGCGAAGGAGGCGTACTCCCGCGGCACGCCGAGGCGCTCGGTGACCTTCTGGGTCAGCGGCATGGTGCCCACGGAGGAGCGGGAGACGAAGGCCAGCTGGATGGCGGGCCAGGCGCCGCGGAAGAAGCGCAGCGGGTTGACCTTGGCGACGGTGGCCAGCAGCAGCGGGTAGACGCCGAAGAGGACGAGGGCGCAGCCCACGTAGATGTCTGCGGTGAAGGTCGCGTACTTGCTGATCAGGCCCCAGCCGTAGGTGTAGACGGCCTTGCCGACCAGGCCCAGGCTGCCCAGCGGGGCGAGCCGGATGACCCACCACAGCACCTTCTGCAGCAGCTCCAGCACGGACTGGCTGAGGGTGAGCAGCGGCTGGGCCTTGTCGCCGATCTGCAGCACGGCGATGCCGGCGACGGCGGCCATGAAGACGATCTGGAGGACGTTGAGCTCGGTGAAGGGCGTGATGACGTCGGTGGGGACGATGCCGGTGAGGAAGTCCAGCCAGGAGCCGTGCTTCTTGGGCTCGGCGCCGTCGGCGGCGGTCAGGCCGGTACCGGCGCCCGGGTCGGTGAGCACGCCGATGGCGAGGCCGATGACGACCGCGATCAGCGACGTGATCATGAACCAGAGCAGGGTCCGGGTGGCCAGCCGGGCGGCGTTGGAGACGTTCCGCAGGTTGGTGATCGACACCAGGATGGCGAAGAACACCAGCGGGGCGACGACCACCATCAGCAGCTGGACGAATATGCCGCCTGTTTTGTCCAACGTGGTCTTGAGCCAGGAGACGTCGCCGCTCTTGGCGACCCAGCCGAGCAGGCCGCCCACCACGAGGGCGAGCAGGATCTGGGCCCAGAAGGGGACGGAGAGGATGCGCGATATGCGCCCGCGCTGAGCGGACGCCGGGGTGGACGGGGGCGTCGACATGCCGACCACGTTAACACTCATGCTTTGAGCATCCCCAAGAAGAACTTTGAGGCGCACGCGGCCCGAAACGCGCCGACGCCCTGTCGCGAAAGGGATATTCCGCGACAGGGCGTCGAAAAGGTGTGAGAAGGGTTACGCGCCGGGCGTCTGCGCGCCGTCCTCCTGGCCGGCGCTGGCGTCGAGCCGCGCCTTGGCCCGGTCCACGCGCTCCACGATCTGCTCGGACATGGCGTCGCGCTGCTTGCGCAGCAGGACCCAGCTGAGCGGGGCGGAGAGGATGAGCGCGAGCAGCACCATCCAGACCAGGTTGGAGTCGCCGACCCCGAGCGGGATGACGTGCGCGTAGCACAGCACCCATACCAGGGCGAAGCAGGCGACGAGCAGGCCGATCCGCAGGGCGGTGTAGCGGAGCGACGCGTACTTCTGGCTACTCACGGACGGGACCTTCTTCTCGACGGCGACCAAGGGGGGTGCATTCAGTACAGCACGGCCCGAAGTGGATCTCAGACGCGCATCGCCTGCGGCGTCTCGCGCAGCGAGGCGTCCGGACCGGGGTACTCACGGATGACCTCGTAGCGCGTGTTGCGCTCGACCGGCCGGAAGCCGGCCTCCCGGATCAGCTCCAGCAGGTCGTCACGGGTGAGCTTGTTGGGCGTGCCGTAGTTGTCGGCGTCGTGGGTGATCTTGTACTCGACCACCGAGCCGTCCATGTCGTCCGCGCCGTGCTGGAGCGCGAGCTGGGCGGTCTGGACGCCGTGCATCACCCAGAACACCTTCACGTGCGGGACGTTGTCGAAGAGCAGCCGGGAGACCGCGAAGGTCTTGAGGGCCTCGGCGCCGGTCGCCATCGTCGTCCGCGCCTGGAGCCGGTTGCGGATCTTGCCGTCCTTCATGTCCACGAAGTCGTGCTGGTAGCGCAGCGGGATGAAGACGTGGAAGCCGCCGGTCTCGTCCTGGAGCTCGCGCAGCCGCAGCACGTGGTCCACGCGGTGGCGGGGCTCCTCGATGTGCCCGTAGAGCATCGTGCAGGGGCCCTTGAGGCCCTTGGAGTGCGCCAGGCGGTGGATGCGCGACCAGTCCTCCCAGTGGGTGTCGTGGTCGACGATGTGCTGGCGGACCTCCCAGTCGAAGATCTCCGCGCCACCACCGGTGAGCGACTCCAGGCCGGCGTCGATGAGCTCGTCGAGGATCTCGTCGGCGGGCAGCCCCGAGATCTTCTCGAAGTGCATGATCTCGGTGGCGGTGAAGGCCTTCAGCGAGACGTTCGGCAGCGCCTCCTTGAGGGCCTTCAGCGAGCGCGGGTAGTAGCGCCAGGGCAGCGTCGGGTGGAGGCCGTTGACGATGTGGAGCTCGGTGAGGTTCTCGCTCTCCATCGCCTTGGCGAGGCGGACGGCCTCCTCGATGCGCATCGTGTACGCGTCCTTCTCGCCCGGCTTGCGCTGGAACGAGCAGTAGGCGCAGGAGGCCGTGCACACGTTGGTCATGTTGAGGTGGCGGTTGACGTTGAAGTGCACGACGTCGCCGTTCTTGCGCGTCCGCACCTCGTTGGCCAGACCGCCCAGCCAGGCCAGGTCGTCGGACTCGTAGAGGGCGATGCCGTCCTCGCGGGTCAGCCGCTCACCGGCGTGGACCTTCTCCTCCAGCTCGCGCTTGAGCCCCGCGTCCATGGATGCGCCCGCCTCTCTGTCACTGTCCTGCGCTGCCGCGTCGATCCCCGACGAGCCTACTCCCCCGCCGTCACGCCTCCTCGGGGAGCTCACCCACCCGGTTCTCCCACTTGGTGGAGAGCACGATGGTGGTCCGGGTGCGGGCGACGCCCTTGGTGCCGGACAGCCGGCGGATGGTGCGCTCCAGGCCGTCCACGTCACCGACGCGCACCTTGAGCATGTAGGAGTCGTCGCCGGCGATGAACCAGCAGTCCTCGATCTCCTCCAGGTCGCGCAGCCGGCGGGCCACGTCCTCGTGGTCGGCGGCGTCCGAGAGCTGGATGCCGATCAGGGCGGTGACACCCAGGCCGAGGGACGCGGAGTTGACGGTCGCGCGGTAGCCGGTGATGACCCCCGCCGCCTCCAGGCGGTTGATCCGGTCCGTGACGCTGGGTCCGGACAGGCCGACGAGCCTGCCCAGCTCCGCGTACGAGGCCCGGCCGTTCTCCCGCAGAGCCTGGATGAGCTGCCTGTCCACCGCGTCCATAACCTGGCACCTTTCAATAATCAGCGAACTCGCCGGTTTACGTGTAGAATCTAAGGCGTACGGGGCTCAAGACCCCGCAAATCTTTCACCAGATCAGCGAATCAACGACGATCCTTCGATCATCAGGAGTGAAGAGCCCGTGTACTCGATCGAGATGGCCTACGCCCGCATGCGTGAGCTGCAGGACCTGGCCAACCGCTCGCGTGCCCACCAGCCCACCGACCAGCGCCGCGCGGAGCCCAGGCTCCGTCTGCCGCGCGCCAAGAAGCGCTAGCCCGCACGGCGGGATCCGCTGGCGCCACCGAGCTCTCCTTCCCATCGGCGGTAGAGCCGGTGCGGCACCCCTGCCGCGTCCAGCACCCGCCCGGCGACGAAGTCCACCAGATCCTGGATGTGCGTCGCCCCCGCGTAGAACGCCGGCGAGGCGGGCAGCACCACGGCTCCCGCGTCGTCGAGCGCCACGAGTTGTCTGAGCGTCTGGCCGCTGAGCGGGGTCTCCCGCACCGCGACGATCAACGGCCGGCGCTCCTTCAGCGTCACGCTCGCCACCCGTTGCAGCAGATCCTTCGACAGCCCCATCGCCACACCGGCCACGCACGCCGTGCTCGCCGGGACGATGAGCATCCCCTTGACGGGATACGAGCCGGACGACGGCCCGGCGGCCAGGTCGCCCGCCGCCCAGTACCGCACGTCGGACACGTCCGGATCGAAGGTCCCCGGCTTGCCGTCGGCGCCCAGCGCCAGCCAGCTCCGCAGGTCGTCGCGCCAGTGCGCGTCCCGGAACGCGATCCCCGTCTCGTCCAGCAGCGTCAGCCGCGAGGCCCGGCTGACCACCAGGTCCACCGCCTCGCCCGCCGCCAGCAGTCCGCGCACGACGGCCGCGGCGTACGGCGTCCCGGACGCGCCGGAAACGCCCACCACCCAGGGCCGGCGCTGCGTTGTGTGTTCGTACCGCTCCACGCCCCGAGCCTATCCGCAGCCCGCAGCCACGGCCGAAAAGTCCTTTGACATGCTTAATCCTCCTGGATTTAGCTGGGTTTTGCGCAAGATCAGCCACATGGGGGGAATCATCATCCGTCGTACCCACCGGGGCCTCGCCGCGCTCGGCGGCCTCGTCCTCGTCACCACCGCTGCCACCGCCTGCGACACCGGGAAGCTCGGCACGGCGGCGAAGGTCCAGCGCGCCTTCGACCGGCTGGGCGAGCGGACGTCGTACGCGGCGGAGATGTCCTTCGCCGCCGACGCGGGGAAGATCTACGAGGCCCTCAAGGGCGAGGACGACTTCGAGCGCTCCGACGCCGACGTCCTGGCCGGCCTGCGGTACTCCTTCACCGCGTCCTACGACAAGCCGCTCAAGGACGTCACCGGCAAGGACGACAAGAACGCGCGCATCGCGTACGAGCTCACGACCGGCGGCGGCAAGCGGCTCGTGGAGGTCCGCTCCCTCGACCGCAGGGCCTACGCCCGCGCCGACCTCGGGCAGGTGCTCGCCCTGGCCGGCACGGCCGGGAAGGGGACCGGCCGCGGCCCGGACACCCGCACGCCCAAGGCGGTCCTCGACGAACTGACGCGCAGGGCCGACGAGCTGCCCGCCTCCATGGGCGCCGTCAAGAGCCTCCTCAAGGGCGGCTGGGTCTCCCTCGACACCGAGGAGTTCGAGCGGCTCGCCGAGGCCCGTGGCGGCGGCGGGAAGGCCGCGCCGAACCCGTTCTCGCCCGACGGCAGGAGCCAGAAGCAGCTCCTCGACGCGTTCAGGAAGGCCGTCGGCGACAACGCCCGCTTCAAGGACGCGGGCACGAAGGACGGCACCGAGCACGTGCGGGTCACCGTCCCGGCGAAGAAGGTCGCCCAGGACATGAAGGAGAGCCTCCGGCCGCTCCAGGAGAAGCTCGACCCGTTCAGCCGGAAGGACAAGGGCGGGGACGACGACCTCGGGGACGTCCCCGACAAGGACGTCACCGTCGACATCGCCCTCCGCGGCGGCGACCTCGCCGGCCTGACCTTCGACGCCTCCGCCTTCGACAAGGAGGCGAAGGGCGAACTGCCGGTCGCCGTCACGTTCCGGGGCGGCGCGACCGCCCGCGTCGAGGCCCCGTCCGGCGCCCAGGAGCTGAGGCCGCAGGACCTCCTCGGCGCCGCGCTGACGCTGGGCGGCGACCGCCTGGGCGCGGGCCGGCCCGGGAAGGCCGGGCTCGAAGGCGTCTGACGCCGCGTATCCGGCACCACGCGCGAAGGGGCGGCCCCGGCCAACGGGACCGCCCCTTCCGGCGTCTGTACGGCGATCAGGCGATCCGGCCGATCAGGCGATCCGGCCGATCAGGTCGTCAGGCCGGCGCCAGCCCCCGCACCAGCAGGTCGAGCAGCGCGCACACGAACAGCATGATCCCGATGAAACCGTTCACCGTGAAGAACGCCCTGTTCAGGCGGGACAGATCACCCGGCCGCACGATCGAGTGCTCGTAGAGGAACGCCCCCGCGACCACCACGAGGCCGGTCCAGAAGAACACCCCCGCGTGCGTCGCCAGCCCGTACCAGGCCAGCAGCGCCGTGGTGATCACATGGCAGACCCGGGAGCCGTACAGCGCCGCCGCGATGCCGAAGCGGGCCGGCGTGGACTTCACCCCGTGGGCCCGGTCCGCCGCCACGTCCTGGCAGGCGAAGATCAGGTCGAAGCCGCCGATCCAGACGCCGACCGCGAGGCCGAGGATCACCGCGTCCCAGGACCACTCCCCCGTCACCGCCAGCCACGCGCCGACCGGGCCCATGGCCTGGGCCAGGCCCAGGATGGCGTGCGGGAAGTTCGTGAAGCGCTTGCCGTAGGGGTAGACCACCATCGGGACGACCGCGACCGGCGCCAGCGCCAGGCACAGCGGGTTGAGCAGCGCCGCCGCGCCGAGGAAGACGGCGACGGCGATCAGCGCGCCGGTCCACGCCGAGCGGACGGAGACGGCGCCGGTGACGATCTCGCGGTTCGCGGTACGCGGGTTCCGGGCGTCGATCTCACGGTCGATGATGCGGTTGCAGGCCATCGCGAAGGTGCGCAGGCCCACCATGGCGACGGTGACGAGGAGGAGCCTGACCCAGTCGACGCGCTCGTCCTTGTCGAACATCGCCGTCAGGGAGGCGATATACGCGAAGGGCAGCGCGAAGACGGAGTGCTCGATCATCACGACGCGCAGGAAGCCGCGGGCGCGGCCCATGCGCGGCGCGGCGGCGGCGCCGGCGCTCACAGTCCGTACTCCTTCCAGCGGCGGTCGACCAGGGCGGCCGTCCGCGGGTCCGACTCCACCATGTGCGGCCAGCCGCCGTCGCGGGTGTAGCCCTCCTCGGGCCACTTCGCGGTGGCGTCGATGCCCGCCTTGCCACCCCAGAACTGCTGGTAGGAGGCGTGGTCGAGGTGGTCGACGGGGCCCTCGACGACGGTGAGGTCGCGGGCGTAGTCGGTGTTGCCCAGGGCCCGCCAGGACACCTCGTGGAGGTCGTGGACGTCGCAGTCGGAGTCCACCACGATGATCAGCTTGGTCAGCGACATCATGTGGGCGCCCCAGATGGCGTGCATGACCTTCTGGGCGTGCTTGGGGTACTTCTTGTCGATCGAGACGATCGCGCAGTTGTGGAAGCCGCCGGACTCCGGCAGGTGGTAGTCCACGATGTCCGGGATGATGATCTTCAGCAGCGGCAGGAAGAACCGCTCCGTGGCGCGGCCCAGCGGCCCGTCCTCGGTGGGCGGGCGGCCGACGACGATCGACTGGAGCAGCGGGCGGCGCCGCATGGTGACGCAGTCGATGGTGAGCGCCGGGAAGGGCTCCTGCGGCGTGTAGAAGCCGGTGTGGTCGCCGAACGGGCCCTCGGGGAGCATCTCGCCGGGCTCCAGCCAGCCCTCCAGCACGACCTCGGCGTTGGCCGGGACCTGGAGCGGCACGGTCTTGCAGTCGACCATCTCGATGCGCTTGCCCTGGACGAAGCCGGCGAAGAGGTACTCGTCGATGTCGCCGGGCAGCGGCGCGGTCGACGCGTACGTCACGACCGGGGGGCAGCCGAAGGCGATGGCGACGGGCAGCCTCTCGCCCCGCTTGGCGGCCACCTGGTAGTGGTTGCGGCTGTCCTTGTGGATCTGCCAGTGCATGCCGATGGTGCGCTTGTCGTGACGCTGGAGGCGGTAGAGGCCGAGGTTGCGGACGCCGGTCTCGGGGTGCTTGGTGTGGGTCAGACCGAGGTTGAAGAAGGAGCCGCCGTCCTCGGGCCAGGTGAACAGCGCCGGCAGCTTCTCCAGGTCCACGTCGTCGCCGGTGAGAACGACCTCCTGGACCGGCGCGTCCTTCACCTTGCGGGGCGGGACGTGCGCCATCGCGCCGAGCTTGCCGAACGCCTCGCGCATGCCGACGAACCCCTGCGGGAGCTCCGGCCTGAGCAGACCGCCGATCTTCTCGCTGATCTCGTCGTAGGACGTCAGACCGAGCGCCTTGAGCAACCGGCGGTCGGTGCCGAAGACGTTCATCGCGAGCGGCATCGAGGCGCCCTTGACGTTCTCGAAGAGCAGCGCGGGACCGCCCGACTTGTTCACTCTGTCGACGATCTCCCCGATCTCCAGATAGGGGTCGACTTCCGCCGTGATGCGCTTGAGATCGCCGTCGCGCTCCAGTGCCCGGAGGAAGGAGCGAAGATCGTCGTAAGCCATGCGTTCCAGTATCGAGCACGCACTACCCTGGACCCGTCACGGGGGCCGCCCAGCGGCTCCGAGCACCGCTTCCCGGGGGCTGTCTCCATGCTCAGGTATCTGCCGTTCCTGCTGATCCTGGCGTTGTGGATCTACGCCTTCATCGACTGCCTCAACACCCCGGAGAACGAGGTACGGGGGCTGCCGAAGCTGGCGTGGGTGTTCGTGATCCTGCTGTTCGGCGAGGTGCTCGTGGGGCCCGTGGCCTGGCTGGTCGCCGGCCGGCCGCGCGCGGCGGCGCGGCCGCGGCGGCCCGAACGGCGGTGGGTGGCACCCGACGACAACCCGGAGTTCCTGCGCTCGCTGCGCCCCGAGGACGACGACAAGGGCCCGGGCGGCGGGACGCCCCGCGGCTGACGCCTCCCCCGGCCGCCGCGGGTCACTCGTGCCGCGGCCCGCGCTCGTAGCGCCCGCGCAGCTGCCGCCAGCGGTCCAGCGTCCAGCCGGACCAGTCGGCCGGCTGCCCGGCCAGCGCCTGCATCAGGTACTCGAAGTGGTGGTGCCAGCCGGCCAGGCAGTCCAGGCGCCGGTCGTCGGGACCGGTCATCTCGTTGGTGAAGTGCAGCAGCGTCCCGCCGACGCCGAGCGGTCCGGCCTCCAGCTCGAAGCGGATGCGGCCGTGGACGTCGACCGTGTACTCCGCGACCCGCTTCGGCTCCCACGCGGTGACCCGCCCGGGGGCGACGGTGGCGTTGCCCTCGGCGTCGGTGTTCAGCCAGCGCAGGGTGATCGCCCCGCCCTCACGGGGCTCGAAGGGCTCGGCGGCGGCCAGCCAGGTCGGCAGCCCCTCGGGCGTGGCCACCGCGTCCCACACCTCGTCGACGGAGTAGGGGATCGACAGCTCGTAGCGCAGGGTGTGGATGTCGCCCCGCGTCTCGGAGGCGCCGTAGGGGGAGGGGATCTCCATGGGTCCACGTCTAGCACGGCGGCCCGCCTCCCGCGCGCCGGGAGCGCGGGGGGACGGGCCGTGTCGGGCGTGGGCCGGGCGTCTCAGACGCCGGCGTAGGAGTGCTTGCCGCTCAGCAGGATGTTCACGCCGTAGTAGTTGAAGAGGTAGCAGGCGAAGGCGACCAGGGCCAGGTACGCGGCCTTGCGGCCCTTCCAGCCGGCGGTGGCGCGGGCGTGGAGGTAGCAGGCGTAGGCGACCCAGGTGATGAAGGACCAGACCTCCTTGGGGTCCCAGCCCCAGTAGCGGCCCCAGGCGGCCTCGGCCCAGATGGCGCCCGCGATGATCGTGAACGTCCACAGCGGGAAGACGGTGGCGTTGACGCGGTAGGCGAACTTGTCGAGCGTGGCGGCCGAGGGCAGTCGGGAGAGGACGTTGTCCCAGGCGCCGGTGGCCCGGTTCTCGTCCAGGCGCACCTCGTGGCGGTCACGGAAGAGGTAGAAGAGGCTGGAGGTGGCGCCCACCCACAGCGCGGCACCGGAGATGATCGCGCAGGAGACGTGGATCCACAGCCAGTACGAGTGGAGGGCGGGCACCAGCTGGTCGCTGTCGGTGTAGAGCACGGAGACCGCGAGACCCAGGTCGAGCAGGATCGACGTGGTGAGCGGCAGGCCCAGCCAGCGGACGTTCTTCCCGGCGACGAGCAGGCCCAGGTAGACGCCGACGGCGCACATGCCGAAGGTCGTGGAGAACTCGTACATGTTGCCCCACGGCGCCCGCTCCACCGACAGGGCGCGGGTGAGCACACCGCCCACGTGGAGGACGAAGGCCAGCACCGTCAGGGAGACCGCGACACGGCCGTAGAGGTCGCCCTTCTCGCTGCCGCCGGCGGCGCCGGGGCCGTCGGGGACGTCGCGGCTGCCGGGGGCCGCCCGGGTGACGATCTCGGGCCGTTCGAGGACGGCGGTGCCGCCGCTCTGCCCGGCCGTCCGGGTGGTCACGGTCACGGCGGGCTTCGCCGTGGCCGTGAGGGCGGCGGCGGTACGGCCGACCGCGCTGCGGCTGCCGAGCACCCACTCCGCGATGTGCGCGAGGAAGGCCAGGGTGTAGACGGCCATGGCCGAATAGACCAGCACATTGCTGGTGTGGGCCAGGTTCTCGTTGGTTGCGGCGGCGAGGATCACGCGCGCGCTCCTTCGGACGTTGCGGCGGGGGCTTCGGAGGGGCCGTCGGGGGTGTCGCCGGCGGTCACGGGCGGGGCGTCGGGCTGGAGGACGGCGGCCAGGTCGGCCAGTTCCTCGGGCAGCTTCGCGGACTCGCTGCGGCCGAGGCCGGCCAGCTCGACGACCGTGGTGCCGTCGGCGCCGCGGACCGCCCGCACCCAGACGCGGCGGCGCTGGATGAACAGCGATCCGGCGAGGCCCAGGAGGGCGGCCACGGCGCCGGCCAGCGCCGCCTCGTTGCCGGGCTTCTGGGAGACCTGGAAGGTGGCCCACTGCCGGATGCCGTCGAAGTGCAACGTGCCGGCGCCGTCCGGCAGCGTCATGGTGTCGCCGACCTTCATGGCCTGGGCGAAGGCCCGCCCGTCCGGGTTCTTGAACTGCTTCATCCGGGTGGTGTCGAGCTGGTAGACGCTCTGCGGCAGGCCGGAGTCCAGGCCGAGGTTGCCGTGGTAGGCGGTGAGCACCAGGCGCGGGTTGTCCAGCGCCGGGAACTGGCTGAACATCGTGCCGGTGCGCAGGTCGAGCGTGGGCACGAAGTTGCCCTGGAAGCCGATGTCGTCCTTCTCGCCGTTCTTCTTCCGGTAGTCGGCGACCTTGAGGACGGACGTCTCGGTGACGTTGCTGTCGAGCGGCAGCGAGGGGATCGGGCCCTTGAAGGCGATGTCGCCCTTGCCGTCGCGGACGGTGACCATCGGGGCGTAGCCGTGGCCGATCAGGTAGACCTTCGAGCTGCCGGTCTCCAGCGGCTCGTTCACCTTGATGGTGGTCCTGCGCCGGGGCGCGCCGGGCTTCTCCCGGTAGGTGACGTGGGCCGCGTAGTCGCGCGGCGTGCCCTTCTGGGGGCCGGTGCGCTCGTAGCTGCCGGAGAAGCTGTCGAGGTCGAAGTCGAACGGGTCGAGGTTCTCGGCGTCGAAGAGGGCGCCGGCCTTGAAGTCGTCGTACTGGGTGAGGTTGTTCGCGAAGCCGTCGCCCTCGACGACGAGCTTGCCGCCCTCGGACTTCCACAGCTGGCCGGAGGCGAAGGCCACCAGCATGACGATCAGGGAGACGTGGAAGAGGAGGTTGCCCGCCTCGCGCAGGTAGCCCTTCTCGCCGCCGACGGAGTCCTTCGCGACCGCCGTGCGGAAGCGGCGCCGCTTGAGGAGCCGGCCGGCCGCGGCCAGCACCTGCTCCGGCTCCGCCGAGGTGCGCCAGGTGGCGTGCGCGGGCATCCGGGTGAGGTGGCGCGGGGCGGCCGGCGGGCGGCCGCGCAGCTGGCCGACGAACTGCCAGGTGCGGGGGACGATGCAGCCGATGAGCGAGACGAACAGCAGGATGTAGATCGCGGAGAACCACACCGAGCTGTAGACGTGGAACAGCCCGAGCTTCTCGTAGACCGGCGCGAGCGTGGTGTGGTCCTTCTGCCACTGCTCGGCCTTGAGCTGGTCGACGCCGGTCTGCGGGACGAGCGAGCCGGGGATGGTGGCCAGCGAGAGCAGGAAGAGCAGCAGCAGCGCCACCCGCATGGAGGTCAGCTGCCGCCAGAACCAGCGCAGCCAGCCGGTCGTCTCACGGCCGGCCCAGGCCAGGGCGCCCAGCACGCCGGGGGCGCGGACGCCGCCGAACGAGCCCGGCACCGCCTGACCGCCCTCCTCGGTGGGGGCGGTGGACATGCGCGCGCCCGCGGCGTCGGCGTCGGATTCCTCCGGCGCCGGTGCGGATGCGCTGTTCTCGGTCTTGGCCATCGTTCAGATCCCCGGGGTGAAGTTGCTCGACCACGTCTGCAGGTCCGCGACCATGGTGTCCCACCAGCCTGTGACGAGGAGCAGGCCGACCACGACCAGCATCCCGCCGCCGATGCGCATGACCCACGCGTAGTGCTGTTTGACCCGGGCGAACGCGCCCAGGGCCCGCCGGAACGCCACGGCCGCCAGGACGAACGGCAGGCCGAGGCCCGCGCAGTAGGCGACGGTCAGCAGCGCCCCCCGGCCGGCGCTGGCCTGCTGGGAGGAGAGGGACAGCACGCCGGCGAGGGTCGGTCCGATGCACGGCGCCCAGCCGAGCCCGAACAGGGCGCCCAGCAGGGGGGCGCCCACCAGGCCCATGGTGGGCCGGGTGTGGAAGCGGAACTCGCGCTGCCCGAAGAGGTTGAGGGCGCCCATGAAGCCCAGGCCCAGCAGGATCGTCACGCCGCCCAGCACCACGGAGATCGTCCGCTTGTGCTCGAGGAGCGTCTGGCCGAAGAAGCCGAAGAGGGCGCCGAAGGAGACGAAGACGGCGGTGAAGCCGAGGACGAAGAGGGACGCGCCCAGGGCCATCCGGCCGCGCCGGGCCTCGGCCATGTCGGCGCCGCTGACGCCGGTCACATAGGAGAGGTAGCCGGGGACGAGGGGCAGCACGCAGGGCGAGAAGAAGGACACCAGGCCGCCCAGGACCGCCACGGGCAGGGCCAGCAGCAGGGCGCCGCTCTGGACGGTCTGGTTCACGTCGCCCGCGGCGGCCAGCGTGATCGTGGCGGTCACGGGGTCACTTCTCCGCGACCAGCGGGTCGAGCGTGTCGCGCAGCTCTTCCTCGGTCAGCGCCTTGAGCGCCCGCGCGGCGATCTTCCCGTCCCGGTCGATGAAGACCGTGGAGGGGATGGCCTGCGGGTTGAGGCTGCCCTTGGGGAAGCGCAGCAGCAGCTTGCCGGAGGAGTCGTAGAGGCTCGGGTACGGAACCTCGAACTCCTTCTCGAACTTCAGGCCGGGCGCGGGGTCGGGGTCACGGGTGTCGAGCCCGACGAACTGCACGCCCTTGTCCTTGTAGGCGTTGGCGACCTTCACCAGGTTGGGCGCCTCGGCGCGGCAGGGCGAGCACCACGAGCCCCATACGTTGAGGACGACGACCTTGCCCTTGTAGGCGTCGGCCACGTTCAGCTGCTTGCCGTCCAGGGTCTTGCCGTCGAGGTCCGGCGCTTCCTGCCGGTCGGAGCGTTCCTTGACCACGCTGACCCCGCCCGTGCCCTGCACGAACTGGGTCTGCCCACCGCTGCCGGAGGTCTTGCCGGATCCGCAGGCGGTGAGCGACAGCGCGGCCGCGACGGCGAGGGTGGCGGCCGGCAGGGTGGTACGCCGGCGGGAAAGTGGGCGTCGAAGGGCGCGGCGGGCACTCATGTGAAAAGTTTCGCATGGGCGGTTTGGGGATCTTCCGCACCCCCCTGGAGTCCGTCCGGCCCCTTCCCCCGCCCGGCGGCGGCACCCCTCCCGGCCCGCTCAGTCGTCCCGGGCGCGCCACTTCTCGCCCACGTCGAGCTTCCGCAGCCGCTTGAGGACCGCCGGGCTCTGCACGTCGAGCCAGTCGACGAACTGCCGGAAGGACACCAGCCGGACATCGCGGCGCTTGTCGTCGGCGATGTACTTGAACGCCTCCTCCACCGCGTCCATGTAGATCCCGCCGTTCCATTCCTCGAAGTGGTTGCCGATGAAGAACGGCGCCCGGTTCGTCTCGTACGCCCGGTCGAACCCGGCGATGTACGACTCCGTGGCCTGCTTGCGCCAGCCGGAGTAGTGGCGCCTGGGGCCGCGGGTGGTGTTCACCGACTGGTTGGCGAGGATGTTGTAGTCCATCGAGAGGACCTCGAAGGACTGCCCCGGGAACGGCATCTGCTGGAGGGGGAGGTCCCACAGCCCGTGCTTCTTGCCCGGCCACCTCTGCTCGCCGCCCGCGGAGCTGGCGTCGTAGCGCCAGCCGAGCTTGGCCGCGGCCGGCAGCAGGTTGTCCTGGCCCAGCAGGCACGGCGTACGGGCGCCGACGAGCTCCTTGCGGTAGTCGAAGGGCAGCGGGTCCAGGTCCCGGAAGCCGGTGTGGGTCCGCCACCGGGTGACGAAGGAGACCGCCTGGTCGATCTCGGACTCCCACTCCGCCGGCGTCCAGTGCGCGACCGAGCCCCGCCCGGAACAGAAGTGCCCGTTGAAGTGGGTGCCGATCTCATGCCCCTGGAGCCACGCCTCGCGCAGGTTCTCCAGCGTGGACCGGATGTGCCCGTCGGTCAGGTAGCCGATGTCGGAGGCGCCCACCGGGTTGTTCGGCGGGTCGTAGAGCTCCTTCTTCGACTCGGGGAGGAGATAGATCGCGGAGAGGAAGAAGGTCATCTTCGCGTCGTACTCCCGGGCCAGCTTCAGGAAGCGCGGGAAGAGACCGTTGCCGACCTCGCCCGCCCCGTCCCAGGAGAAGACCACGAACTGTGGGGGCTTCTGCCCCTTCTCCAGCGGCACCGGCTCCGACGGCTGGTGGGGCTGGGCGCCCGCGTCCGCCGTCGACCCGTCACCGATCGGACGGGCCCGGGCCACCGGCTTGGCCGCCGGGTCCCCCGCCTTCCGGCCAGCGCCGGCCCCGGCCTCCTTCTCCGACGAGCAGCCGGTGACGGCGCTCAGCCCGGCGGCCGCTCCCACCCCCATCCCGAGGAGACCCCGTCGGCTGATGTCGCGCATGTCGTCTCCGTCCCTGCTCGATGCGCCCCGCTACCATATGTCGCCCATATAAACGGACATTAGGTAGGAGGGCGCGTCGAACTACGACGGTTGCGCTCTTTTCCTCGCCTTCAGGGGTGTTCCGCAGCCCGGACCGAAGCCCGGACCACGCCGCACGCCCGGCCGCGCGCTCCGGCGCCCGGGCCCACGCCCCGGCAGCCGGAGCGCACGGAACCGGCGGGGCCTACGCCCCGAACGCCTTCGCGCCGCCCTTGACCGGCTTCGCACCCGCCAGCAGATGCGCCGGCACCAGATCCCGCGCCGGCTCGCTGTAGCCCACCGAAACGATCCTGTCGCCGCGGTACGTGAACGTCGTCAGGCTCGCCAGCGTGCACTGCCGCTTCCGCGGGTCGTGCCACAGCCTGCGCTTCTCCACGAAGCTGCGCACGATCCAGATCGGCAGCTGGTGGCTCACCAGCACCGCCTCATGACCCCGCGCCGCGTCCTTCGCCGCGTCCAGCGCCGCCATCATCCGCACGACCTGCTCGATGTACGGCTCGCCCCACGACGGACGGAACGGATTCGTCAGGTGCCGCCAGTTCGCCGGCTTCCGCAGCGCGCCGTCACCCACGCCGAACGTCTTGCCCTCGAAGACGTTCGCCGCCTCGATCAGCCGCTCGTCCGTCGCCAGGTCCAGCCCGTGCGCCTTCGCGATCGGCGTCGCCGTCTCCTGCGCCCGCTCCAGCGGCGACGCGACCACGTACGTCACATCCCGGTCCGCCAGATGCTCCGCCACCCGGTCCGCCATCCGCCGGCCCAGGTCCGACAGGTGGTAGCCCGCCCGGCGCCCGTACAGCACGCCCTCCGGGTTGTGCACCTCGCCGTGCCGCATCAGATGGACGACCGTGATGTCGTCCCGCTTCGCCTCCGCGCTCACTTGGTCCCCTCCTGGGTCGCCTCGGCCGCCGCGCGCGCCGCCGCCGGCAGCGCCGCCGCGATCCGCTCCACCGCCGCCGCGTCGTGCGCCGTCGACACGAACCACGACTCGAACGCCGACGGCGGCAGGTACACGCCCTGCGACAGCATCGAATGGAAGAACGCGTTGAAGCGGAACGCCTCCTGCGCCCGCGCGTCGTCGTAGTTCCGCACCTCGCGCCCGGTGAAGAACACCGAGAACATGTTGCTCGCCGTCTGCAGGCGGTGCACCACGCCCTGCTTCGTCAGCGCCTCGCTCACCAGGCCGCCGATCTCGGCCGCCACCGCGTCCACCGTCTCGTACGCCGCGTCGTCCAGCAGCCGCAGCTGCGCCAGGCCCGCCGCGGTCGCCACCGGGTTACCCGAGAGCGTGCCCGCCTGGTAGACCGGACCGGCCGGGGCCAGATGGGCCATCACGTCGGCCCGGCCGCCGAACGCCGCCGCCGGGAAACCGCCGCCCATGACCTTGCCGAACGTCAGCAGGTCCGGCTTCACCCCGTCGACCCCGTACCAGCCGGCGCGGCTCGTACGGAAACCGGTCATCACCTCGTCCGAGATGAACAGCGCGCCGTTCTTCGCACACGCGTCCTTCAGCCCCTGGTTGAAGCCCGGCAGCGGCGGGACCACGCCCATGTTGCCCGGCGACGCCTCGGTGATCACACACGCGATCTCACCCGGGTGGGCGTGGAACGCCGCGTGCACGGCCTCCAGGTCGTTGTACGGCAGCACGATCGTGTCACCGGCCTGCGCGCCCGTGACCCCGGGCGTGTCGGGCAGCCCGAACGTGGCCAGCCCCGAGCCCGCCGCCGCCAGCAGCGCGTCCACATGGCCGTGGTAGCAGCCGGCGAACTTGATCACCTTGGCCCGGCCGGTGAAACCGCGCGCCAGCCGGATCGCCGACATGGTCGCCTCGGTGCCCGAGGACACCAGACGCACCTGCTCCACCGGCTCCACCCGGGCGACGATCTCCTCGGCCAGCGCCACCTCGCCCTCACCCGGCGTACCGAACGAGGTACCACGCGAGACGGCCTCCTGCACCGCGGCGATCACCTCGGGGTGGGAATGGCCGAGAATCATCGGCCCCCAGGAACACACAAGGTCCACATATTCCCGGCCATCCGCGTCCGTCAGGTACGGACCCGTACCGGAAACCATGAAGCGGGGCGTACCGCCCACGGCGCGGAACGCGCGCACCGGAGAGTTCACGCCACCGGGCGTCACGACCGCCGCACGGTCGAAGAGCGTCTGCGAGACTGGGGCACTGTATGGGTAGCTCACGCTAGCCATGGTCTCAGAGCGCTCCGGCGCGTCGCGTCCGGGCGTTTCGCACGGCGCCCACGGGGGAGGTCTCTGAGACGATGATCTGGTTGCGCGGCGGGGGCTGTGCTGCGTAAAAAAGCGGTCGGGTGGAGATATGCATCGCGGTGGCGGACTGGGCGAGGGCACCGATGACCTGGGGCCCGAGCGAGCCCGCCGCGGCCGCCACCGTCGCGACGGCGACCGCCCGGAACACAGCGAGCACAGCACGGAAAGCAGGAGTGGCCGAGTGGGGGTGACCTACAAATACTTCGGCGCGCCGAACGGCGCCACCGCGGCCCGCGTCCCCATCTCCATGCGCCCCGAGGAGCTCGGCGGCGATGAACTGGGCATGGGCGGCATGTTCACCAGGATCAAGCCCGAGACCGTCGCCGCCATGGTCCTCACCGGCATCGAGGGCATACCCCTCCACAAGGTCCCCCCGCTCGAACTGGTCGTTCTCCACCCCGACTACGCCGTCGTCAAGCTCCCCATGACCGTCGTGGACCCGCTGCGCGGCATTGGCGAGGAATCGGTGGGCGCCGCGGCCTTCATCTGGTCCACGGTCCCCGACCGGGGCGGCCCCCGCGACGCCTTCTCCGTCTACCAACTGCTCCACGAATGGCAGGACTTCTCCCATCGCCTCCACGAGGCCGGGCACCAGCCCTACTGCCTCGTCTGGCCCTAGGGCCCGCCGGCGGCCGACGTCCGGCTCCACCCGGCCCGTAGCCTGCCCCCATGCTCATCGCCCGCTCCACCGCCCTCTTCCTCCTCGCCGCCCTCCTGGAGATCGGCGGCGCCTGGCTCGTCTGGCAGGGCGTGCGCGAGCACCGGGGATGGGCCTGGATCGGCGCCGGCGTCATCGCCCTCGGCGCCTACGGATTCGTCGCCACCCTCCAGCCGGACGCCCACTTCGGCCGCATCCTCGCCGCCTACGGCGGCGTCTTCGTCGCCGGCTCCCTCGCCTGGGGCATGGTCGCCGACGGCTACCGCCCCGACCGCTACGACATCACCGGCGCCCTGATCTGCCTCGCCGGCGTCGCCGTGATCATGTACGCACCACGCGGCCGCTGACCCCGGCCACCGACCCCGGCCTATGCTGCGCACAGACCACGCCAGCCCCAGGAGGCCCAGCATGAGCACCCGCACCGCAGTGATCACCGGCGCGAGCGGCGGCATCGGCGCCGCCACCGCCCGCCGCCTGGCCGCCGCCGGCCACCGCGTCGTGCTCACCGCCCGCCGCGCCGACCGCATCACCGCCCTCGCCGAGGAGCTCACCGCCGCCGGCCACGAGGCCGTCGCCCACCCCCTCGACGTCACCGACCGGGCCGCCGTCGACGCCTTCGCCCGCACCCTGGACCGGGTGGACGTCCTGGTCAACAACGCCGGCGGCGCCATCGGCACCGAGACCGTCGCCACCGCCGACCCGGCCGACTGGCGCACGATGTACGAGGTCAACGTCCTGGGCACGCTCAACACCACCCAGGCCCTCCTCCCCCGCCTCGTCGAGGCCGAGGGCACGATCATCGTCCTCTCCTCCACCGCCGGCCTCGCCACCTACGAGGGCGGCGGCGGCTATGTGGCCGCCAAGCACGGCGCCCACGTCATCGCCGAGACCCTGCGCCTGGAGCTGTGCGGCGAGCCCGTACGCGTCGTCGAGATCGCCCCCGGCATGGTCCGCACCGAGGAGTTCGCCCTCACCCGCTACCGCGGCGACGAGGACAAGGCCGCCGCCGTCTACGCGGGCGTCCCCGACCCGCTCACCGCCGACGACGTCGCCGACACCATCACCTGGGCCGTCACCCGCCCCCCGCACGTCAACATCGACCTCCTCGTCGTCCGCCCCCGCGCCCAGGCCTCGAACTACAAGGTGCACCGAAAGTCCTGACCGGGGACGATGCGGAAATGATCATGGCGCGCTAGCTTCGTGGGGAGAACCGCCCGACCCGGGCGGCCCGCACGGAACAAGGGGGAACCCATGCGCGTCATCGCCTTCGACCACCTCGTCCTCAACGTCACCGACGTCGAGCGCTCCCTGGCCTTCTACACCGGCCCGCTCGGCCTGGAGCCGGTCCGCGTCGAGGAGTGGCGCGCGGGGAAGGTCTCCTTCCCCTCGGTCCGGGTGAACCCCTCCACGATCATCGACCTGTTCGCCCGCGAGCGCGGCGAGTCCAACGTCGACCACATCTGCCTCACCGTCGAGCCCCTCGACTGGCAGGAGGTCGTCGCCTCCGGCGTCTTCACCGTCGTCGACGGCCCCGGCCCCCGCTTCGGCGCCCGCGGCACCGCCGAGTCCCTCTACGTCCTGGACCCGGACGGCAACACGGTGGAGCTCCGCTGGTACCCCGAGGACCGCGAGCAGGGCCCGACCGCGTAAGACCCCTCGGCACAAACGGAAGCAGCGCGTACACACGCCACACGCTCGTCAGTTCGAGTGACGCCCCCGCCGTTTCACACATCCGAGCGGCGGGGGCGGCCGACGATCGGTCCATGACCTTCATGGACCTCGAAGACCCCCGCTACGCGTACATGTTC
Organism: Streptomyces sp. NPDC044063; assembly: GCF_056434285.1. Lineage (NCBI taxonomy): Bacteria > Bacillati > Actinomycetota > Actinomycetes > Kitasatosporales > Streptomycetaceae > Streptomyces > Streptomyces sp. NPDC044063. The sequence continues at coordinate 122,829 of NZ_JBWKFM010000019.1, forward strand.
GGCTTCCTGCAGGCGGACGGGCACATGCACGCGGACACTCGGCGAAGAGGATGTCTGAGCGTCGAGATCAGCTATCGCGACATCGACATCCTCCGCGCCTTCCAGGAACTGTGCCCCTACAACAGCACCATCAAGGAACGCACCCGGGCGACCAACTTCTCGGAGAACCACCGGTCCGCGATCTGGACCGTGTACGCGTTGGAAGCCAGGGAGCGCCTCGTGGAACTGGGCCTCCCCTACGGGAAGAAGTCCACCAGGATCGCCCCTCCGCGCGTCCCGTTCTCACAACGCGACTACCTCCGCGGAATCATCGATGCCGATGGCGCCGTGGGGTTCACCGCCCAAGCCCTGCCGTTCGTCAGCCTCGCCACAACGAGCACAGCGATCGCCACCTACCTCTGCCGCTATACCAATCTGACCCTCGGCATCCCACGACTGACCAGCCGGAACGCACGGGACCGCGCCTACAACATCATGTACATGCGCGAAAGCGGAGTGACAGTGGCAAACCACCTGTACTACCCGGGCAGCCTTGCGCTCGAGCGCAAGCGCTCGGCCGCCGTCGAGGTGGGCGACTGGATCCGCCCAGGGCACATGAGCCCGCCTCGACCGCGTCGCAGTTGGACACAGGTGGAGGACAACATCCTGCTCGATGCGGCCTCCATCGCGGAGGCCGCCGAGAAACTGGGCAGATCCGAGCAGTCCTGCAATCTCCGGCGCTGGCGCCTGCGCAAGAAAGCACAGGCGCAGACCGACTGATCAGCCCTTCACGCAGACGACCTGCTTGAGCTTGGCCACGACCTCGACGAGGTCCCGCTGCTGCTCCATGACCTGCTCGATCGGCTTGTAGGCGGCCGGGATCTCGTCCACCACGCCGCGGTCCTTGCGGCACTCGACGCCCCGCGTCTGGTCCGCCAGGTCCCGCTCGGAGAAGAGCTTCTTCGCCTTGTTCCGGCTCATCCGGCGGCCGGCACCGTGCGACGCGGAGTTGAACGAGTCCGGGTTGCCCAGACCGCGCACGATGTACGAGCCGGTGCCCATCGAGCCCGGGATGATGCCGTACTCGCCGCCGCCCGCACGGATCGCGCCCTTGCGGGTGACCAGCAGGTCGACGCCCTCGTAGGTCTCCTCGGCCACGTAGTTGTGGTGGCAGGAGATGACCTGCTCGAACATCGGCTTGGCCTTCTTGAACTCCGACCGGACCACGTCCTTGAAGAGCGCCATCATGATCTCGCGGTTGTGCTTCGCGTACTCCTGCGCCCAGAACAGGTCGTGGCGGTAGGCCGCCATCTGCGGGGTGTCCGCCAGGAAGACCGCCAGGTCGCGGTCGACGATGTTCTGGTTGTGGGAGAGCTTCCGGGCCTCGCCGATGTGGTACTCGGCCAGCTCCTTGCCGATGTTGCGGGAGCCGGAGTGGAGCATCAGCCAGACAAATCCCTGGCCATCGATGCAAACTTCGCAGAAGTGATTTCCGGATCCGAGCGTTCCCATCTGCTTCAGCGCCCGACTCTGACGGAATTTGACCGCCTCCGCCACCCCGTCGAACCGCCCCCAGAAGTCGTCCCAACCGGCCGTCGGCAGGCCGTGCAGCCGGCGCGGGTCCACCGGGTCGTCGTGCATCGAGAAGCCGACCGGGATCGCCGCCTCGATCTTCGAGCGCAGCCGGGCCAGGTCGCCGGGGAGGTCGTTGGCCGTCAGCGAGGTCTTGACCGCGGACATGCCGCAGCCGATGTCGACGCCGACCGCCGCCGGGCAGACGGCGCCGCGCATCGCGATCACCGAGCCGACGGTGGCGCCCTTGCCGAAGTGGACGTCCGGCATCACGGCGAGGCCCTCGATCCAGGGCAGGGTCGAGACGTTCCGCAGCTGCTGCATGGCTACGGGCTCGACCGTGGCGGGGTCCGCCCACATCCGTATGGGGACCCGGGCTCCGGGCACCTCGGTGTACGACATATCTTCCTCATTCCCCCGAAAAGTCTACAAAGCGCAAAAGCCGGACGTAAGTGCTCATCCCCGACAGTGGGACGGCAGACGCGGCAGCGCGTGCGGTACACATTGTCTCCAGCCGCCGCCCAGCGGAGGCAACCCGATTTTCGTGCGAAGGGAGCCACGGACAGTGCAGCGGAGGGCGTACGCACCGGTAGCCGCACTGGCCGCGGCGGCCCTGACCGTCGTGCTCGCCGGGTGCGGCGGGGGCGGCGGGGCCGGCGGCAAGGGCATCGACGCCAAGGCCGGGCAGTCCGGGTCGGCGGTGCCCGGCGGGCCGCCCGGGAAGTACCACAGCCTCCCGGAGCCGTGCGGCTACGTCAGCCGGGACACCGTGCGGCGGATGCTGCCCGGCGCGGGCGACGGCGACGAGCAGGAGGCCGAGCGGCTGCTGCGCGGCACGGCCGCGATCACCTACGACACCGACCGGCGCGTCGGCTGCCGCTGGAAGCTGGAGACGCCCGACGGCACCCGGCACCTGACCGTCGACTTCGAGCGCGTGGTGTCGTACCAGCCGGGCGTGAGCGACGAGGACCGGGCGCTCCAGCTCTACGAGCGCCAGGCGACGGCGGCCCGTATCCCGTCGGCGTCGCCGTCGCCTTCGGCCAAGGCTCCTTCGGCGAAGGCGCCCTCGGCCAAGGCGTCGGCGAACCCCTCGGGGTCGCCGTCCCCGGCCTCGACGCCGAGCTCCCGGAACGATCCGGGCCCGGGGCCGCAGCTGGGTGACGCGTCGGCGGCGCCGTCGGCCGATCCGTCCATGTCCGCCGATCCGCGGCTGGCGCCGCGGGTGCTGGACGACCTGGGCGACGACGCGTTCGTGAACGATGTGCTGGCGACGACGGGCTCGGGCGTCCACCGGGACGTGACGGTGGTCTTCCGGGCCTCGAACGTGCTGGTGACGATCGGGTACGACCAGTGGACGACGGACAAGCAGCACGTACCCAGCAGCCAGGACCTGCAGGGCAAGGCCCATGGCCTGGCCCGCGAGCTGGACGCGGGGCACTTCGGCAATTAGCCCCGCGAACCGGGCCCGGTTCGGCCACGGCCGGGCGCGGGCCGCGTACCGTGCCGGTAGGCGTCGTCAGGCGCCGCCGCCACCTCTGACGAATGAGCGAAGGACCCATGCACCGACGTACAGCCCCGCGACTCGCCCGAATCCTCGCCTGCGCCGCAGTACCGGTGATGCTCGTCGCCACCGGCTGCTCCTCGGACGACGACTCGGCGTCCAAGAAGGAGTCGGGCAAGCCGACGCAGTCCGCCGCGAAGCCGAGCACGTCCCCGTCGGTGAAGGCGGCGGCGTTCGCCAAGCTGCCGGAGGTCTGCAAGACGGTCTCCGAGAAGACGATCGACAAGCTGGTGCCGAAGGCGGAGAAGAAGGAGGGCAAGGCCCTTCCCGCGACGGACACCAACGACGCGGCGAGCTGCATCTGGAGCGGCCTCAACGACGAGGACGTCAAGGACATGCAGTTCCGCACGATGACGGTGTCGCTGAAGCGTTTCGTCTCGGACCCGACGCTGGGCACGGGCGAGAAGCGCGCGGCGGACTTCGTGGTGAAGCAGACGGCGGCGGCGACGACGGCGGACGGCGCGAAGGACGCGAAGTCGGAGAAGGCCTCGGGCATCGGTGACGAGGCGAACCTCGTGACCGCGGACTCGAAGAAGGGCGACAACGACTTCAGGAACGCGACGGTCGTGGCCCGGACCGCGAACGTGGTGGTGACGGTGAAGTACAGCGGCGCGGGTTACGAGGGCGCCAAGACGCCGGACGCCGATGACATCAAGAAGGGCGCCCAGGACGCGGCCAAGGAGGCCGTGACCGCGGTGGGCGACGCCAACAAGAAGTAGTCGCCGGCGGGAAGCGCACGAAAGGGCCGCCGCCCGGTGGGATTCACCGGGCGGCGGCCCTTTCGTACGTCGTCCGGTCCCTTACGGGGCCGTCACCAGCGTGCGGACGCGGTCGGCGCCCACGGCCAGCAGCAGCGTGGGCAGGCGCGGGCCCGTGTCACGGCTGACGAGCAGCTGGTAGAGGAGCACGAAGAAGGCGCGCTGGGCGGCCTTGAGCTCCGGGGTGGGCTTGGCGTGGGGCTCCAGGCCGGCGAGGACCTTGGGCACGCCGTAGACGAGGTTGGTGAGCCCGTCGAGGGACCAGTGGTCGTCCAGGCCCTCGAGGAGGAGGCGCAGGGAGTCGCGGCCCTCCTGGTCCAGGGAGGCGAGGAGCTCGGTGTCGGGCTCCGAGCGGACGATGGTGCGGTTCTCGGCGGGGACCTGGGTCAGCATCCAGTGCTGGGCGCGGTCCAGGCGGGGCCGGGTCTCGTCGAGGTCGGTGACGGGGTTGTCCGGGTCCAGGTCGCTGAGGATGCGCAGGGTCTGCTCGTCGTGGCCGGCGGTGACGTCGACGACGGAGGCGAGCGTGCGGTACGGCAGCGCGCGCGGGGTGCGCGGGAGCTCACCGGCGGCGGTGCGGACGGCGCGGGAGTGGGCGGCGGCGTCGGCGGGCAGGACGGTGCCGTCGGCGACCTTGGCCTCCAGCTTGTCCCACTCGTCGTAGAGCCGCTGGATCTCCTGGTCGAAGGCGATCTTGAAGGACTGGTTGGGCTTGCGGCGGGCGTAGAGCCAGCGCAGCAGCGGGGCCTCCATGATCTTCAGCGCGTCGCCGGGGGTGGGGACGCCGCCCTTGGAGGAGGACATCTTGGCCATGCCGCTGATGCCGACGAAGGCGTACATGGGGCCGATGGGCTGCTCGCCGCCGAAGACCTTGCGGACGATCTGGCCGCCGACGACGAAGGACGAGCCGGGCGAGGAGTGGTCGACGCCGGAGGGCTCGAAGACGACGCCCTCGTAGGCCCAGCGCATGGGCCAGTCGACCTTCCAGACGAGCTTGCCGCGGTTGAACTCGTTGAGCACCACGGTCTCGGCGTGGCCGCAGACGCAGGTGTAGGCGAGCTCGGTGGTGTCGTCGTCGTAGGACGTGACGGTGGTGAGGTCGCGCTCGCAGACGCCGCAGTAGGGCTTGTACGGGAAGTAGCCCGCGCCGCCGGAGCTGCCGTCGTCCTCGGCGGCGGCGCCGGAGCCCTCGGCGGCCTCCAGCTCGGCCTCGTCGACGGGCTTCTGCTGCTTGGCCTTGGGCTGGCCGGTGGCCTTGTCCTTGGTCCGGTACTGGTCGAGGATCGCGTCGATGTCGCCGCGGTGCTTGATCGCGTGCAGGACCTGCTCGCGGTAGGCGCCGGAGGTGTACATCTCCGTCTGGCTGATCGGGTCGTACTCGATGCCGAGCTCGGCGAGCGCGGCGACCATGGCGGCCTTGAAGTGCTCGGCCCAGTTCGGGTACTCCGAGCCGGCGGGGGCCGGGACGGAGGTGAGCGGCTTGCCGATGTGCTCGGCCCACGAGGCGTCGATGCCGGGGACGCCGTTCGGCACCTTGCGGTAGCGGTCGTAGTCGTCCCACGAGAGGACGTGGCGGACCTGGTGGCCGCGGCGGCGGATCTCGTCGGCGACGAGGTGCGGCGTCATGACCTCGCGGAGGTTGCCGAGGTGGATGGGGCCGGAGGGGGACAGGCCCGAGGCGACGACGATCGGTTTGCCGGGTGCGCGGCGCTCCGCTTCGGCGATGACCTCGTCGGCGAATCGGGAGACCCAGTCGGCCTCGGTGCTCTGAGCCTGAGCCACGGCACTTCCTTCCTTACGGTCCTGGCATGACCATTCTCCCAGACGGTGGGGGTGGCTCCGGGGTTGCCCGGCGGGATGACGGGGGCGGGGGATTTTCCGTGGGGGCCGTGATAGGCGCGTGGGATACTCGGGGTGTCGAAAATGTCGCCCAACGGAATGGCTCCCATCCCATGGCTTCGGTTCCTTCCCTCGCTTCCACGCTCGATCAGCGCATCGCGGACGCTCTCTCGGCCGCTCTGCCGGAGGCCGGTGCCGCCGACCCGCTGCTGCGACGAAGCGACCGGGCGGATTTCCAGGCGAACGGGATGCTGGCGCTGGCGAAGCGCCTGAAGGGCAATCCGCGGGAGCTGGCGGGCAAGGTCGTCGAGGGCCTTCCGGCCGACGATCTGATCGGTGAGGTCGAGGTCTCGGGTCCGGGCTTCCTCAACATCACCATCACCGACCGGGCGATCACCGGGACGCTGGCCGCCCGTGCGGCGGACGACCGGCTGGGTGTGCCGTTCAAGGAGCACCCCGGCACCACGGTGATCGACTGGGCGCAGCCGAACGTGGCCAAGGAGATGCACGTCGGTCATCTGCGCAACACGGTGATCGGCAATTCGGTCGTCCGGCTCCTGGAGTTCACCGGCGAGAAGGTGGTCAGCCGTCACCACATCGGCGACTGGGGCACTCAGTTCGGCATGCTCATCCAGTATCTGATCGAGCACCCGCACGAGCTGGACCACAAGGCCGCCGAGACCGACGAGGCCGCCTCCGGCGAGGAGGCCATGTCGAACCTGAACCGGCTGTACAAGGCCTCGCGCGCGCTCTTCGACTCGGACGAGGAGTTCAAGACGCGGGCCCGTCGCCGGGTGGTGGACCTCCAGGCCGGGGACGCGGAGACGCTGGCCCTGTGGCAGCGGTTCGTGGACGAGTCGAAGATCTACTTCTACTCGGTCTTCGACAAGCTGGACGTGGAGATCCGCGACGAGGACATCGTCGGCGAGTCCGGCTACAACGACATGCTGGCCGAGACGTGCCGGATGCTGGAGGAGTCGGGCGTCGCGGTCCGCTCCGAGGGCGCGCTGTGCGTGTTCTTCGACGACGTGAAGGGCCCGGAGGGCAATCCGGTCCCGCTGATCGTGCAGAAGTCCGACGGCGGCTTCGGCTACGCGGCGACGGACCTGTCGGCGATCCGCGACCGGGTCTTCAACCTGAAGGCCGACACCCTGCTGTACGTGGTGGACACCCGGCAGTCGCTGCACTTCAAGATGGTCTTCGAGACCGCCCGCCGGGCCGGTTGGCTGTCCGACGACGTGAAGGCCGTGCAGCTCGGTTTCGGCACGGTGCTGGGCAAGGACGGCAAGCCGTTCAAGACCCGTGAGGGCGAGACGGTCCGGCTGGTGGACCTGCTGGACGAGGCGATCGAGCGGGCGGGTGCCGTGGTCCGGGAGAAGGCCCGGGACCTGACCGAGGAGGAGATCGCCGAGCGTGCCGCCCAGGTGGGCATCGGCGCGGTGAAGTACGCGGACCTGTCGACGTCGGCGGCTCGCGACTACAAGTTCGACCTGGACCAGATGGTGTCCCTCAACGGCGACACCTCGGTGTACCTCCAGTACGCGTACGCCCGTATCCAGTCGATCCTGCGCAAGGCGGGGGACGTCGTTCCGCTCGCCCACCCGGAGCTGCCGCTGGCCCCGGCCGAGCGGGCGCTGGGTCTGCACCTGGACCAGTTCGCGGCGACGGTGGCGGAGGCGGCCGGGGAGTTCGCGCCGCACAAGATGGCCGGGTACCTCTACCAGCTGGCCTCGCTCTACACGACGTTCTACGACCAGTGCCCGGTGCTGAAGGCCGAGAGCGCCGAGGCGGTGGAGAACCGTCTGTTCCTGTGCGGCCTCACCGCCCGCACGCTCCACCAGGGCATGGCGCTGCTCGGCATCCGCACCCCCGAGCGGCTCTAGTCCGCGGGGCGGGGCTCATCCCGCGCCGGCCCCGAGTTCGAACCAGATGAGCTTGCCGACCAGCCCCTGGGGCTGGTCGCGCAGGGCGAAGCCGCCCCAGCTGTCGGCGCACCACTGGACGAGTCCGAGGCCGCGGCCGCGTTCGGCGGCGTCGGTGGCGTCGGGGAGGGCGACTCCGTCGAGGGCGGGGAGCCGGGGGTTGGTGTCCCAGACGGCCACCCGTACCCGGTCTCCCTCGCGTTTGACGCGGACGGAGGCCGGGCCGTCGGAGTAGCGGTAGGCGTTGGTGACGAGCTCCGAGGTGAGGAGTTCGGCGGTGTCGGCGAGTTCGAGGAAGCCGTGTTCCTCGAAGATCGTGCGGAGCGTGCGTCGTGCGATGCACGGCGCCATGGGGTCGGAGGGAACCTGGAGCGTGTACTCCCAGTCCTCCGTGAGTTCTGGGTCATGACTCATGCACGCCTCCGTAGCGTAAGCGTCCTGCCACACACGGTAACGATGGTCGGAGTCCCGGCGGCACGCCTCGGTCATTTCCGTGAGAGACGACCTGTGTGGGTGACGATCGTGAACTATGCGCCCTGTCTCGCGTGAGCTGCGCAAACGCGAGGGCTTCGCAGCCCGCGGGGGCGGCGGGACGACGCGGGAACGACGATGGCGGTGCCGCCGGACCGGTGGGTCCGGGGGCACCGCCATCGCGCTGTGTGACGGGCTGTGCGACGACTACAGACGACTACAGCTGCCGGGCCGCCTCGGTGGCCCAGTAGGTGAGGATCATGCCGGCGCCGGCGCGCTTGATGCCGGTGAGCGTCTCCATGATCGCCCTGTCGCGGTCGATCCAGCCGTTGGCGGCGGCGGCCTCGACCATCGCGTACTCGCCGGAGATCTGGTAGGCGGCGACGGGCACGTCGACGCTCTCGGCGACCTTGGCGAGGATGTCGAGGTAGGGCAGCGCGGGCTTGACCATGACCATGTCGGCGCCCTCGGCGAGGTCGAGGGCGAGCTCGCGCAGCGACTCCCGGACGTTGGCGGGGTCCTGCTGGTACGTCTTGCGGTCGCCCTGGAGCGAGGAGCCGACGGCCTCCCGGAAGGGGCCGTAGAACGCGGACGCGTACTTGGCCGTGTAGGCCAGGACGGAGACGTCCTCGTGGCCGGTCTGGTCGAGGGCGTCGCGGATGACGCCGACCTGGCCGTCCATCATGCCGCTGGGGCCCACGACGTGGACGCCGGCGTCCGCCTGGACCTGCGCCATCTCGGCGTAGCGCTCCAGGGTGGCGTCGTTGTCGACACGGCCCTCGGCGTCGAGGACGCCGCAGTGGCCGTGGTCGGTGTACTCGTCCAGGCACAGGTCGGACATGATGACGAGCTCGTCGCCGACCTCGGCCCGCACGTCGCGGATGGCGACCTGGAGGATGCCGTCGGGGTCGGTGCCGGCGGTGCCGAGGGCGTCCTTCTTGGCGTCCTCGGGCACGCCGAACAGCATGATCCCGGAGACGCCCGCCTCCAGCGCCTCGACGGCGGCCTTGCGGAGGGTGTCGCGGGTGTGCTGAACGACGCCCGGCATGGCCGAGATCGGCACCGGCTCGCTGACGCCCTCCCGCACGAAGGCGGGAAGGATCAGGTCGGCCGGGTGCAGCCGGGTCTCGGCGACCATGCGGCGCATGGCCGGGGTGGTGCGCAGCCGCCGGGGCCGGGACCCCGGGAACGTACCGTACGTGGTGCTCAACTCCGTGCCCTTCTACGCGATCCGGGCCGCCGCTCGCTCGGGCGGGTGACCGGGTCGCCGGCCTCCAGGGCCGCGTCGCGCCGGGCCGCGCCGAACTCCGCGAGCGCCTCGGCCAGCTTGTGCACCGAGGGCTCGGGCGACAGCACGTCCACCCGCAGGCCGTGCTCCTCCGCGGTCTTCGCGGTGGCGGGGCCGATGCAGGCGATGACGGTGACATTGTGCGGCTTGCCGGCGATGCCGACGAGGTTCCGCACCGTGGAGGACGAGGTGAACAGAACGGCGTCGAAGCCGCCGCCCTTGATCGCCTCGCGGGTCTCGGCCGGCGGCGGCGAGGCGCGCACGGTCCGGTAGGCCGTGACGTCGTCGACCTCCCAGCCCAGCTCGATGAGGCCGGCCACCAGGGTCTCGGTGGCGATGTCGGCGCGCGGCAGGAAGACGCGGTCGATCGGGTCGAAGACCGGGTCGTAGGGCGGCCAGTCCTCCAGCAGGCCGGCGGCGGACTGCTCGCCGGAGGGGACCAGGTCCGGCTTCACACCGAACTCGATCAGCGACTTGGCGGTCTGCTCGCCGACGGCCGCGACCTTGATGCCGGCGAAGGCGCGGGCGTCGAGGCCGTACTCCTCGAACTTCTCGCGCACCGCCTTGACCGCGTTCACCGAGGTGAAGGCGATCCACTCGTAGCGTCCCGTAACCAAGCCCTTGACGGCGCGCTCCATCTGCTGGGGAGTGCGCGGCGGCTCGACGGCGATCGTCGGGACCTCGCTGGGCACGGCGCCGTAGGAGCGCAGCTGGTCGGAGAGCGAGGCGGCCTGCTCCTTGGTGCGCGGCACCAGGACGTTCCAGCCGAAGAGCGGCTTGGACTCGAACCAGGAGAGCCGCTCGCGCCGCTCGGCGGCGCTGCGCTCGCCGACCACGGCTATGACCGGCTGGGCGCCGTCGGCGGACGGCAGGACCTTGGCGGCCTTGAGCGTCTGCTGGAGCGTGCCGAGGGTGGCCGTCCAGGTGCGCTGGCGGGTGGTGGTGCCGGCGACCGTGACGCTGACCGGCGTCTCGGCGGCACGACCGGCGGAGACCAGCTCGCCGGCGGCGGCGACCACGGAGTCCAGGGTGGTGGAGACGACCGCGGTGGCCTCGCTGGTGCCGACCTCGGCCCAGCAGATCGGGGTGGCGGTGCGGGCGTCGACGAAGCGGACGTCGCCGCCCCGGCCGTCGCGCAGCGGGACGCCGGCGTAGGCGGGCACGCCGACGGCCGTGGCCACGCCGGGCACGACCTCGAAGGGGATGCCGTTGTCGGCGCAGGCCAGCATCTCCTCGGCGGCGTCGCCGTCGAGGCCGGGGTCGCCGAGAACGGCACGGACGACCCGCTTGCCGCCGCGCGCGGCCGTCATGACAAGATTGGCGGTGTCCCTGAGGACGGGAACGTCCGCGGCCTTTGACGTCTCGTCAGCGACTGTGCGGGCGGGCATGTCCACGGTGCCGCGGGCATGCGTACGCACCACGTCGAGCACCTGCGGATCGGCGATCAGGACGTCCGCGGACGCCAGTGCCTCCACGGCGCGCAGCGTGAGCAGTCCCGGGTCTCCGGGGCCGGCACCCAGGAAGGTGACGTGCCCGTGCGCGGGGTGGTTCGGGGCGGTGGGGTTCAAAGTGCTCGCTCCCCCATAAGACCGGCCGCACCCTTGTCGAGCATCTCGGCGGCGAGACCGCGGCCGAGGGCAAGGGCGTCCTCCTCGGACGCGGGTACGGGACCGGTGGTGGACAGCTGCACCAGCGTCGAGCCGTCGGTGGAGCCGACGACGCCGCGCAGGCGCATTTCGGTGACAACCTGCCCGCTGGCCAGCAGGTCGGCCAGGGCGCCCACGGGCGCACTGCAACCGGCCTCCAGGGCGGCGAGCAGGGCACGCTCGGCCGTCACGGCGGCCCGCGTGTGCGGGTCGTCGAGCTCGGCGAGCGCGGCGGCGAGGGGTGCGTTGGTCACGGCGCACTCGATCGCCAGGGCCCCCTGGCCGGGGGCGGGCAAAATCCGGTCGGGGTCCAGGAACTGGGTGGCCTCCCCGGCACGGCCGATGCGGTTCAGACCCGCGGCGGCCAGCACGACGGCGTCCAGCTCGCCCTTGGTGACGTAGCCGATACGGGTGTCGATGTTGCCGCGGATCGGCACGGTCTCGATGTCCAGCCCGAGCTCGCGGGCCCAGGCGTTGAGCTGCGCCATGCGGCGCGGCGAGCCGGTGCCGACGCGGGCCCCGCGGGGCAGCTCCTCGAAGGTGAGGCCGTCGCGGGCGACCAGCGCGTCGCGCGGGTCCTCGCGGCGCGGGATCGCGGCCAGGGCGAGCTCGGCGGGCTGGGTGGTGGGCAGGTCCTTCAGCGAGTGCACGGCGAAGTCGATGTCACCCGCGAGCAGCGCGTCGCGCAGCGCGGAGACGAAGACGCCGGTGCCGCCGATCTGCGCGAGGGCCTCGCGCGAGACGTCGCCGTACGTGGTGATCTCGACCAGCTCCACGGGGCGCCCGGTGACGCGCCGCACGGCCTCGGCCACCTGGCCGGACTGGGCCATGGCGAGCTGGCTGCGCCGGGTTCCCAGGCGCAGCGGGCGCCCAGGGTCGAAGGTGTCGTTCATGCCGACTCCCGTGCTGTGTTGGGGCTGCCTTGCCGAAGATCAGCCCGGCTGACGGCCGCGACCGCCTGAGGGTCGAGGTCGAAGAGTTCCCGCAGGGCGTCGGCGTAGCCGGCGCCGCCGGGGGTGGAGGCGAGCTCCTTGACCCGCACGGTGGGCGCGTGCAGAAGCTTGTCGACGACGCGGCGGACGGTCTGGGCGATCTCCGCGCGCTGCTTGTCGTCGAGGTCGGGCAGCCGGCCGTCGAGGCGGGCCATCTCGCCCGCGACGACGTCGGCGGCCATGGTGCGCAGGGCCACCACGGTGGGCGTGATGTGGGCGGCCCGCTGGGCGGCGCCGAAGGCGGCGACCTCGTCGGAGACGATGGAGCGCACCTGGTCGACGTCGGCGGCCATGGGGGCGTCGGCGGAGGCCTCGGCCAGGGTCTCGATGTCGACGAGGCGGACGCCGTCGTCGGCCATGCGGTGGACCGCGGCGTCGATGTCGCGGGGCATGGCGAGGTCGAGCAGGGCGAGGCCGGTGCCGCAGCCCTCCTCGACGGCGCACAGGCCGCCGCGGGCCGCCAGGGCGTCCCGTATCGCGCCGGCGGTGAGGACGAGGCCGGTGGCGCCGGTGCAGGAGACGACGACGTCGGCGAGGGCGAGTTCCGCGGGGACGGCGGACATCGCCACGGCGGAGGCCGTCAGGGTGCCGGCGCCGGGCTCGGTGAGGATCTCGACGAGCCGCTCGGCCCGCTCCAGGGTGCGGTTGGCGACGGCGACGTGCGCGACGCCGGCGCGCGCGAGGGTGGCGGCGGCGAGCGAGGACATGGAGCCGGCGCCGATGACGAGGGCGCGCTTGCCGGCGGCCCAGTCGGCGACGGGGGTGCCGGCGGCGAGCTGCTCCAGGCCGAAGGTGACCAGGGACTGGCCGGCCTTGTCGATGCCGGTCTCGCTGTGGGCGCGCTTGCCGACCCGCAGGGCCTGCTGGAAGAGGTCGTTCAGCAGGCGTCCGGCGGTGTGCAGCTCCTGGCCGAGGGCGAGGGCGTCCTTGATCTGGCCGAGGATCTGGCCCTCGCCGACGACCATCGAGTCCAGGCCGCAGGCCACCGAGAAGAGGTGGTGGACGGCCCGGTCCTCGTAGTGCACGTAGAGGTAGGGGGTGAGCTCGTCCAGCGGGACGCCCGAGTGGCGGGCGAGCAGGGTGGACAGCTCGGCCACACCGGCGTGGAACTTGTCCACGTCGGCGTAGAGCTCGATGCGGTTGCAGGTGGCCAGCACCGCCGCCTCGGTGGCGGGCTCGGCGGCCAGCGTGTCGTGCACGAGGCGGGCCTGCGTCTCGCGGCTGAGGGCGGCCCGCTCCAGCACGCTCACCGGCGCGCTGCGGTGGCTGAGGCCGACGACCAGGAGGCTCATGCCGGCATCACGGCGGGCACGTCGCCCTCCGGTCCCTTTCCGCCACCCGCGGCGGTACGGACGCCGGCGGCCGGGCGGGGCTGCGCGGCCGGAGCGGCGGCGGCGCCCTGCGCGGTCTCCTCGCCGGCCTTCCGCTGCTCGTGGAAGGCGAGGATCTGCAGCTCGATGGAGAGGTCGACCTTGCGGACGTCGACGCCGTCGGGCACGGACAGCACGGTGGGCGCGAAGTTGAGGATCGAGGTGACCCCGGCCGCGACGAGACGGTCGCAGACCTGCTGGGCCGCACCGGCGGGGGTGGCGATGACGCCGATGGAGACGCCGTTGTCGCTGATGATCGACTCGAGCTCGTCGGTGTGGCGGACGGGCAGCCCGGCGACCGGCTTGCCGGCCATGGCGGGGTCGGCGTCGATGAGCGCGGCCACGCGGAAGCCGCGCGAGGCGAAGCCGCCGTAGTTGGCCAGGGCGGCGCCGAGGTTACCGATACCGACGATCACTACCGGCCAGTCCTGGGTCAGGCCGAGCTCGCGGGAGATCTGGTAGACGAGGTACTCGACGTCGTAGCCGACGCCCCGGGTGCCGTACGAGCCGAGGTAGCTGAAGTCCTTGCGGAGCTTGGCGGAGTTCACGCCGGCCGCGGTGGCGAGCTCCTCGGAGGAGACCGTGGGGACCGAACGCTCGGAGAGCGCGGTCAGCGCACGCAGATACAGCGGTAGCCGGGCGACGGTGGCCTCGGGGATTCCTCGGCTTCGGGTCGCCGGTCGGTGAGTTCGGCCAGTTGCCACGGTGCTCCTGCGGGTAGAGCGGGGCTGCGGGCGGCGCCTCGTCCCAGGACCGCCCCGTCGAACGCAGGCTATGCCTTTGTGAACGCGTGCACAAAGATGGTGTCCGTTTTGCCCGGCCAACGTGATGGGTGTCACGCGGTGATTCGGCCTGGTCCGGGAACCATGGGCGACCCGTTCGCGACAATCACACAGGCCACAGGAGTACCACGAGCACACGCACGGGGACACGGGCGCTCACTCCTCGATCCTGCCACTCCCGCCGGGAGGGCCCCCGGCCGGGAAAGACTCCCGGACACCAACAAAACGCCCACGATGGTAGTCGACTCAGGCACCCATTCCGGCCGCGCGCGGATCGCCCGGGGCGGCACAATTGCCGGCATGAGCCCCCTGCTGCGCCGCACCCCCCGCAAGAACCCCGCCGACAGCGTCGTCACGCTGGTCGGCAAGCCCGGCTGCCACCTGTGCGACGACGCCGAGGCCGTCATCGCGAAGGTCTGCGCCGAGCTGGGCGCCCGCTGGGAGAAGAAGGACATCACCCAGGACGAGGAGCTGCACCGCAAGTACTGGGAACAGATCCCGGTCGTCCTCGTCGACGGCGAGCAGCACGACTTCTGGCGGGTGAACCCCGACCGGCTGCGCAAGGCGCTGGGCGGCTGAGGTCGGGCGGTGCGTAACCGCTCCGATGCGCAGAGTTCACGCCATCGCACCGTCCCGACTTCCGGTTACCCCGAACAAAGTGACTATGCTCGCCGCATGGCCGCACTCGGATGGCTCACCCGTCGTCGGCGCTCCGCCACCGCACGCAGCGTGCTGGCAGGCGAGGCCGCGGCGGAGGCAGCCCGCAAGTCCGCGCAGGAGAACGACGAGGCCCTGGCCCAGGCGGGGCTTCCCGGCGCCGGGGAGCCCGAGCCGGAGTTCCCCGTCGCGGGCGACGTGCGCGCCGCCGCGTTCTTCGACCTCGACAACACGGTCATGCAGGGCGCCGCGATCTTCCACTTCGGCCGCGGCCTCTACAAGCGCCACTTCTTCGGCAAGCGCGAGCTGGCCCGCTTCGCCTGGCAGCAGACCTGGTTCCGGCTCGCGGGCATCGAGGACCCCGAGCACATGCAGGACGCCCGCGACAGCGTCCTGTCGATCGTCAAGGGCCACCGCGTCTCCGAGCTGATGACCATCGGCGAGGAGATCTACGACGAGTACATGGCCGAGCGCATCTGGCCGGGCACCCGCGCCCTGGCCCAGGCGCACCTGGACGCCGGGCAGAAGGTCTGGCTGGTGACCGCGGCGCCGGTCGAGACCGCGACGATCATCGCCCGCCGGCTGGGGCTTACCGGGGCGCTGGGCACGGTCGCCGAGTCGGTCGGCGGGGTCTACACCGGCCGGCTGGTCGGCGAGCTGCTGCACGGCCCGGCGAAGGCCGAGGCGGTCCGGGCGCTGGCCGCGGCCGAGGGCCTGGACCTGGAGCGCTGCGCCGCGTACAGCGACTCCGCCAACGACGTCCCGATGCTCTCGCTCGTGGGTCACCCGTACGCGGTCAACCCCGACAGCCGGCTGCGCCGGCACGCCCGCGAACACGGCTGGCGGCTGCGGGACTACCGCACGGGCCGCAAGGCCGCGAAGATCGGCATTCCGGCCGCGGCCGCCGTCGGCGCGCTGGCGGGCGGTGCCGCGGCCGCCGTCGCGGTGCGCCGCCGCCGTCGCTGAACGCGACCGCCCCGACCGGCACTTCCGTCACATCACCAATACGGGCGACACCTCCGGCGCGCCTCCTGGCCACGGCCCGTAACCGAACTGGCCGCACAGGCAATCCTGTTGTCATACCCCCACATGGCCCACGACAGTCCTGCTGTGTCCGGATTGCCACAACACGCTGCCCAATCGGCCACACCCTCAGCAAATCCGGTCAACTTCCATCGTGGGTTCGACATTTGATCTGTCATCAATGGCACCCAGATCGAACGGAAACGATGATTTAAGCAACTCGGTGTAGCGCTGCCTGTACGAAGGGTTATTCTCCTCAGACGCAAGCCGGTACCCGCTTGTCCCTACGACGAGTGAACGGTCCCGCACTGCACGTGATGGAAGCTCTGCCTCTGGGAGTCCCGTGTACCCACACGTCGGGGTTGACGCCTCGGGCCTGGCTACGCTGCGCGCGGCGGTCCTCGACCGTCTACGCGGCTTCGTCCCCACCGCGTACGCCGTCCCCGCCTTCGCCCTGCCGGTCCCTGCCATGGCGGGGGGCCCTGCCGGCCCCTGCTACGCCCTCGCCGAGAGCAGCGCGGCCGTCGGCAGACGCGCCCGCCGAGGAGCCGGCTCCGGAACGTCCACGACGACCCGCCGCCCGAGCGCCGACAGCGACAGCGCCCGCATGCTCGACCTGGTCGAGCGCGCCCAGGCGGGCGAGGCCGAGGCCTTCGGCCGCCTCTACGACCAGTACGCCGACACCGTCTACCGCTACATCTACTACCGCGTCGGCGGCCGGGCCACGGCGGAGGACCTGACCAGCGAGACCTTCCTCCGCGCCCTGCGCCGGATCGGCACCTTCACCTGGCAGGGCCGCGACTTCGGCGCCTGGCTCGTGACCATCGCCCGCAATCTGGTCGCCGACCACTTCAAGTCGTCCCGGTTCCGGCTGGAGGTCACCACCGGGGAGATGCTCGACGCCAATGAGGTCGAGCGCAGCCCGGAGGACTCCGTCCTCGAATCGCTTTCCAACGCCGCCCTGTTGGAGGCGGTGCGCAAGCTCAATCCTCAGCAGCAGGAGTGCGTCACCCTGCGCTTCCTGCAGGGTCTGTCGGTCGCCGAGACCGCCCGTGTCATGGGCAAGAACGAGGGCGCGATCAAGACCCTCCAGTACCGAGCGGTACGCACCCTGGCGAGACTCCTCCCGGACGACGCCCGCTGACGCCACGCCCACCCGATGCCCAGGTTCACTCACCGGCGGACACCTCGTCCCGGCCGCGTAACCCGACTGCCGCGCCGCTCGTTGTCCGGGATGCAGACTTCCCGATGCCACGTCGCACCCCTGATCACTCACTCGATCGAGTGGATGTTCTCAAGGCGTGCAACCCTTCAGGTGCCCACGGGAGTCGGACGTCATGACGAGAGGAGGTGCCGCCTGTGATCGCGAATGTATCGGCGCACCGGCGGGCGAACGCCTTCGCCCAGGCCCTGGAGGACCAGGAAGTCCAGCGTGCTGCGGCCGCACAGCCCGACCCACCGGCGGAAGACGCCGAGCAGGCAAAGCTGTTGGCCCTGACGAGCGGTCTCGGCGCACTACCGGCGCCCGAGCTGGACGCCGAGGTCAAAACCGTGCAGCGGGCGCAGCTGATCGCCGCCATGGAAGCCCAGTTCGCCGGGGAGGCGGCCGTGCCGCCGCAACGCTCCGGCCGTGGCGCGCACCGCGCGCTGAGCCGGCTCAGGCCGCGCTCCCGCTGGTCCAAGGGGCTCGCGGCGGGCGGGCTCACGGTCGGCGTGGCCGCGGGTGCCTTCGGCGGCGTGGCGACGGCCAGTTCCAACGCCCTGCCGGGGGACACGCTCTACGGCCTCAAGCGCGGCATGGAGGATCTCAAGCTCGGCATGGCCGACGGTGACTCCGCCCGCGGCGGGCTGCTCCTGGACCAGGCGAGCACCCGGATGGGCGAGGTCCGCCGGCTGATGGAGCGCGGGCGCACCGGCGAGCTCGACCAGGACACCCTGGCCCAGATCCGCGGCACGCTCTCCGGCATGCGCCGCGACGCCGCCGAGGGCCACCGCCTCCTCCACGGCGTCTACGAGCGCGACGGCTCCCTCGGTCCCATCGAGCGGCTCTCGTCCTTCTCCGCCTCGCAGCGCGAGAGCTGGAGCAAGCTCCGCACCCGCCTGCCCCACCAGCTCACCGACGTGGCGGACGACGTGACCTCGGTCTTCACCGCCATAGACGATGACGTCGCGCCGCTGCGCTCCCTGCTCCCGGACGCCAAGCAGGGCAAGTCGGGCGGCACCGGCCGGGAGGGGGCCGCGGACCCCGGCACCCCGGGCGGCAAGGGCCACTCGGCGCCCGCGTCGAAGACCCCCGAGCGGTCCGACGGCAAGCGCGCGGGTGGGCGCCCCCAGCAGTCCTCGCCGGGCACCCACGACGAGCAGGAGGGCCTGCTGGGCGGTACGGGGCTCCTCCAGCCCCCGGCCGGCTCCGGCAGCGCCGGACCGGACCGGGCGCACGGCAAGGACGGCAAGCCGTCCAAGCAGCCCGACATCACGATCCCGCCGCTCCTCCCGGACATCCTGCCGGGGCTGGGCATCCACGGCGAGGACGACCGGTAGGCGAGAACGGCGGTCGGTGCTCTTCCTGCGGTCGGTGTACTTCGGAGCGAAGGGTCCCTGAAGGGGCCCGGCTCAGAAGAACACCGACCGCCGCTGCACGAGCAGCTTGTAGAGGGTGTGCTGGATCGTCTCCCGGACCTGGTCCGTCAGGTTGAACATCAGCATCGGGTCGTCGGCCGCCTCCGCCGGATAGCCGTCCGTGGGGATCGGCTCGCCGAACTGGATGGTCCACTTCGTCGGCAGCGGCACCAGCCCCAGCGGCCCGAGCCAGGGGAACGCCGGCGTCAGCGGGAAGTAGGGGATGTTCAGCAGCCGGGCCATCGTCTTGGAGTTGCCGAGCATCGGGTAGATCTCCTCGGCCCCGACGATCGAGCACGGCACGATCGGCGCCCCGGCACGCAGTGCCGTCTGTACGAAGCCGCCCCGCCCGAAGCGCTGGAGCTTGTAGCGCTCGGAGAACGGCTTCCCGATCCCCTTGAAGCCCTCCGGCATCACACCCACCACCTCGCCGCGCTCCAGGAGCTTCTGGGCGTCCTCGGCGCAGGCGAGGGTGTGGCCGAGCTTGCGGGAGATCTCGTTGATGACCGGCAGCATGAAGACGAGGTCCGCGGCGAGCATCCGGACGTTCCGCCCGGCCGGGTGGTGGTCGTGCACGGCCACCTGGAGCATCAGCCCGTCGACGGGCAGGGTGCCGGAGTGGTTGGCGACGATCAGGGCCGCGCCCTTCTCCGGGATGTTCTCGACGCCCTTCACCTCGACCCGGAAGTACTTCTCCTTGAAGGGCCGCAGGAGGGACATCACCACGTGGTCGGTGAGCTCCTGGTCGTACCCGAAGTCGTCGACCTCGTAGTCGCCGGTGATCCGGCGCCGCAGGAAGCTCAGCCCGTGGGCCAGCTTCCGCTCCCAGCCACCGGCCTCGGCCGGGACGTCGGCCGCGGCGGCGGGCGGCTCCGGACGGCCCTCGGCGGCGGGCGGGGCCGCCTCGTCCCGGGGCACCGGCACCGGTGCGAGCGGCGCCGCCGCCCGCTGCGTACGACCCGCTCCCCCGCGCCTGGCCTTCCTCTTGGCCCGGGGCTCCTCGCCGAACGGAATGACCTTCGCATCGGCCATGGTGCGTGCGCTCCTCAGTTCTGGCCGCGGCCGGCAGGCATCAGCGCGGCGATCCGGTCGACGGTACGGGCGAGGGTCTCGGGCGGGAGCAGCCCCGGGCCGCGGCTGCGGGCGAAGTCCTCGAACGCCTCCGGGGTGCTGTACCGGGGGCGGAAGCCCAGCGTCTCGCGCATCTGCGTCGTCTCCACGACGCGGCCGTGGGTGAGCAGCCGGATCTGCTCGGGCGAGAAGTCCAGGAAACCGGCCGACCGGAGCGCCGAGCCCACCCAGGTCACGGAGGGCAGGAAGAAGGGCAGCGTGGGGCGTCCGAGGCGCCTGGCGGCCTGGGAGAGCAGCAGCACACCGTCCCCCGCGATATTGAAGGTGCCGCTGTTGAGCGTGGAGCGGACGGGTTCGCCGGCGGCGATCCGCAGCACCTCGATCGCGTCGTCCTCGTGGACGAACTGCAGGCGCGGGTCGAAGCCGAGCACGGTGGGCAGCACGGGCAGCGAGAAGTACTCCGCGAGCGGTGAGTCGGCGCAGGGCCCCAGGATGTTCGCGAAGCGCAGGACGCACACCGCGACGTCGGGCCGGCGGCGGGCGAAGCCGCGGACGTAGCCCTCGACCTCGACGACGTCCTTGGCGAAGCCGCCGCTGGGCAGCGATTTGGGGGGCGTGGTCTCGGTGAAGACCGCGGGGTCGCGGGGCGCGGAACCGTACACGTTCGTGCTCGACTTCACGACCAGCCGCTTGACGGAGGGGGTCTTCTGGCAGGCACCGAGCAGCTGCATGGTGCCGATGACGTTGGTCTCCTTGACCGTGGCCCGGCTGCCGCGCTTGCCCAGGGGGGTGCCGTTGACGTCCATGTGCACCACGGTGTCCACGGACTGCTCGGCCAGGACCCTGCCGATCGTGGGGTGGCGGATGTCCGCCCGTAGGAATTCGGCCCCGCCGAGATGGTGCTCGGGTGGCACCGCGTCCACCGCGATGACCCGGTCGACGTCGGGCTCGCGCTGGATGCGCCGGACGAAACGACCGCCCAGTTGCCGTGCGACTCCGGTGACGAGCACGACCTTGCCCAAGATCAGCGCCTTTCTTCCCACCTGAGAGGTGCCCTGTCGCGGCCACCGTAGCGGGTCGTTGTTGCACTGTGATGACCGCCGGACGGGTCGGGCGTCATTTCAAGCCGTAGCGAAGGCTTTACTCCCCGCAACGCACCGCAGCCCTCCCACCGGGGACCGGTGAGAGGGCTGCGGGACGAGCACAGCGGCGTGCTTACTTCTTGTTGCGACGCTGAACACGCGTGCGCTTGAGCAGCTTGCGGTGCTTCTTCTTGGCCATCCGCTTGCGCCGCTTCTTGATAACAGAGCCCACGACTACCCTCGCTTACATCGATTCACTCGGTGCGGGGCGTCCGAGCCCACACGACCTACATCGGGCCAGCCTACCCGCCACCGGGCGATCAGCGTAATCCGAGGGGGGCCTCAGGCTGTTTCCACCCCCACGAAGGACTCCCGGAGGTACTCGTGAACCGCTTGCTCTGGGACCCGGAACGACCTTCCCACCCGGATCGCCGGCAGATGACCGCTGTGCACCAAGCGGTACACGGTCATCTTGGACACACGCATCACCGCGGCGACTTCCGCCACGGTAAGGAACACGACCTCGTTGAGAGGCCTTTCGCCAGCAGCCATGACACACCTGAACCTTCCGCACATGACGCGCACCGGCTTCCCCTCCGGTGACTCCTCGTCGCTGCGCGCTCACTCCCCAGGTTAGGGGCGGGTGATGCGAGTGGGGAAGAGGAGCAGCCATCGGCCGCCTACTGTGACAGACACGCTCGATTGAGTACATAGCGAGTAAGCGGTCGGTAGTAATCAGACCGCACAGTGTCATCAAGCGGAACGGCGACGGACACTCGCCCCTCGGCCTGCCCGACGAACGGCGCGGGGTCGTCGGAGTCGGCCAGCCCGATGGCCTCAATGCCCAGCTGACCTGCCCCGCAGACCCACCCGTGGTCCCCGACGACCAACGCCGGAAGGGGTCCGCCCCCCGCCGCCGCGGCTGCCAGCGCGGTACGAACCGGGAGCGGTGAATGCGTATGCGCGCCCGGCTCACTCCCGGCTTTTCGCGCGCCGGGTTCACGCATCAGCGCGACTCCCCGGACGTAGTCAAGGTTGTACGTGCGTACGCCGAACCGGGTCGTTATGTCGACACTTCGACCCTGCGCCGGGGTGAGGACGTGGCATCCCGCCGACGACAGGGCCGCCGCCAAGGAGGCGTAGAAGCCCAGGAGTCGGTGCGGGTGGCCCGTGCCCAGGAGCACCGGCGCGCCGGTGGCGGCCACCGTCGCGAGACGGTCCGCGAAGGCATCGAGTGCCACCATCGTGCGATCCGGGTCGATCACATCATGCCCTGAAGTGTCCTTGGGATCGGCCGAAACTCCACACCTTCTGCTCATCAGGCGCAACAAGTCATCGAAGCGCCAGTCATATTTCGGCTCCAGACCGATCAGCACCCGTGGGTCGCGGGCGACGAACAGCCGATAGCGCGTCAGACTCCGCTCCCGCGAGGTCGCCACGGCACCGGCGAGGCCGCTGGAGAGGAGGTGGGCACGGAGGGCACGGGGCCCGAGGACGACGGAGGAGCGGACGACGGGGCTCGGCACGCCGCCGATGCTCGCGGACCGGGCAGCGGTCCACGAGGCATTCCGTCACGGGGTCCCACGCGTGGGCTAACGGACCGTCGGGCGTTCGCCGAGGGCGGGGGGAGGAGGGGTTGGGGTCCGGTGGGGGCGGGGTCCGGTCACGGGAGCAGGCCGTGGGACGGGAAGACCGCCCGACGGGTCGCCAGGACCGCCTGGTCGAGCCGGTCGGCGGGGTCGTAGCCGCCGTCGGAGAAGTCCCGCCAGACGGGCTCACGCCCGTCCGTCATCCGCAGCGGCCCCAACTGCCTGGTCCGCCGGAAGACTTCGGCACGCCACTCCTCCGGCACCGCGGACTCCGGCTCCACCGGCCGGCCCGCCGCGATCCCCACCAGATGGGTCCAGGACCGCGGCACGACGTCCGCCACCGCGTAGCCCCCGCCGCCCAGAGCCACCCAGCGCCCCTGGGCGTGCTCGTGCGCCAGCCGGTGGCAGGCGTCCGCCACGAGCCGCTGGGCGTCGAGGGAGACGGCCAGGTGCGCCAACGGGTCCTCGAAGTGCGTGTCGGCCCCGTGCTGGGTCACCAGCGCCTCGGGCCGGAAGGCCGCCACGAGCTCGGGCACGACCGCGTGGAAGGCCCGCAGCCACCCGGCGTCCCCGGTCCCCGCCGGCAGCGCGACATTGACCGCGGTGCCCTCGGCACCGGGCCCTCCCGTCTCCTCCGGCCAGCCGGTCTGCGGGAAGAGCGTCCGGGGATGCTCGTGCAGCGAGATCGTGAGCACGCGGGGGTCGTCCCAGAACACCGCCTGGACCCCGTCGCCGTGATGGACGTCCACGTCCACGTACACGACCCTCCGGGCCCCCAGCTCGAGCAGCCGGGCGACGGCCAGGGCGGCGTCGTTGTAGACGCAGAACCCGGAAGCGCCGCCGGGCATCGCGTGGTGCAGCCCGCCGGCGAAGTTCACCGCGTGCAGGGCCTCTCCCCGCCACACCGCCTCCGCCGCCGCGACCGACTGCCCGGCGATCAGCGCGGACGCGTCGTGCATCCCCGCGAACGCCGGGTCGTCCGCCGTCCCCAGCCCGTACGAGGTGTCCGCCGACCGCGGATCGGCGGACGCCGCCCGCACGGCCTCGATGTAGTCCGGCCGGTGCACGAGCCGCAGCGTCGAATCCCCCGCGGGCGGGGCGGCCACCGTACGCGCCACCCGGTCCAGCCCGTACGCCTCCACCAGCCGCATCGTCAGCGACAGCCGGACGGGATCCATGGGATGCCCCGGCCCGAAGTCATAGCCCGTTACCGCCTCGTCCCACATCAGCTGTGTCAGCCCGCCGCTCATGGTCGACACCGTAACGGGCCCGGCGGGGGCGCCGTAATGGACGACCCCCGGAAAAACAAAAAAGCCGTAGGCCCTGGAATCAGATTTCTCTGTTTCCAGGGCCTACGGCATTCAAAAGGAGTTCGGCGGCGTCCTACTCTCCCACAGGGTCCCCCCTGCAGTACCATCGGCGCTGAAAGGCTTAGCTTCCGGGTTCGGAATGTAACCGGGCGTTT
>NZ_JBWKFM010000020.1:0-399 GCF_056434285.1 Streptomyces sp. NPDC044063
GAACGTCTCGGCCGCCGCAGATGGGTGATCGAGCGCACCATCTCCTGGCTGACCGGCTACCGCCGCCTCACCATCCGCTACGAACGCCACCCCCGCAACTACCTGGCCCTCCTCGGCCTCGCAGCCGCACTCTGCTGCTACAAACGCCTCCTCAAACTGACCATGTAGGACACTGTCTTAGTCCCCATGGGCCAATTCGACAGTCAGCGCCCCACAGAGCCGCACTGCCTGTGCGGCTCCGTGGGTTGCGCCCCGAAGGGGCTCCTCTTCTCTCTTCCCGAATACCCGACCACCTCAGCCACGACAGCGGGGGGGGGGGGGGAAGAAGGGGGGGGGGGGGGGGGGCGCCCCTCTCTGTCCGTGGCCAAAGAACGGATGTATTCTCACACCCCCATTGCA
>NZ_JBWKFM010000020.1:409-142501 GCF_056434285.1 Streptomyces sp. NPDC044063
ACGAGGCCCTTGCCCATTGGGAAACCCACCCCCCCCCCCCTCCCCCTCTCCCCCCCCCCCCCCCCCCCCCCCCCCCCCCCCCCCCCCCCCCCCCCCCCCCCCCCCCCCCCCCCCCCCCCCCCGCGCCTTCTCGGCCGCGAAACTAACAGGCCTTTGCGTGATGCCACACCCGGTCCTGTCCGGCTCATGACCAGTAGTTCCCCGACCAACCCACGGTGCAAGCGAGCCCTACAACCCTGGCCAGCAGCGCGCCGGGGGCAAGACCAACTGAGCTCGAATCGTGTTGAGAGGGGCTCTGAACAGCAGGGGTGTGCCCACGGCGCGGGCCGTGGGCACCACCTGGGGCTGCGGAGCAAGGGCCTGTTAGTTGACGAGGATGCCGCGCTCTTTGGGTAGTGATCGCCACCAGGGCGAGATTCCCGCCGGTGGGCACGGCGCGAACCAGCTGCCGCTCATGCAGCTGGCCCCGGACTGCCGCAGCCAGCTCCGCTCCGGGTGGCGCC
Source organism: Streptomyces sp. NPDC044063 (assembly GCF_056434285.1). Lineage (NCBI taxonomy): Bacteria > Bacillati > Actinomycetota > Actinomycetes > Kitasatosporales > Streptomycetaceae > Streptomyces > Streptomyces sp. NPDC044063. Next base: position 913 of record NZ_JBWKFM010000020.1, read on the forward strand.
GCTAGCCGACGAGCCGGAAGGTGCTGGAGGGAGCCGGAAGCCCGGCGCCGTAGAGGTGTGAAGGACGAATCACCATGACTCATCCGCACCACGGAGGCTCCCCGCCTCCGGCAGCAGGTGAATCCTCTCTGCGGCTTGTGCTGAATCAGGCGCATGCCCAGCGGATGGACCAGTACAAGGTCACCGACTCACTCAACGTGGTGGCAGCAGCCCTTTTGGGTTTCGAAGCCGTTCTAATCGCCCTTGTCGGCGGTGACGTGAACACGATCTGCCTCGTGGCCAGCATCGTCATGCTGATTCTCAGCCTGGCCCTGCTGTTCTCCTGTTTGCTCGACCGCACAGGCTTCATCACCCAGTGGCGGCCATGGCGATGGACAAAAGAATCGTTCAAGATCAGGCAGGCCGAGAGGCTGACCATCCAGCCTCTCCGGGTCCTCTACGAGGGGCAGCCTTCTGAACAGACCGTCGGGATGCTGGTCGAGAGCGAACGCGACCTGTACGAGCGAAATGACAACCACATTCTCATCCCGAAGAGACGTACTATCGACTTTGCGGTCATGCTGCTAGCCGGCGCGCTTGCCGTGTATGGGGTCGGGGCCGCAATCGGGAAAGAGGCAGCTCATGAGCGGCGACACGAAAAGCAACACCAGCAAGAAGCCCCAAGCTGCCCTCCTCGCGAGTGCGGGCGAAGTAGTCCGCCAGGCGTGGCGCCTTCTCGGTAAATCGCAAGCGACCAGCAAAACCCAGGCCCGACAAGGCGAAAAGCTTCACAATAAGGAGCAGCGCCTGAAGAGCGCCTTGGATCGCAAATCGCAGAGCAAGCAGCGGCCGAACCAGCACATCGTCCGCCAGGATCCCGTTCAGCAACGACGTGCAGTCGGGCTCCCCGACGATGCAAAGCCGGTCACAAGCGGACCGGACCGGCGGCTGTACGGCAAACGAGCGCGCTGAGCGACTGGGGGCGAGCCCTCCTAGAATCTGTAGCGAACGGCCTGGCCGCCCCGCAGCGGGAGCAGCCAGGCCGTGGTCTGTGTGACTAGACGAGCGGCAGCCTGTCACCCGCAGCGGCCAGTGTCGCGGGCTCAGCGGGTCACGGGCTCGCTCAGCTCTGGGCCATGTCCACGAAATGGCTGTAGTGTGCCCTGGAAAGCAGTCGTGACGATCGCGGTCGGCCCGTTGCGGTGCTTACCGGCGATCAGGTTCGCCTCACCCGCGCGCGGGGACTCCTTCTCGTACGCATCCTCGCGGGGCAGAAGGATCACCACGTCCGCGTCCTGTTCCAGCGAGCCAGACTCGCGGAGGTCGGAGACCTGCGGGCGCTTGTCGGTGCACTGCTCGGGCCCGCGGTTGAGCTGCGAGAGCGCGATGACCGGAACCTCGAGCTCCTTGGCCTTGGCCTTGCCCAGGCGAGCCCACTCGGCGTCGTCCAGCTGACCGGAGCGGATGTGGTGCAGGGCGACGGAGCCCTCGGCGGACAACAGCCGCATGTGGAGCTCCTTGCGGCCCATCTCGAGGGAGAAGAAGGCGCTGGAGAGCTGGTGCTTGATGCTTGCCGCCCGGGCGATGTCGAGTCCGAGGGTGCTCTTGCCCATGGCCGGGCGTCCGGCGATGAGGACGAACTGATCGGGCTGCAGGTCCAGGGTGAGGCTGTCCAGGTCGGTGAAGCCGGTCGGCACACCGGTGAGCTCACCCTTCTTCCGTTTCCCGGCGGCCTCAATGTCGTCGAACGTCTCGTCCATGCCGTGGTTGGCGGGCAGCAGCGAGTCGTCACCGCGCTGGCGGACGACCCCGTAAAGCCGCTCCTGCGCCCGCTCGACGAGCTCCTCGGCGTCGCCGTCACGGGTGTAGCCGCTGGCGGCGATGGCTGTACCGGCCACGACGAGGTTCCGGGCTACGGCCGCTTCGTAGACGATCTCGGAGTAGTACTCGACGTTCGCCGCAGTGGGCACCTGCTGGACCAGCGTGTGCAGGTAGGCCCGCGCCGCCGATTTTGGCCAGCTCGCCGGTCTTCCATGGCAGCGGACTGGGCGTCTACCGCTGGGTGGTAGAGCGCACATTCGCCTGGCTCCACGGCTTCAGACGCCTACGCATCCGCTGGGAACGACGCGCCGACATCCACGAAGCCCTCCTCAAACTCGCCTGCTGCCTGATCACCCTCAGGCAAATCAACTCATTGTGTAGCTCCTGTTAGGGGGCCGGGAATCAACGCGTCGGTTTGATCTTGGTTTTGTCGGGGTCGAGGTACCGGACGATGTCAGCTGGCGTGCGGAAACGGGCGGTCGAGGCGGGGATGTGAACGCCGTGGGCTTCCGGGAGGGGGCGGACGTCTTTCGCTGCGCGGCTGATGGCATGGCGGTGGCGTTGAAGAGCTGGCCCAGGAGGTCCATATGGTCGCGAGTCTTCGTAGGTGGAGCACGGTGACCAGGGCCCGGTCGGCTGAGGTGAGCTTGGCTGTGGCGCCTGCACGGGGGGCCACCAGGCGCTCGTGGCCTCGGCGTGTGCGGAGCACTTGCTCGCGTTGAACCTCCATCGCTGGAGTCAACGAGTCGATGAGTTCGCTGAGCTGTCGGCGGGTCATCCCGGTCACTTCTGGGGCCTGGAGCGAACGCCGCGTGAGGCGAGTCGGTCTGTCCGCCATGGCCTTGCCTGGTGTGCTGCCGGTGGTCGCCGCGTCCATCGGATGCTGGGGGTGGAGGGTGTAGTTCCAGTCGCCGTGGAAGCGATGGCGGGTGATGGGTAGGGCGGCGATCTCGTCGTCGCTGTCGCGGATGCCGGTGGGGTACTCACCCCTGTCGAGTTCGGCATGGACGGTGCGGCTGGTGGTCGCGGCGATGGTCTGGAGCATGACTTCATGGCTGGTCAGGGGTCTGCTGCGCCAGTTCATGGTGATGTGGGAGAACAGCCGGTGCTCGATCTTGTTCCACTTCGATGTGCCGGGCGGCAGGTGGCACACGGTGATCTCAAGGCCGGTCCCGGCAGCGAGGCCAGCGAGCTGGGTCTTCCAGCCGCGAGTGCGGTAGCCGTTGGAGCCTCCGCCGTCGGCGGTGATCAGCAGTCGGCGGGCGCGGGGGTAGTCGTGTCGGCCGCGGGCCTGCCACCAGCGGCGGATCGAGGCGACGGCGAACGCTGCGGTGTCGTGATCGGTTCCGATGCTGACCCAGCCGGCGTTCGCGGCCATGTCGTAGATTCCGTACGGAATCGCTTTCTCGGCCTGGCCGGGAAAGACGTGTGTCTTGACCTTCACGGGCTGCCCTGCGGGCCGCCATTCCTGCCCGGCGTTCTTGTAGTCGCCGATCAGCTCCTTCTTCTTGCTGTCCACGCTGATCACTGGGTCACCGGCGTCCCGGTGCTCTCGTGCCTGCTCGTTGAGGTCGCGGAACTGGGCATCCCTGTCGGGATGCTGAGTGCCTTCGATGGTCTTGGCGTTGGCCTGCAGGCTGAAGCCCTCCTCCCGCAGCAGGCCGGCGACCGTGTCGGCGGAGACCCGGTGACCCTGCCGGGTCAGCTCCGCTGCCAGCCTCCGGGTCGACTTCGTCGTCCACCGCAGCGGCGACATCGGGTCGCCGCGCTCGTCGGGCTCGACCAGCGTGAGTAGCGCCGGCCGCAGCCCTGGATCAAGGTCCACAGGCTTCTTCCGGCCTCCACCAGGACGACGGACCGCCCCAACAGAGCTTGACCGGAATGCAGTTCAGCCGCTCCGCGAGAGACTGTGCCCTCCCGTACTCCGGCTGCGGCAGCGACGAGCCTGATCCCACCCAGCGACAGCGCTTCCGCCCCTATGGCCAGCCGACGCTGACGCTCGTCCAGATGCGGCAACAGCACCTGGAACTTCGCGGCCAGACCGGCCTCGATCCCCTCCGGTCTCCACATACCAGAACAACGAGCCCCACAGATGGAAGCCACGACTTGTTTCCCGGCAAGCCCTAAGCCCAGCAGGCCGCGCCCAGTAGTGCTCATGCGCGCGTGTCGTCGGCGTCGGAGCCGATCACCGCGCTCAGGCCCCGCAAAGCGTCATCGTATTGGTGACGGTCGAACTGGAACGGACCGAATGCCACATAGTCGCGGGTCTTGCGATGCGGTTGCTCGAAGGCGTCCCAGGTCACGAAGTCGGCCGTCGCGGTGATGCGGGCCATGAGCGGCCAGCACCCCCACTCGCCGCATTCACAACCGAGAACGGGCGTCTTCGGCCCCATCGCGTTGGTAGACCCTCCGAGGAAGTGGTCCTGCACCGGGCCGAACCGGAAGAAGGCCGGGATCAGACCACCGTAGGTGTCGCCTGCGGGCTGCATCCCGGCCGCGATCTCGAACCCGTCGATCAGCTCGGTGAGTGGTGTTCCGTCGATGCGGGGGACGATCACGAGTGCGCCGCCGTCGCCACGGTGCCGGCAGTCGAACCGAATCTCATTACTGATCATCTCGTGATTGTCTCAGCGAAGCCGTTCTCTCCTCCTGGGTAGGTTGAGCTGCGGCCATGCTGGCATGCCGAGGTTGATCGCCGTGCCGCTGGGAGTTCGTCTGTCTATTTGAGCCAGCTTGTCTTCCGCGCCAGCCAGGCTGACCCGGAGTCCCTCGACCTCGCCGAGCCAGCCCTCCTGGGCCTTACCGATCTTACGAATGACTGGCTCGCGCCCGCTAAAAAGGTAGGACAAGGCTGGCGCGGTGAGGTCGCCGCGATCGGGGCCGACCTCGCCACCGCCGAGCAGAAACTTGCCATCATGCGCGACCTCGCGGCCCGCCACACCGCAGTCCAGCTCGGCATGCCCGACTTCCGCAGGAGTGCCGGACGTCTTGATCCCGAGCTGTGACAGTGGTGCTGCTTCGCATCAGTAACGTCTGTCGAGGGCCTCAACCAGGCTGCGGAGCTCACGCGCCCGTCGCGGGACATCAACAGCATCACCGCTTCGAGGTGCTCACGCGCCTGCCAGGGGTCTCCTCAGCTGGCCCATTCCGCGCAGCCACTGCTCTCGTAGTCCCACAAGCGACGGTTCGGCTGGTGGACGAAGCTTTGCCAGCACACCATGGCCGACCCGATTTGAGCCGGCCACAGGTACTTCTTCTCACGCTCTATCCGTCGCACTTCAGCGAGTGCTGCCACGGATAGACCATGGATGATTGTGATGCCGGATGCAGCCCAGGCACCACTCCTCGGCCTCCTCGTCGCCTTCCTGATCCGCTTCGGCTGCGGCTCCCTCGTCTTCCTCGGCCTGTCGTTCTGCCCACCGCCGGGCCAACCGCTCGAGGAAGCGCTGCCGGCGTTCGCATCGAGGTCGGCGTCGGTGGCCACGAACGGGAAGACCCGCAGAATGCGCCCGTCCTCACGGACCTGGGCGTAGCCGGCTGGAGCATGGGACGCTCGCGTCTGGCTCTTTCCGGAGGGCAGCCGGAGTACGGCAGAAACAGGCAATAGGGCTGCGGTGTGCGCGATCTGACGCTTGGAGGCCCGTCGACTGATCACCCTGTCGGATGGTGTTCATATGCGTCGCGACGGGGCTTCTGGACGGTCTCTTTGCTGGTCGCAAGGCCCGGGGCGTGGTTACCGGTGGCTGCTGTGCGTTCTCCGTGCGGGCGAGCGGCGTGGACCATGCGGCGCATGGCTTCGGTGCAACGTACCGCGTATCCGCGCTTTAAGCGCACGATCACCTCCCGTGAGCTGCATGACTCGTTCACCCCGGGCCCGTCCGAGGTGGCGTGGGCGCGGGGCAAGGCGCGGTCGCCGGAGCATCTGCTGGCGCTGGTGGTGCTGCTGAAGAGTTTCCAGAGGCTGGGATACTTCCCCGGTCTGGATGAGGTGCCGGAGCTGGTGGTCGGGCACGTACGGGGGCTGCTGGGGCTGGGGGAGGAGGTGCAGCCTCGGCATGACGCGGACCGTACGCTGTGGTATCACCGCACGATCATCCGTGAGCGGCTTGACGTGGAGTGCGACAAGGAGAAGGCCCGAGGGATTGCCTCGGCGGCGGTTTATGAGGCGGTGCAGACGAAGGACAATCCGCCGGATTTGATCAATGTGGCGTTGGAGACGCTGGTGCGGAGGCGGTTGGAGTTGCTGGGCTATACGCTGCTGGATGCGTTGGCCTCGGCGATCCGTACCGAGGTGAACACGGGGTTCTTCGAGACGATCGCCGGGCGGGTCGATGAGGCGGGCACTGCCCGGGTGCTGGGGCTGCTGCGGGTGGTGTCGGGGTCGCGGAGCCGGTTCGATGAGCTGAAGCGGCCGGCGAAGGCGCCGTCGGTGTCCCATCTGCGCGAGCACCTGGCCTACCTGGACAAGCTGGAGCTGTTGGGGCCAACGGCGGACTGGCTTGAGGGGGTGCCGCCGGGGAAGGTGGAGCACTTCGCCGGGCAGGCGCGGGTGCTGGATGCGGTTGAGCTGGGCAAGGTCGGTGTGGTGAAGCGGACGGCGTTGCTGGTGTGCATGCTGCACATGGCGAAGGTGCAGGCGCGGGACGAGCTGGTGACGATGCCGTGCAAGCGTATGGCGCGGATTACCAAGAAGGCCAAGGAGGAACTGGAGAAATCCGTCAGCGGCACCGGGCCGAGTCCGAGCGGTTGCTCGCGGTGCTCGGTGAGGTACTGGAGGCCGCGAAGGGCCCGGTCGGTTTCGACAGCGGCTCGGTCACCCTGCCTACCAGCCCCCGCAAGAAGAACGCGGTGCATGCCGCGTGCGGGAAGGCGGTGCTGGAGAAGCTGGAGGGGGCCGGGGGCCTTGCGACGCTGTCGGAGGACCACGAGCTGGTCTCCGCGCACCACGGCGACAACTACTTCCCGCTGATGTGGCGGCACTTCAAGAGCCACCGCAACGTCCTGTTCGACCTGGCTGAGGTCCTTGAGATGGAGTCGGTCTCGGCCGAGGGCACGGTCCTGGAGGCGGTGGAGTTCTGCCTGGCGATGCCCCACCGCACCAGCCAGTGGGCGCTCATGACGTACACCGTGGAGAAGGAGGACGGGACCAAGGAGACGAAGACAGTCTCGGCGGAGTTCGCCTCCCAGGTGTGGCAGCGCATCCTGTTCGACAAGGCCCGCGCGGGGAAGATCAACCGGCGGCACTTCGAGGTGTGCACCCTGTTCTATCTGGTCCAGGAGGTCCGCAGCGGGGAGGTGGCGGTCCTGGGGTCGGAGTCGTACGTACGCGAATTGGCCCCCATCAACACCGCCAACCGCCACGACGCCCGCGCCGAGGCATCCCGCGCGTAGAACTCCCGCACGCCGCTCACCCTTCCCCCTTACGCAAAACCACTGTCTGCCACCACACTCCAGCACGGCCCAGACGGTCCGAGCCCTCATCCACCAGCCGCACCACCCCCAGCCCCGCCCGCTGCCCGTCCCGCACCACCTCCTCCGCAGGCACATCGAACATCACCCGGTCCACCGGAGGCGCACCACGCCGCAGCGAGACCACCAGCAACCCGGCAGGAGCCAGCAACCCCGCCAGCCGCCCCATCGCCCGCCCCCTCACACTCGCCGGCAGATGCATCCACACCGCCGACAACAACGCCAGATCGAAGGCCCCCTCCAACCGCGACAGATCGGGCAGGCAATCCTCCACCCAGCACACCCCCTCACCCGGATACAGGCGCTGCCCCACCTCCCGCATCGCACGCACCGGCTCGACCGCCACCACCCGATAGCCACGCCGTGCCAGGGCCGCGGCATCCCGCCCCGTACCGGCCCCCACGTCCACCACCCGCGCCGGGGCCGGGGGCAGGAGATCCAGCACACCACCGTGCACCTCCTCGAACGCGACACTGCCGTAGCGCTGCCCGAGACCTACGGCGTTGTGCACGTAGTACGGCTGGACTGCCGCGGTGGGCGGAGCACCTCGACGGGGAGCGTTCTCACCTGTACCGACCATGAGGCCACGCTACGGGCACCCACTGACAAGCTCGGTGCCCCATGCGCCTTCAGGCGGATGGGTCCTCTTCGGTTGCCGCTTCCGTGGCGGGTCCGCGTACCTTGCGGACGAGCCACGCTCCGGCGCTCGTGACGAGAGTCGCGGCGAGGGCGCCGATGAATTCGGGGACGGCCGCCTCCAACAGCGCGGGGACGGGGGACGCGATCGGCGCCAACAGGACTCCCTCATGGGTGCGGTGGATGAAAACTGGTCTTCCCTGGGACCGCTGCCGCAAGAATGGTCCTCGACCACGTGTGTCCCCAACCGTGACCGGGACGGGCAGGGACAGCGCCGGGTCCGCGCGGGTGACGCACTCGGCTCCGGGACGTTCCCGAGCCGTCCCGGGACACCTCGGGGACACCTCAGGGGCATGGAACAGGGGAACCGGACATGACGGCACCGCAACGTCGCGACGAGCACGACGAGCCCCGAGTGGCGCTGGGTCATCTGCTGCGCGCACAAGCGCAGGACGCGGGGCTGAACACGCGGGACATCCAGCAGCGCTTTCGCCAACGCGCGGACCGGGAGGCTCGGGAGATCGCGGGCGGTGGTCCACCTCCTCCCGACCCGGTCGGGCGGATGCACTTCTCCAAATCCCACCTCGACCGGCTCTACAGGGGACAAGCGGGGGTGCCCTCCCCCCACTTCGTGAGGGTCTTCCTGGAGATCACCAGCCATGCCGCCGGACTTCACCCCAGTAGGCACCGCGAGGTGTGCCGCAGGGCGGAGGCCTTGATCCAAGCCGCTCGCAGCCGGCACCGTGACCGGGTCCCGGCCGCCGCGCCGTCACCGAACCCGCCGAGCGAGCCCACCGTGGCGACCCTCCAGCTCCAGCTTCGGCTGGAGCGCGCCCAGCACACCGAAGTGCGGCTGCGCTGGGCGTTGAGCGATGCCCATCTGCTGCTGAACACGCTCTTGCAGATCATCAGCGCGCTCCGGGACATCATCGGAGATCTCGATGTCCGTGAGCGTGAGAGGGACGAAGCCATCGCCTGCAAGCACACTGCGGAGAAAGAGTTCGATCGCGTCGATCAGCGACGTCGTGGTCTCGATGCCCTCTGGCAACACGCCGGAGCGGAGCTTCGGCGCCTCTCCGGCCACGCTGTCTCCGGCCCTCACCCTCCGCCTGTCCTGCTCCAGCAGGACCTCCTTTCCCCGTCGCGGCTCGACGACATCGCCGCGGCCCTCGCCAAGGTCACCGCGGTCAACGACCGCGACGAGCAGCGGGCCGCGCTCGACCTCGGTCATCGCGTCGCCGACGATCCCGAGGTGGACTTCCTCGCCCGCGCCGCGACGCATTCCAACGCCGACCTGCGGGCAGCCGCTGTCAGGAGCCTCCTCGAGAGCCGGTCGCGGCACCCCACGTCACGTACCGCCCTCCTGAACATGGCCAGGACGGGTACGGACATGGACCTGCGCTACGACTCGGTCAAGGCCCTGGGCGACGGCTGGCCCGGGGATGACGAGGTGAGGGCTCTGCTGCTGGAGGTCGCCCGATCGGACGAGGATTTCGAGATGCGGAGCGCCGCGGTGGCCGCGTTGGGCAAGGGCTGGGCGGGCGACGAGGCGGTCCGGACCCTCCTGCTCGAGCTGGCCCGCGAGGACGTGGACGAATACATGCGGGGCGACGCGGCGATGGGGCTGGGCGAAGGATGGCCGGGCGACGAGGAAGCGCGGGACGTGCTGCTCGAGCAGGCCCGCAGTGATGCCGACTTCGAGCGCTACGGCGCGGTGTGCGGACTGGGCGACGGATGGGCCGGCGACGACCGCGTGCGGGCGGTGCTGCTCGACCGCGCGTGCACGGACACGAACCGGGACGTGCGTGCCGGCGCCGTCAGCAGGCTGCGCAAGGGATGGGCGTCCGACGCGGCGGTGCGGGCGAGGCTGCTCGAGCTGGGCCCGCTGCCCTTCACGGCATAGCGCGCCCCCGCCGCGCCCGTCCCGCTCCCGTACCCGCGGGGCCGTGTTCACCTCGCGGTTTCGAGGAGCGGCGAAGGGGCTGGGACGCGGTGCCGGGGCTGAGGAGACTGGCGGATGTGTCCATCGCCAACGGGCGGTGGGTGACCGACGGTTCGGCATTCGTGACGTGTGAGGGGGAATCCCGCATGACACTGCGTGAGACCATCAAGAAGAAGGCGGTGCGCCGCGTGGCGGCGTTGTCCGTCGCCACGGCCATGGCGGGCGTCATGGCCGTCGGTACGGCCGACGCCAAACCCGCCGACGGGCCGTGGGCCGGCTGTCCGTACGGCGCGGTCTGCGTCTATCCGCAGAACCAGAACCCGGCTTCGTCGCCGTCGCTGATCTTCTACAGCTACGGGGCCCACAACCTGAGCAACCAGTACGGATGGCACTGGGTCCTGAACAACCAGTACGGCGGCGCCCACGCCCGCCTGTGCACCGGATACAACGGTGCGGGCTGCAATTACGACATGGCGCCCCAGAACGGCGTCTGGGCGGATCTCGGTCCGATCAACTCGATCACCCTCGACCGGCCGTGACCGCTCACGCCGGGGTGCTGTAGCGCGGCAGCATCCGGTCCAGGACATCGCGCGTGTACTGCTCGACGACCGGCGCCAGGTCGTGCGCCGGGCGGCCCCGGCCCGCGGCGGTGACCGCCCGGGCCCGGGCGTCCTCCAGCCGGGCCGCTAGCTCCCGGGGCGCGGCCCGGCCGGTGAGCAGCAGATGGCCGAGGTTGCCCTCGCGCTCGTCCTTGAGGCGGTAGTCCTGGAGGTCGTCCGCCACCATGGTGATCATGCCGAAGGCGTGCGCGAACGCCCGGGCGGGTTCGGCCGCGTGCGGTACGTCGCCGGCCAGGGCGGCCAGCCGCGCGTAGCAGCCCTGGAACGAGCCGCTGTAGCGCTCGGCGTCGGCCCACCACCGGTCCAGGTCGGTCGCCGGCCGCCGTTTGGCCCGGACCTGGCCGGTGCCGATGCGGACGAAGTCCTCCTCGATCACTTCCAGGAGGCGCAGCGCGTCGGGGGCGCGGCGCGCCAGGCGCCGGGTGGCGGTCTGCCACATCAGCAGGCAGTAGCCCAGCTCGTAGCGGTCCTGCTCGGTGTCGAGGTCGAGCAGGTCGTCGAAGAGCTTCATCCCCAGGCCGTGGAGGGTCAGTTCCCAGGAGAGCTCGCGGCGCTCGGCATACCCGGGGACCCAGACGGTGAGCAGGTAGGGGGAGCGCAGATAGCCGCGCAGGCCGAGGAGGTAGTCGGTGAGGGCGCGGGAGGCGTCCCAGCCCGCCAGCAGGTGTCCCAGGCGCTCCCGTACGCAGGCGTGGACCTCGTCCCACTCGGCGAGCAGCCCGGGCGCGGGGACGGAACGGTGGGCGAGCGCCGGGCCGTTCACGGCCGGTCCCGGTGGGTGCGCAGCGCGAGCAGCGCGGTCGCCGTCGTGAACAGGCCCGCCCCGTCCCGTGTCATCGTGCCCACCACCCGTGCGCCGCGCCCCTCGTACCGCCACGCGTACGGGGCGTCGGGGTCGGTCAGGGCGGGCGGCGGCAGCCGGACCCAGGCGGAACCCGCCCAGCCCCCGGACGGCAGCTGGTTCCACAGCAACCAGCGCCGGGCCCGGTCGGCCGCCGTGTCGGCGGCTGCGCGGGACAGGCCCAGCGTACGGGCGGCGAGGGCCGTGGCGAAGGCCGAGCCGCCGTCGTACCGCGCCGTGCGCACCGCCCCGTCGCGGTCGATCCGCCCGGCCGCCCAGGCGCGTGCCGCGTCCGCCGTCGGGCCCGTGCCGTCGAGGGCCTCGGACGCGAACGCGGTGGCGTACTCCGGGTCGGTCCACCAGTAGGACTGCCAGCTGCCGTCGGGCCGCCGGCGCGCGACGAGGTACCGCAGCAGCGCCGCCCGCTCGGGCAGGGCGCGCAGGCCGGCCGCCGCGGCCGTGACGCAGGGGTGCGAGGCGTACCAGCCGTCCCAGCCGCCCGGTACGGGGTGGCGGTCGAAGAAGTACCCCGCCTCCTCCCGGGAGTAGGTGGCGACCCCGCCGTCGGGCCCGATGTGCCGGGCGAGGAAGGCGTAGCCGCGCGCGGCGGCGGGCTCGTCGTGGCGGCCGACGGCCTCGGCCAGGCGCAGCACCCAGGCCGTGGTGTCGGCGTCCGGGGGAGCGCCGGGGCCGTAGCCCCATCCGCCGTCGGCCGTGCCGGGTGCGGAGAGCAGGGCCCAGGCGTCGTGGGCGGCCTCCTCCGCGTGCGGCAGGCCGGTGCCGGCGAGGGCGGCGCCCACGTAGGCGGTGAGCCAGGTGCTGCTGGGGCCGTTGACGTCGAAGTCCCGCCACCAGCCGTCCTCCCCGCGCGAGCGGAGCAGGAAGGCGCACGCCCGTTCCCGGGCGCCGGTGCCCTCGCGTGGGGGAACTCCGCTGGACTGCGCCATGTGCTCTCCCTGAGTCGGTCCGGTACGGCCGTCGCGTCACTCCGGCTCGGGCTCGGCCCCGTACGCGTCGTAGGGGCGCCCGGCGGCCTCCGCCGTACGCCGCCCGGCGGCCACCTGGTACACGTCGATGCCGCCGGGATCGAACGGCCCGGCCGCCCCGGCGGCCAGCGCCGCCGCCGACTTCGGCACCACGCCCAGCTCGGCCCGGACCTTGCCGAGCGGCTGGTCCGCCAGCGCGAACCAGTCGACGCTGAGCAGGTCGGTGCGCACCAGCGCGCCGCGCCGCAGCGCGTCGCGCACCCGGACGGCCATGGCGTCCCGGGACACCGTGCCGCCCCGCGCCGCGAACTGGGCGGCGGCCAGGCCCGTGTAGCCGATGAGATGGAGCCCGACGACCCAGGCGAGGAGCTCGAAGCCGCGGCGGTCGAGCAGAGCCCGGGTGACGAGGGTGAAGACCTCCAGCTCCGTGGTGAGGGTGGTGCCGTAGTCGGTGACGACGTGCACCCAGTCGTGCTGTGTGAGGTACGCGGGCGTGCTGCCGGGCCGGCCGGGGAACGGGAAGCCGCGGGCCAGGAAGTAGCGGTGGACGGCGCGGCCCAGCGAACCGGGCGGGCAGTCGGCGAGCGCCTCCCAGCGCGCCGCGAGCCCCGGGTCGTCGAAGGAGGGACGCCAGGCGGCGGCGAGGGCCTCCGCGGTGTCCAGCGGGCGGCCCTCGTGGTCGCGGCGCAGCGGCCGGTGGCCGTGGGCGCGTTCGAAGTCCGTCAGGGCCCTCCAGGGGTCCCCGCCCGCGAGGCTGCGCGCCAGCTCCACCAGGCCCGGGGGAGCGCCCACGCCCTCGACCCAGGTGGCGACCCGCGCGGCGACGTCGTCGGTGAGCGGCGCGAGGATGACCTCGTCGACGATCAGCATCAGGGCGACCCAGGTGCGGAACTCGGTGTCCCGGCCGTGGGCGTCGAGCGAGCGGTTCAGCTCGGCGAGGGTGACCGGTTCCCCGGGGTTCGCGGGATATGGGTGTCCGGTCATGACAGGGCACAGGGCGCGCAGCAGGACGTCCTGGAGGTCGCCCGGCCCCTCGGGCGGCGCGGTGGCGGTGACGACGGCCCGGACCAGCAGCTCGGTCTCGGCCGCACCGGGGCGGGGCACGGCAGGCGGGGAGCCGGGCGTGTCCGCCGCCCGCGGGGGGAGTTCTGGCCTGCGCATCCGTAGGCACTCCTCTCAGTGCGCCGGGGTGGCGCGGCTGTTGTCGGAGCGGGCGTGGCGCTGATCACCGATCGGGGAGTCGAGGTCCGGCGGGTCGCCTCCGCCGGAGGGCGCCCATTCTGGCACGGGCGCGACGGCGGACGGGGCGACAGATCCGGCCACAGGTCGCGGATCCGAGCCGGAGGGGGGCCCGCCCCTCCCCTTGTCGCCGCGTCCGGCGCGGGCCCACTCTTGGGGGCGGCCCCGACCGGGCCCGCCGCCCCGTACCCACCCGCATCGATGGGGGGACCATGAGTACATCGCCGGCCGATCTGCCCTACCCGCCGGGCCCGTTGGGCGACCCGCCGCCCGAGTACGCGCGGCTGCGCGCCGAGGACCCGCTCACCCGCGTCCGCCTCCCCACCGGCCACGAGGTGTGGCTGGCCACCCGCTACGACGACGTCGTCACCGTCACCTCGGACGCGCGCTTCGCCCGCGACGACCGCTACCTGTTCATGCCGATCCCCGCCGAGGACCCAGGCCCCCACGACGCCCGGGGCGCCGAGGGAGAAGAAGCGAACGGGCGCTCCGCGGGCCGGCTGCGCCTGCGCGAGGTCGTGCAGGAGGCACTGCGCCCCCGCCGGGCGCGGCTGTGGGAGGAGCATGTGCGGCGGTCGGTGGAGGGCTGCCTCGACGCCATCGAGGCCGCCGGGCCGCCGGCCGACCTGGTGCGCCGGTACGCCTTCCCGGTGCCCGTCTCCGTCGTGTGCGAACTCCTCGGCGTGCCCGAGAGCGACCGGGAGCTCTTCCACCGCTGGGCCAACGTCCGGCTGTCGGTCACGGCCTACTCCGAGGACGAGGTGGCCGCGGCCCACCGCGCCTACGAGGAGTACGTGGCCGAGCTCATCGAGCGGCGCCGGCGCGCCCCGGAGGACCGGCTGCTGGACGCGCTGATCCGGGTGCGGGACGACGACGAGCGGCTGACCGACTACGACCTGCGGCGCATGGTGCGCGGCCTGATCACCGCGGGCCACCAGGCCAGCAGCAACATGATCGCCCGCGGTGTGCTGCTGCTCCTGCGCCACCCCGGCGAGCTCGACCGCCTGCGCCGGGATCCCGGACTGATCGACGGCGCCGTCGAGGAGATCCTGCGCTACCACATGCCCGGTGACACGGGAGTGCCGCGCGTGGCGTACGAGGACGTGCCCCTGAGCACGGGCACGGTCCGCGAGGGGGAGGTGGTGCTGGCCCCGCCGGTGTCCGCCAACCGCGACGAGGGCCGATTCCCCGACGCGGACCGCTTCGACGTCGGCCGTACCGACAACGCCCATCTGTCGTTCGGGCACGGCGCCCACTACTGCCTGGGCGCCAGCCTGGCCCGCATCGAGCTGCGCACGGCGATCGGCATGCTCGTCGAGCGCTTCCCCGGCCTCGCCCTGGCCGCCGCCCCCGAGGACCTGCCGTGGACGGACGGCCTGCTGGTGCGGCAACTGGAGGAGCTGCCGGTGACGTGGTGACGCGGTGGCCGTGAGAATGCCCCGCGTTCAGCTCTCCGGCGGATCCCCGCGGTGCCACAGCCGCCGCATCTCCGGGCAGCCCTCCAGCAGTTCGGGCAGCGGCCCCTGGCCGACGACGGCGCCGTCGCGCAGCACCAGGACGCGGTCGGCGCGGCGCAGCAGCGCCGGGCGGTGGGTGACGACCAGGGCCGTGCGGTCCCGGCCGCCGGGGGCGCCGAGGACGCGCTCCCACAGCAGGTGCTCGGTGTCGGTGTCGAGGGCGCTGGACAGGTCGTCGCACACCAGCAGGTCCGGCCGGCGTACGAGCATCCGAGCCGCGGCCACCCGGTGCACCTGGCCGCCCGAGAGGCCGGCCCCGACGGCGCCGAGGACGGTGTCCCGGCCGCCGGGCAGGGCCTTGAGGTCGGGGCCCAGGACGGCGGCCTCGACGGCCGCGGCGAGCGCGGCGGGGTCCGCGTCGGCGCCGAGCAGGACGTTGTCCCGGATCGGGCCGCTGAAGAGCCGGGGGTTCTGCGGGGTGTAGGCGCAGCGCGGCGGCACCATGAAGGCCGCGGGGTCCGGTACGGGCCGGCCGTTCCAGTACAGCACGCCGTCGTCGGTGGGCAGCAGTCCGAGCAGCAGCCGCAGGAGGGTCGTCTTGCCCGAGCCGACCCGGCCGGTGACCACCGTCAGGGTGCCGCGTTCCAGCGACAGGTCCACGCCGATGACGCCGCGGCCGCTGCCCGGGTACCGGTAGGTCAGGCCGGTGGCGGCGAGCCGGCGCAGGGAGTCGTCCGGGGGAGCGGCCGCCCCCGGCGGGTCGGGCCGGGCGGTCTCCGTCGGGGCCGTGTCCGTTCCCCGCGCGTCCTCCAGCGCCGGCGCCATGTGCTCCGCCGCCACGACGGCGCGGTGGTATTTGGCGCTGAACATCCCGAAGGTGCTCACCGCCTCGTTGAGGAACTGGAGGTAGTACGTGAACATCGCCAGGTCGCCGACGCCGAAGGACCCCTCGCGTATCCGCCCGGCGCCCAGGATCAGCACCAGGCCGGTGCTCAGCGCCCCGCCGTTGGTCATCAGCATGGTGCGCAGGCTCCCGAAGAGCTCCTCGCGGGCGGCGAGGGCGCCGCGGTGCCGGTAGAGGCGGGACAGATGGTCGCCGACGCCCCGCTCGGCGCGGGCGGCCTGGACGGTCTGGACGGCGGCGAGGGTGTCGCGCAGCGCGCCGCCCGCCGCCGCCGTGGCCTCCCGGCTCGCCTTGCGGTACGCGAGGAAGCGGGCGTTCACCAGCCGTCCGCAGGCCGTGGCCAGGACCAGCGGCACCACCATGCCCACGGTGATGAGCGCGTCCGTGCGCAGCATCAGCGCGACCGCCGCGACCGCGAAGACCCAGCGGCCGATGTTCACCGGCGACCAGGAGACGAACGAGGCGACGTCCTCCACGTCGGCGGACAGGGTCGTCAGGGCCTCGCCGGTGCCGCCGCGCGGTCCCCGCGCCCCGGGGCGGGCCAGGACGCCGCGCATCAGGGCGGCCCGCAGGGACGCCGAGGCGCTGTTCAGCAGCCGGGGTTCGAGCCGGCCGAGGACCACGCCGAACTGCAGCGTCATGCGCGCGGCCTCGATGGCCGCGACGGCCGCCACCAGGCCCCACGCCGCCGATCCCCTGGAACCGGAGGAGAGCAGGTCGAAGACGTCGCGCAGCAGCAGCCCCACCTCGAAGGTGCCCACACGCCACAGCAGCCACAGGGCGGTCACCGCGCCGTAGAGCGGCGCCTGCCGGCGTATCAGCCGGAGCATCAGCCGGACGGGGCTCCCGATGCCCGGCGTCTTGCCGGCGGGGCTCACCAGATCACCTCGCCGGCCCGCAGCAGTCTGCCGAGCTCCGACGCTGGGTCCGCCATCAGCTCCTCGCGGGGGCCGTACTCCAGCGGTCCGTCCTCGCCGAGGACGAGCACCTGGTCGACCTCCCGCAGGGTCTGCAACCGGTGCGCCACCATGACGGCCGTGCGGCCGGCCAGGAACCGCCGCAGCGCCGACTGCAACAGCTGTTCGCTGTGCGGGTCCAGGCGGGAGGAGAACTCGTCGAGCAGCACCAGCCCGGGGTCGCGCACCCAGGCCCGGACGAGCGCCACCAGCTGGGCCTGGCCCGCCGACAGCCCGAGGCCCGTACCGCCCAGCGGGGTGTCCAGGCCCTCCGGGAGCGTCGCGAACCAGGGCGTCAGGCCGACCTCGTCCAGGGCGCGCAGCACCCGCTCGTCGCCGACCGAGGAGTCGAAGAGGACCAGGTTGTCGCGCAGGGTTCCGGCGAGGATGTGGACCTCCTGGGTGACCAGCGCGACCCGGCCGCGCAGCGAGGCCAGGCGCAGCGCGCGGGTGTCGTGGCCGGCCAGCAGCACCGCGCCCTTGTCCGGGTCGTGGAAGCGGAACAGCAGGCGTATGAGCGTCGACTTGCCGCACCCGGTGCGGCCCACCACGCCGAGCTGGTGGCCGGGAGGTAAGTGGAACGACAGGTCGGACAGGACGGTGCCGCCGCCGGGGTAGGCGAACGTCACGTGGTCGAACGCGACCGGCGGCGGGCCGGCCGGCAGTTCGCGGGTGCCGTCGGGCAGCCGGGGCCGCCGCTCCAGCAGCCGCCGGACCCTGCGCAGGCTCACCACGGCCTCCTCGAAGGCGCCGAGCTGCTGGGTGATGCGCACCAGCGGCTGGCGCAGCAGCATGACGTAGGACAGGGACGCCAGCACGTCCCCGGCCGAGAGGTCCCCGCGCTGGTGCAGCCAGGTGCCCAGGAACAGGGCGGAGGCGAAGCTGAGCTGGGACAGGGCCTGGACGGACATGGGCCAGCGGACCGCGGCGCGCGCCGCGCGGGTCGCGGCGGCGGAGTACGCGGCGAGCCGTTCGCCGAGGTCCCGCAGGACGTGCGGCACCGCGCCGTTCGCCCGGATGTCCTCGGTCGCCGAGAGGCGTTCCTCCAGCCACCCCAGCAGGGCGGTGTTGGCCTGCCGCCCGGCCTCCAGGTCCGGTGTCGCGCGGCCGAAGCCGCGGGCCAGCAGGGGCAGGCTCGCCCCCCACAGCGGGACGTAGAGCAGGCCCAGCCGCCAGTCGAGGGCGCACAGCGCGGCCAGCACGCAGACCATGAGCAGGAGCTGGGCCAGCACGTCGAGCACCATCCGGGACAGGAAGTCGGCCAGCTTCGTCACGTCGCCGTCGACGCGGTCGAGGAGTTCGCCGGGCGGGTGGCGGCGGTGGTAGTCGGCGTCCAGCCGCAGGCACTGGTCCACGAGGCGGGCGCGCAGCCGGTCGCCGCTGTGCCACGCCACCGTCACCCCGCAGTGCTGCGCCGCCGTGGCGGCGGCCTGCCCGGCGAGCGCGGTGGCCAGGTAGCAGCCGCCCAGCACCAGCAGGGTGCCCTCGGCGGCGCTGCCGAGGGCGCCGTTGATGAAGTGGCGCAGGAACTGGGGCTGGGAGACCTGGAGCATGATCTCGGTCAGCAGCAGCACGGCGAGGAGCGTGAACCTGCGGCGCTGGGGGGCGAGTTGCTCCCGAAGGATCAGCAGATAGGCCTTGAGATCGGCGGCGCGGACTCCCTCGGACGTCACCGGCTCGCGCTCCCCTCCGGGCCGGCCGGCGTACGGCCGCCGTCGGCCCCGCTGCGGAAAACCCACCCAGGATAGGAACGCCGGTCCGCTCGGACAACGGTCCCCGTGGTCGATCATCCGTGCGACGGCCGGTGCCGGCAGGCTCTCTTGTTTGTTGTCATGGCCACTGATTAGAGTCGGGCGCTCCGACCGTCGCACCGCTCCCTGCCCGAGGAGTCGACCGGATGAGCGGATCAGGGTTGTCAGGGTTACCGGAAGGCGCGTACCCCGGGGTGCGCGAGGAACTGCGCGGCGGCACCGCGGTCGTGACCGGCGCCGCCGGCTTCATCGGAGGTCACCTCGCGCGGGCCCTGCTGCGGTACGGGGTCCCGGTCCTGGGCGTCGACCGCCGGTGGGGCGGCGGGAACGGGGACGCCGCGGCGCGTCCACCGTCCTGGGGTGCCGGCGGGGACCTCGCCACGCTCGACCTGGACCCGCTGCTGCGCGGCGCCCGTGTCGTGTTCCACCTCGCGGGCCGCCCGGGGGTGCGGCCCTCCTGGGACTCCTTCCCGGACTACCTCCGCGACAACGTCCTCGTCACCGAGCGCCTCCTGGCGGCCTGCGCCCGGCTCGGCGTGCCGCGCGTGGTCATGGCCTCGTCCTCCAGCGTGTACGGCGACGGGGACGGCACCCCGATGCGCGAGGACCGCGCGCCCTGCCCCGCCTCCCCGTACGCGGTGACCAAACTGGCCGCCGAGCGGCTGGGGATGGCGTACGCGCGGCGCGACGCCGGCGCCCCGGACGTGGTGGCGCTGCGCTACTTCACCGTCTACGGACCGCGCCAGCGGCCCGACATGCTCATCTCCCGGGCCCTGCGGTCGGCACGCGAGGGGCGGGTGCTGCGGGTGCTCGGCGACGGCTCGGCGCGCCGGGACTTCACGTTCGTCGGCGACGTCGTCGGGGCCACCCTCGCGGCCGCCGCCCGGCGCGTGCCCAGCGGCACGTACAACGTCGGCACCGGACGGAACACCGGCATCAACGAACTGCTGGCGCTCGTGGCGGACGTGACGGGGAGCTTCCCGCGCGTGGAGTACGGCAGCCCCCACCCCGGCGACGCGACACAGACCCTCGCGGACCTCACGACGGCGGCGGACGCCCTGGGCTACCGCCCCGCGACGACGCTCCCCGACGGCCTGGCCGCGCAGGCGCGCTCGCTCGCGGCCCTCGCCGCCCCCGACGCCTCGGCGACCGCCTCCGCACCCCGGGCGGGATGACCGCCGTGCCCGCGACCGGAGGGTCAGGAATCCGTCTCGTCGCGCCGCATGACCAGGACGGCGACGCCCAGCGCCAGGGCGAGCCACAGACACAGCGCGGCCAGCCCCGGCGGCACACCCTGGTCCGTACGGTCCGTCAGGAGCCCGAGCCCGCTGGTGAAGGGACCCTTGTAGCGGAACTGCTCCAGCGCCCCCTCGACGACCGTGCCGACGACCAGCGCGGCGAGGGCCGCCGTGGAGTTCCGCAGGATCGCCCCCAGGGCCACGCCCAGCACCCCGAGCAGTGCCACGCCGAGGACCGTGACCCCGTAGAGCCGGGCCGCCTCGGCGGGCCGGTCCAGGTGCATCAGGGGCGCGCCGTGCCGGACGAACCCGGCGGCCACCCAGACCGACTGGCTCACGACGGCCAGCACGGCGCCCAGGGCGGCCACGGCCGCGGCCTTGGCGGTCAGGACCCGCCAGCGGGCGGGGGTGGTGAGGAAGGCGGGGACGATGGTGCGGTAGCGGTATTCCTGGGTGATCGCGGTGATCCCGAGGAGCAGCACCGGATAGCCGGCGCACAGGCCCGCGCGGGGCCCGAGGCCGTCGCGCACGAGCTTCGGCTCGGCCTGCATGCCGATGACGAGCGAGAGGAGGAGCTGGGCCGCGACCACGCCGGCCGAGGCGATCCAGGGGCCCCTGGTACTGCGGAGTTTGAACAGTTCGGTACGGACGAGCGCGGTCACTCAGCTGCCTCCCCGGCGGTGTGTCCTCCGGCGGTGGCCGCCGGACCCGGGGGCCCCGTTCGCGGCTCCGGCGCCGGTCAGGCTGAAGAAGATCTCTTCGAGGGTGGGGGCGGCCGTGTGCAGCTCGTACAGCGGGATGCCGTGGTGCGCCGCCAGCTCGCCCACGGTCCGCGCCCAGCCGTCCGGTAACTCCAGGGTGTCCGGGCCGGTGACGAGGACGTGTTCGCCGGCGGCGCGGAGTAACTCGCCCAGCCGGACGCTCTGCGGGGACTGGACGCTGACGGTCCGCCGGCCCAGCGCGGTGAGGTCCGCGACGGTGCCCTCGGTGACGAGTCGCCCGTGGTCGATGACCACCACGCGGTCGACGGTCTGCTGCATCTCGCCGAGCAGATGACTGGAGACGAGCACGGCACGGCCCTCGGCGGCCAGTCCGCGCAGCAGTCCGCGCAGCCAGAGGATGCCCTCCGGGTCGAGGCCGTTGGCCGGTTCGTCGACGACGAGGATCTCCGGATCGCCGAGGAGCGCGCCGGCCAGGGCGAGGCGCTGCCGCATGCCGAGCGAGAAGTCGCCCACGTGACGGTCGCCCGCGTGCTCCAGGCCGACGGTGCGCAGCAGGTGCTGGATGTGGGAGTCGGGCGTCCTCAGCGGCGTGCCCAGCATGCGCAGGTGGTTGCGGGCGGTGCGGCGCGGATGGGCCGCGCCGGTGTCC
Organism: Streptomyces sp. NPDC044063; assembly: GCF_056434285.1. NCBI lineage: Bacteria > Bacillati > Actinomycetota > Actinomycetes > Kitasatosporales > Streptomycetaceae > Streptomyces > Streptomyces sp. NPDC044063. Next base: position 22,123 of record NZ_JBWKFM010000020.1, read on the forward strand.
AGGGAGGCGCCGATGAGGCGGCCGGGGCGGGGGAGCCGGCGGTAGGGGCGGCCGCGGATGAGGGCCGTGCCGGACGTCGGGGTCACCAGACCGAGGAGCATCCGCAGCGTCGTGGTCTTCCCGGCGCCGTTCGGCCCCAGGAACCCGACGACCGAGCCGGACTCGACGGTGAACGACAGGCCGTCGACCGCGGCCGTGTCCCCGTAGTGCTTGCTGAGGCCGCGGACCTCGATCGCTGCCACGACGCGTCCCGCTCCTTCCCGGATCTCGTCGGCTCCCCCCGGGCCGCCCCCGGCGCCCGTGGTGTCCGCGCCGCTCGAATGCCCGGACACCCTAGCACGCGGGACAAATGCCTGATACATGTCAATAGCGCCACTGGCGTCTCGTCCATGACGCCACCGGTGGTTCAGGACGCCCCCGGCGTCCCGCCGGTTCCGACGGCGGTCACGAGAAGGGTGGGTGGGCCGTGCGGGTCGTGGTCATCGGGCAGGGATACGCGGGGTTGCCGCTGGCGGTGCGGGCGGCGGAGGCCGGACACCGGGTCGTCGGCTACGACGTCGACGAACACCGCGTCAAACAACTGGTGGCGGGGGAGTCCTACGTCGAGGACGTCCCCGCCGGGCGATTACGCCGGGTCCTCGCGTCGGACGCCTACCGGCCCACCATGGACCCCGGGGACTGTGCCGGCTTCGGCGTCGCCGTCATCTGCGTGCCCACCCCGCTGCGCGAGGGGGTGCCGGACCTGTCCTTCATCGAGGCGTCCGGGCGGATGCTCGCCGGCCGGCTGCGCCCGGGCGCGCTGGTCGTCCTGGAGTCGACCACCTACCCGGGCAGCACCGAGGAACTGCTCGGGCCGCTGCTGGAGGAGGGCTCCGGGCTGAGCGCCGGCCGGGACTTCCACCTCGGCTACAGCCCCGAGCGCATCGACCCGGGCAACCCCGTCTGGCGCCTGGAGAACACCCCGAAGGTCGTGTCCGGCATCGACACCGCCTCCCTGGAGGCCGTCCACGCCTTCTACGCCTCGCTGGTGGACACCGTCGTGCCGGCCGCCAGCTGCAAGGAGGCGGAGCTGGCCAAGCTGCTGGAGAACACCTTCCGGCACGTCAACATCGCGCTGGTCAACGAACTGGCCATGTTCGCCCACGAGCTGGGCATCGACGTGTGGAACGCCATCGACCTCGCCGCGACGAAGCCCTTCGGCTTCCAGCGCTTCACCCCGGGTCCCGGCGTGGGCGGGCACTGCCTGCCCATCGACCCCTCGTACCTCTCCTGGCGGGTCGAACGCACCCTCGGCCAGAGCTTCCGCTTCGTGGAACTGGCCCGCGACATCAACGGCCACATGCCCGACTACGTCGTCCGGCGGCTGGCCGAGGGCCTCAACGCGCGCGGCCGCGCGGTGAACGGCTCCCGGGTGCTGCTGCTCGGGCTGGCCTACAAGGCCGGCACCGGTGACGACCGCGAATCCCCCTCGGCACGCGTCGCCGAACGGCTGCTGCGCCTGGGCGCCCGGGTCCGGGCCGCCGACCCCAAGGTGGCCGCGCCGGACCTGGGCAGCGACGACGCCGGGGCCCGGGGCGTCGTGCGCGTGGAGCCCACCGAGGAGGAACTGCGCGCGGCCGACGCCGTGATACTCCTCGTCGACCACGCGGAGTTCGACTACGACGCGGTGCTCCGGCACGCGCGCTACGTCCTGGACTGCCGGCGCCGGCTGCGCGGCCCCGCCGTCGAGGTGCTGTGACCGGCACCTCCGGACGGCCGCCCCCGCCACCCCTCGGCCCGCTGTGGGGCCATTGCGCCCGAGATGAGTGCTGGCTACAGTCGACGATTGGCCTTGGCCAATGCTCTTGGCACGTTGCTCTGTGACACCACGTCGACCAGGCATGCGGGAGTGGGCCCATGCACCGCGCGCACGAGCGGTCCGCCGGATCCGGTGAGGCGGACGCCCGCAGACGGAACGGCACGGCCCGGCGCTAGCGCGCGACGAGCGGCCCGCGCGCGGCGCCCCGGCACCACCGACCCACCAGCGCTCCCGAGGGAGAGGGCATGTGCGGCTTCGTTGGCTTCACCGACCCGGCCGGGGGCCGGGACGCCGCCCTGCGCCTGGCCTCCCGCATGCTCGCCGGCGTCGCCCACCGCGGCCCCGACGGCACCGGCACGCTGCACGAACCCGGGCTGACCCTCGCCCACCGCGCGCTGCGCTTCGTCGACGTCCACGGCCCCGGCCAGCCCCTGCGCTCGGTGAGCGGCCGCACCGTCGTCGTCTTCAACGGCGAGGTCTACAACCACGCCGAGCTGCGCCGCGGCCTGCTGCGCGACGGGGCCCGGCTGCGCACCGCGGGGGACACCGAGCTCCTCGCCGAACTCTACGAGCGCGAGGGCATGGACTTCCTCCGCCGCGTCGACGGGATGTTCGCGTTCGCGCTGTACGACAGGGCGCGCCGCACCCTGGTGCTCGCCCGGGACCCGTTCGGCGAGAAGCCCCTGTACTACCTGCGCACCCCGGCCGGCGTGGCCTTCGCCTCCGAACTGACGCCGCTGCTGCGCCACCCGGACTGCACCGGCGAACCCGATGTGCGGGCGCTGGCCGACTACCTCGTCCTGCGGGCCTGCCCGGCGCCGCGGTCCGCCGTCCGCGGCGTCGCCAAGGTCCGGGCCGGCTCCTACGTCGAGGCGGGGCCGGGGGCCGGACCGGACGGCTTCCGCGAGACGGTGTACTTCACGCCCGCGCTCCCGGCCGTCCGGCGCGACGTCCCGCCGCGCACGGCCGCCGCCGAGTTCGAGGGCCTGCTCCGGGCGGCCGTCGGGCGGCGGGTCGGCAGCACACCGCGGCGGCTGGGGGTGCTGCTGAGCGGCGGCCTGGACTCGAGCACCGTCGCGGCGCTGGCCCAGGAGGCCGCGGACCGGCCGGTGCCCGCGTTCACGGCGGGCTTCGCCGACCCCGCCTTCGACGAGACGTCCGCCGCCACCACCGTCGCCCGCCACCTGGGTCTGGACCACCACGTCCTGCGTGTCACCGAGGACGACCTGGCCGAGGCGTTCACCACGGACTACCCCGGCATCGACGAGCCGCTGGCCGACCCGTCCCTGCTGCCCACGCTGCTCGTCTGCCGCGCCGCGCGCCGCGAGGTGCGCTCCGTGCTCACCGGCGACGGCGCCGACGAGATGCTGCTCGGCTACCGCTTCTTCCAGGCGGAGAAGGTGCTCGGCCTGATCGGCGCCCTGCCACCGCCGCTGCCGGCGGCGCTGGCCCGGCTCGCCGCGCACCAGGGCGGGGCCGTCCGGGGCAACCTGCCCTGGCGGGCCGCCCTCCACCGGCTCGGCCGGGGCGCCGGTGCCCCACCGGAGCGGCGCTTCTACGCCGCGGCGGCGCCGTTCCGCCCGCACGAGCTGGCCGGAGTGCTGTCCGGCGCCGCGCGGCGGGAGCTCGTCGCCCACCGGCCGTTCGACGAGCTCGACCGGGTGCTGGCCGCCGCCGGCCCCGGCCTGCCGCCGCTGGAACGCTGCCAGCTGGGCATCGTCACCCACTTCCTGCGGGACGTCGTCCTCGCCAAGACCGACCGGGGGAGCATGCGCAGCGCGCTGGAGGCGCGGGCGCCCTTCCTCGACCGCGACCTGGCGGCCTACTGCGCGTCGCTGCCGCCGGAGCTGAAGCTGCGCGGCCTCACCGCCAAGCACCTGCTGCGCCGCGTGGCGGCCGGGCACCTGCCGGCCGGCACGGTCCGGCGGCGCAAGCTGGGCTTCCGCGCCCCCGTCGCGGCGCTGCTCGGCGGCCGGCTGCGGCCCGTACTGCTGGAGGCGCTGGCGCCGGAACGCCTGGACCGGCACGGTCTGTTCGACGCGGCCGCGGTGCGGTGCCTGGTGGACGACCACCTGGCCGAGCGCCGCGACCACGCGGCGCGGCTGTGGGCGCTGCTGTGCTTCCAGGTCTGGCACGACGCGGTCCTGCGGCCTGTCCACACCGCCCCGCCGGTGGCGGCGGCGCCGTCGTCGGGAGTCTGAGATGCCTGTGCCCCGTATCCATGTCGTCTCGCCCCGCACCTGGGGGGAGTTCGGGAACTACCTGGCCGCGACCCGTTTCACGCGGGTGCTGCGGGACCACCTGGACGCCGAGGTCTCGCTCTGGGAGGCGGAATCGTTTCTGCCCTGGGTCGGCGACATCGGCGCCCGCATCCGCGACATCACCCTCACCAGCCCGGCCACCGCCGTGCGCACCCGGCGCTACCTGGCGCTGATGGGCGAGCTGGCGGCCGCCTGGCCGCGCGACTTCGAGGTGGCCCCGCCCGCCGGCGCCCCGTGGGAGCACATGCTCGACGGCCTGGTCGGCCACTTCCGCTCGACCTCCCCCGACCTGGTCGTGGGCACCAAGGGATTCATCAGCCGGCTGTGCCTGGCGGCGGCCCGGGCCGCCGGCGGGCGCGTCCCGCCCGTCGTCCACCACGTCACCAACCCCGGGCTGCTGGACCTGCCCGTCCACCGCAGCCGCCACCCCGACCTCACCCTGGTCGGCTTCGCGTGGGCCAGGAACCGGCTGATCGAGGAGGAGGGCGCCGACCCCCGACGGGTCAGGACCGTCGGCCCCCTCGTGGCCCAGCACGAGCTGAAGGGCTTCCTCACCGAACCCGCCGAACCCGCCGTGGCCGCTGGACCCGCCGCGGCCGGCCCGGACGCCCCCGGACCCGACGCCGGGCGGGCCGCCGTGGAATGGGGCGACCCGGCCGCGCCCGAGCGCCCCAAGGTGATCGTCTTCTGCAACCGGGGCGGCGAGGACTACCTGCGCATCGTCGCGCACCTCGCCGAGCGGGACGCCGACGTCGATCTCGTCTTCGTCGGCTACGGCGACGCGCGCACCACCCGCCGGGCCGCCGACCTCGCCCGCCGCGGCAACGCCCTGCGCTGGCGGTTCCACCAACGGCTCACCCAGCCCGAGTACTTCGAGTACGTCGCCCGCGCCGCCAAGGCCCCGCACGCCTTCCTGGTGTCCAAGGCGGGCCCGGCCACCACCCTGGAGGCGGCCTGGTTCGGTATCCCGGTGCTCATGCTGGAGTCCGGGCTGCCCATGGAGTCCTGGGTCCCCCACCTCATCCGCGGTGAACGGCTGGGCCAGTGCCACCGTACCGCCGACGGCCTCCTCGAAGGACTGGACGCCTGGCTCGACGACCCCTCCGCCATCGCCGCCTGCAAGGCCCACACCACCGCCTACGCCGACCGCGCCCTGGACCAGGCCGCCGCCGGACGCCGCATCGCCGAGGCCGTGCGGGACCTGCTGGAGCGGGCATGACGCGGCCGGCGGAGCCCGTGACCGCACCGGCCCCCACCGGCGCGGCCGGCCCCGGCACACCCCCGGCCCCCCGCCTCCTGCTGACCGCCGGCCGGGACGGCGTGACCGTCCTCGGCACGCCCTCGGCCCGCCTGGGCGGGCCCGGCCCGACGGCCGGCTGGGAGTGGGACGGCCACGCCCTGACCGTGACCAACGACCGTTACGGCATGGTCCCGTTGTTCCACTGGGCCGAGCGGGACCGGATCGCCGTCGCGACCCGGCTCGCGGACCTGCTCGCCCTCGGCGCCCCCGCCGACCTCGACGACACCGCCCTCGCGGTCTTCCTGCGCATGGGCTTCCTCGTCGGGGAGGACACGCCCTTCGCCGCCGTCCGGGCGCTGCCGCCCGGCGCCCGCCTGCGCTGGTCGCCCGGCCGGCTCCGGCTGACGTCCGCGCCGATCGCCGCGGACCGGCGCACCGTCGACCGGGCGCGGGCCGTGGACGCGTGCGTCGAGCTGTTCCGGCAGGCGGTCGCCCGCAGGGCGCCCGGCGGGGCGTACGACCTGCCGCTGCGCGGCGACCGGGCCTCGCGCCACCTCCTGCTGGAGCTCATCCGGCAGGGGGCGCCGCCCCGGCTGGCCGTCACCACCTCCGAGTTCGTCGAGCACGACGCCGACGCCCGCGTCGCCCGGCTCGTCGCCGCGGCCACCGGCACGCCCCACCGGACCGTCGCCCGGCCCCGGTCGCAGCTGCGCGCCGAACTCGTCGCCAACCGCGCCCAGCAGCTGTGCACCACCGAAGGCGCCTGGGTGCTGCCCCTCGCCCGCTTCCTCGCCGGCCGCACCCCGCTCACCTACGACGGCCTCGGCGCGGCCGGACTGTCCCACGGCCCGTTCCTGCGGCTGGCCCGGCAGCGCCCCGCCACCGGCGACGACCCCCGCGACCTGGCCCGCTGGCTGCTCACCGCCGGGCGCCGGGACCGCTACCTGCCCGCCCTGCTCGACGGGGCCGCGCTGGCCCGGCTGGGCGTGGACCGCGCGGCGGCGCGGCTCACCGCCGAGCTCCGCCGGCACCAGGACGCCGCCTTCCCGCTGATGTCCTTCGTCTTCTGGAACCGCACCCGCCGCGCCGTCGCCGCCCACACCACCACCCTGCTCGGCCGCGGTGGTCGGCTCCCGGTGCACACGCCCTTCCTGGACCCCGACCTCTTCGACCTGCTGGCCTCCCTGCCACCGGAGGTCCTGCTCGACGGCGACTTCCACACCGACGTCCTGCGGCGGGCCTTTCCGGGCCAGGCCCACCTGCCGTACGCGGACGAACCGACCCCGCACGGGCCGCGGTTCGTCTGGGGCCGGGTGCGGTACGTGGCCGACACGCTCGCCCATGTGGCGCGCCACGCCCCGCACTGGTGGCAGGCCCGCGACGGCATGCTGCCGCGGCTGCTGGGCCACCACGGCGACGGATACGGCGGCCGGGCCGTGAACCGGCTGCTGCCCTTCGCCGTCCACCTGCTGCAACTCGACGACCTGGCGCGGACCCCGGCCGGCACGGGCGGCCGGCGGGAGGGGGACGGATGACCGGTACCGGACGAGGGGTGCTCGACCTGCTCCGGGCCCGCAGGCCCGGCCCGGTGCACGTCGTGGACCCGTTCAAGGTGGCGGTCGAGGAGGCGGTGGAGAAGGCCGTCGCCGTCGAGCGCCTGGGACTGCCGTTCCTCATCCTGGCCAGCACCGACTACGAGGACTTCGACGCCCGGATGCCCGGCTACGTGGCCCGGGTGAAGGCGGCGGTGGACATCCCCGTCATCACCCACTTCCCGGCCCGGCCCGGCGCCGGGCTGCCGGTGGCCCCCGGCGCCGACGCGATGCTCTGCCCGGCGCTGCTCGGCTCCCGCGACGACTATTTCGTCTGGAAGAGCATCCTGGAGACGGCCGCCGGCCCCGGCCGTGCGCGGGGTGACGGGCCGGGGCCCGCCCGCCGGCTGCCGGAGATGCTCCTGGAGGCGGCGCTCACCTTCGGCGAGGACGACGTGTCGTTCGACGCCATGGGCACCGTCCCCGTCGGCCGTACGCCGCGGGCCCTGGACTTCCACCTCCAGGTGATCCGGCTGCTGGGCTTCGACGTGGTGTACCTGTACTCGCGCTACGAGGACGTGTCGCAGGAGGTCTGCCGCTACTTCCGGCAGCGGCTGCGACCCGACCAGCTCATCTTCATCGGCGGCGGCATCCGGACCCGCCGGCACATCGACGCCTACCTCCGCGCGGGCGCGGACTACGTCGTGTTCGCCGGGGCCCTGGAGACGCCCGACTGGCGGGCCGAGCTGGAGCGGCTGTGCGGCCGGCCGGACCCGGCCGGCGACGCCTCCACGGCCACCGCCGGCCGTACCGACGCAGCAGGAGGGGGACCGCGATGACCGGAACGGCACCGCCCCAGGGACAGGGCCGGGGACAGCCACAGGGACAGGCACAGGGGCAGACACAGGGGCAGACACAGGCACAGAACCGGGGCAAGGGCACGACGAGGCCGCGCACCACGCTGCCGATCGTGAACGCCCTCGGACCGCCCGCGCCCCGCAGCGCGCCGCTGCGCACCCGGCCCGCCGGCTCGCGCACGCTGCGCATCGCGCTCGTCCGCCACCACGACCTGTGCCTCAACACCCGCCAGATCAACGCCGTCCAGCGCCGCGCGGGCGTCCTCCCGCACCTCGGCCTGGGCTACATCCACACGGCCCTGAAGAAGGCCGGCTTCGCCAACGTCGTACAGATCGACACCCCCGCCATGGGGCTCGACGGCGAGGGCCTGCGCCGGCTGCTGGCCGACTGGCGGCCGGACCTGGTCGGCGTGACCACCACCACCCCCGGCCTGCCCGGGGCCATCGAGGCCTGCCGGGCCGCGAAGAGCACCGGCGCCCGCGTCATCCTCGGCGGCCCGCACACCGAGGTCTACGACCGGGAGAACCTCCACCACTCCTGCGTCGACTACGTCGGCGTCGGCGAGGGCGTCACCATCATGCCGGCGCTGGCCGAGGCCCTGGAGCACGGCGACGAGCCGGAGGACATCCCGGGGCTGATCTCCCGCACCTACGACGGCGGCGCGGCCCCCATGGTGAACCTGGAGGACGTGGGCTGGCCGGAGCGCGAGGGCGTGCCGATGGACCGTTTCTTCTCCATCATGGCCCCGCGCCCCTTCGCCACGATGATCTCCAGCCGCGGCTGCCCCTTCAAATGCAGCTTCTGCTTCAAACAGGCCGTCGACCGGCGGTCGATGTACCGCAGCCCCGACGACGTGGTCGGCGAGATGACCTATCTGAAGGAGCGGTGGGGGGTGAAGGAGATCATGTTCTACGACGACGTCTTCACCCTCCACCGCGGCCGGGTCTTCGAGATCTGCGAGCAGATCCACGACAAGGGCCTGAAGGTGCGCTGGGAGGCGCCCACCCGCGTCGACCTGGTGCCCGACAAACTGCTGACCGCGATGGCCGGCGCCGGCTGCGTACGCCTGCGCTTCGGCATCGAGCACGGCGACCCCGAGATCCTGCGCCGCATGCGCAAGGAGAGCGACCTGGAGAAGATCGAGAAGGCGGTCACCTCCGCCCACCGCGCCGGCATCAAGGGCTTCGGCTACTTCATCGTGGGCTGGCTGCGCGAGAGCCGCGAGCAGTACCGGCGCACCGTCGACCTCGCCTGCCGGCTCCCGCTGGACTACGCCAGCTTCTACACGGCCACGCCGCTGCCCGGCACCCCGCTGCACACCGAGTGCGTCGAGGACGGCGCCATCCCCGGCGACTACTGGGACTCCTTCGTGCGGGGCGAGTTCACCCGCCGCATCGGCTACCTCGTCCGGGACGCCGAGGCCCGGGCCCGCGAGGCGTACCGCTCCTTCTTCCTGCGCCGCGAGATGGTCCGGCCCCTGGTCACCCACATGGCCGTCACCGGGCAGTGGCGCAACACCGCCTCCGGCCTGCTGAGCCTGGCGCGGTCCGACTCCAACACCGTCCGTGACTTCTGAACCGCCGGCCGGGCACACCCGCGTACGGGAGCCCGCGCTGCTCGCCCACGTCCGCCGCCGCGTCGCCCGCGGGTACCGGCCGGTCACCACCTGGGACACCCCGGTGGAGTACGTGGCGCCCGGCGGCTTCCCGCCGCCCGGCCCCCGGCCCGGCGGGATCGGCCTGGTGGTGCCCACCCGGCCCGCCCGCGCCACGCCCGAGGACCAGCGCGCGATGTTCCGCGCCCTGCTGGCGCAGGTCGACGCCGCCCGCCGCGCCCACCCGGACGTACGCCTGCTGCTGATGATCGGCATGCAGTGGGAGACCCCGGACGAGCTGCCCGAGGCGCGCCGCCGGCTGGAGGCTCTGGTCGGACTGGCCGGCGGCGGCCCGGACGTCGCCGGCCTGCTGCTGCGCGGCCCGCTCAAGGTCCGCACGCTCAACGCGGCCATCCGCGTCGCCGAACGGCTGGAGCTCGACGGCATCGGCTGGATCGACGACGACGTACGCATGGAGGAGGACTGCCTGGCCCGGCTGGTCACCGCCTTCCGCGCCGGAGGCCGCCGGGGAGCCGTCGGGGCCACCAAGGTCCCGTACGCGAGCGCGCACCTCACCTCCCGGCTGCTCCACCGGGCCAAGGCCGTCGCCGCCCCGGCGACCAACTACCCGCACGGCTGCTGCATCCTCGTCGCCACCTCCGTCGTGGCCGGCGGCATCCCCGACCGCTACGTCTCCGACGACGGCTACGTGTGCTTCCGGCTGCTCGACCCCGCGCACCCCGACCCCCTGCACGACCTGCGCCTGATCCCCGGCGCCCGGGTGCACTACCAGGTGGCCGGACCGGCCGGCACCACCCGCCGGAGGATCCGCAGGATCCTCCTCAACCACCACATCTACCTCGCCGACTGGGCCTATCCGACGGCGCGCCACTACTTCCGGGAGATCCTCTTCCTCGGGCTGTGGCCGCTGGCCCCCTGGGACCCGTCGAACGGCCCGGCCGCCGCCTGCCGGAAGGCGGCCGTCAAATGGCCGTACTTCCTGTGGTTCGCGGCCGTCGGGGCGGAACTGTACGTGCGCGGACTGTGCGGCCGGCCGCTGCGCGAGGTCGCGTGGAGCGGCTACCGGACCGCGAGCGTCCCCGGCCCCGTCGCCGCCCGGCCCGCCGGCCGGCCGCGGCCCCACCCCGCCGACGAGAGGAAACCCGGTCCATGAAGGTGTTGTCCCTCCACTCCCTCGGGCACGACAGCGGCGTCAGCTACTTCGAGGACGGACGCCTCGTGTACTCGATCGAGACCGAGCGGCTGACCCGCTGGAAGCACGACCACCGGATCGCCCTGGCCGTCCGGCACGTCCTGGAGCGGGCACGGATCGACGCCGACGCCATCGACCTCGTCGCCGTCAGCTCGCCCGTGCGCAACTCCGTCCTGCGCATACCCGACCTGGACCGGGCCATGGCCGTCGTAGGCCGCGGCGCCCCGCACCACCGCACCACCTGCGACCTGCTCGGCAGGACCGTCGACTGCGTCATCGTCACCCACGAGGTGTCCCACGCGGCGCTGGCGCTGCAGTACGCCGGTTTCCCCGACGGCTGCCTGGTGCTGACCAACGAAGGCCGCGGGCAGATCTCGCACAGCTCCCTCTTCCAGTACGCGGACGGGCGGCTCGAATGGGTCGAGACCGACCCGCTGCCCTGGTACGGCACCGGCTTCGGCTGGAGCGCCTTCGGCTACCTCTACAACTTCGGCAAGGGCCCCAGCGTGGCCGGCAAGGTGATGGCACTGGGCGGCTACGGACAGCCGTCCGCCGCCGTCCGCGACCTCCTGGAGGACATCGACGACCGCATCCTCTCCGACCGGGCCCTGGCCGAACGCGTCGGCGCCGACCTGCTGGCCCGGCCCGGATTCACCGAGGACTTCGACCAGCGGGCCGACTGCGTGGCCACGCTCCAGCAGATGTTCACGGAGAGCGTGTACGGGCTGCTGGCCAAGCACATCGACGCCGCCGGCCGGGACGACGTCCCCCTCGCCCTGGGCGGCGGCTGCGCCCTGAACGTCGTGGCCAACGCCCAGCTGCGCACCCGCTTCGCCCGGGACATCGCCATCCCCCCGGCCTGCGGCGACGCCGGCCACTCACTGGGCGCCGGCGTCTACGCGCAGCGGGTCCTCCACGACATACCCGTCGAGCCGTTCGGGGTGTACCTCAACGGCGAGGCGGAGAGCGAGGACGAGACCCGCGAGACGATCCTGGCCGCCGCGCTCAACCCGCTGCCCTACGACCCGGACGCGGTCGTGGGCGTACTGGCCCGGGGCGGGGTCGTGGCGATGGTGCAGGGCGTGGCGGAGAGCGGCCCCCGGGCCCTCGGCAACCGCTCCCTGCTGGGCAGCCCCGACGTCCCCGGCATGCGCGAGCGGCTCAGCGAACGGCTCAAGGAACGCGAGTGGTTCCGCCCGCTCGGAGCGGTGATGCGCGCCGAGGTCTTCGAGGAACGGTTCCCCGGCGCGTACCCCTCGCCGTACATGCTCTTCAACTACGACGTACCCGAGGGCGTGATCCCCGAGGCCCGCCACGTGGACGGCACCTGCCGGCTCCAGACGGTCACCCGCGACCAGAACCCCCGCCTCCACCACCTCCTGGAAGGCTTCGAACGCGCCACCGGCACCCCGGCCCTCATCAACACCTCCCTCAACGCCCGCGGCAGAGCCATAGCCCACCGCGCCCACGACGCCCTCCTCGACTTCCGCGAACGCGACGTCGACCTGTTCGTCCTGGGGAACCTGATGGCGTGGAACGGGGGACGGGCGCGACCGCGGCGGTAGTCGGGGGCCCGGCCGAGGGAGGACACGCACGAGAGGGCCGGCTGACGCCGGTGTCCCGGGTGGGAACCGCCATGCCCCGCCCGGGACACCCGTGGCCCTGTCAGTCGGCGGGCATGAGCACGATGCCGAGATCGCCGGTGTAGACGACGGCCTCCTCGTCTTCGTCCGGGGCCTCGAAGCGGGCGTAGAAGTCGTCGAGGGCCTGAGGGCTGACTACGAGGGCGTTGGCGTCCTCGCGCTCGTTGCGTTCGGCCAGGCGCCGCAGCAGCTCGTCCTTCTCGACAGGCAGGTAGACCAGCCGCCACCTGCCGCCCGCCGTCTCGATCAGTTTCTTCCAGCTGTCACGGTCTTCGCGGAGCCACAGACCGTGGTCGAGAACCACGTCGTGGCCGGCCGCCAGGTGTTCGGCGAGCTGGCGGCGGACGGCATCGACGGCGGGGCGTTCGCGCTCGAAATAGGTGTGCTCGGGGTAGTCGACGCCGTAGCGGCCATGACGACGGTGTACTTCTTCATCGACCGAAAGACGGATCATGCCGCGGTCGGCGAGGCGCTGAGCCAGGGTGGTCTTGCCGGAGCCGGTGATGCCCACCAGCAACACCGCGGTCGGCGCGCGCTCGGTCATGTCCGCTCCCTCTCATGGTGACTGGTCCCAGAGGCTCCATTCTCGCCGATCCGACCCGGATACCGGTGGCCGTCCGCGGCAGGCGGGCGCCACCGGGTGACGATGTCGTGGGCCTCGGCCGCCCAGTCCGTCGGCAGGCTGTCCAGGGTGACGCGGCGGAAGCCGAGGCGGGGATCGCCGACGTTGATCCGCCCGTGGTGCCGGTCGATATGATCCAGTAGTCGACGGGCCTCGTCCCGTACAGCCGGTGTCCTCTCGGACCAAGCGCCGGAGGTGAACCGTTCCACGCGGCGCCGCAGGTCTTGCAGGACGCCCGAGCGCCACTTGAAGTGGTGCACGCAGACGAGGGCGCGGGGATCTGGTTTGTGCCCGGGGGCACGGTGATTGCCCGAGGCCACGGCGACCCCGGACCGTGCAAGGACGATCTTGCGGGGGTCGCCACGGAGGAGGCGGTGGGTGAGGTGGCCGCCGAGCGGGAACGCGCGGTCCAGCCCGGTCTCCGGCCGCCAGTGGGCGAACCGGCCGTCGGGGGTGACGCGGTCGAGCATCAGCCCGCCCACCACCTCCTGTCCTGTCTCCTCTGCCGCGGCGATCACCTCCGACAGCGGAGCGGGGTAGGTGTGGAGTTCGTCGGAGTCGGCGAGCAGGTGCCAGCCGTGCCCAGTCCGCTTCCGCAGGGCGTCGCGGAGATCGGAGTTGGTGTGCTCGTGCCATGCCCCGGTGCTGACTGCAGCCGGGCCGATGCCGAGCTCGTGGGCGGTGGTCAGCAGCTCCTGCTGCCATGGGCTGGGGACGTGGTCGGGGAAGTGGAAGGCCAGGTGGAAGTCCTCTATGCCGAGTGCGCGATAGTGGGTGGTCCAGGCGGTCAGCAGGGCCGGTTCCACGGGGCCGATCACCGCGACCAGCACGGGCGGTACGGGCGTCATCCGCACTCCTTGACCAGGCGGGTGTAGGTGGTGGTGAGGAAGGCGGCCTGCTCTGCCGCCGTGACCATGCCCAGCACAGCCGGTGCCCCGGGACCGGGACGCTCCAACGGGGCGGATGAGAGAGCATCCAGGGCCTTCGCAAGGGCGCCCGGGTCCCCGGCAGCGAAGAGCCGGGACCAGGGCTGTCCGGCGATAGTGCCGGTCAGGGCAGGATCGTGGTCGGAGACGAGCAGTGGGACGCCGAGGCGGGCGGCGTCCATGACCAGCCCGGATTCCTTGCCCACCCCCGGACATCGGGCGACGAGGGCCGCGTCGGCGGTGCCGTAGACGAGGCGGAGGGCTTGCTCGCCGACCGGGCCCGGCAGGGTGTGAAGGCTGACCTGCGGAAGCTCGTGCCACCGGGCCAGCACTGCGTCGTCGAGCGGGGTGCCGGTGACCATCAGGTGCAGTGGCCGAGTGAGCCGGGCGAGGGCGGTGCCGATGGTGGCGATGTCCTTGTAGGGCCACCAGCCGCCTACCAGGCACACCGCCGTCGCGTCGGCGGGGATCTCGAAAGCAGTGCGGGCGCCATTTCGCTCGATATCGGTGAGTCGTCGGGCGTCGTCGACCGCGAACGCCCGCACGATCCCCGCCAGGCACGGGAAGGCTTCGGCGAGCTGCTCCCGTACGGCGGCCGTCGGGTACAGCGCACTCACGCGCCGCTCGCTCCGCCGGGCGAGCCGCCCGAGCAGCCGCACCGGTGCGTCCTCGGTAGTTACCGCTTCGTGGATGAACCGTAGGTGCGCCTGACCGCCAAGGAAGGCGGCGGCTCCGTGCAGTGCCTCGCTCGCGCTGAGTACCACCGTCACCGCGGGCTCCCGGATCAGATGCCGGGCGGTTCGCAAACATGCGGCCTCTGTCAGGCACCGGGCGATCAGTGTCACCTGGTGCGGGGCCCGCCGTAGCGCGAGCGGCCACCGGTGGGAAGCGAACCCCTTCTGCCCGGCGACCGAGACGGCCCTGGCCCAGTGGGCGGCGGCCAACAGCACGGCTCTGACCGGCCCACGGGTACCGGTGACGATCCGGGTACCGGTCTGGTGGAGCGGTGCGGCGTCGGCAGCGCCGTACGGGGCGATGACCAGGCTGCCTGGCCGGGCGGTTGCGAGAGCGGCTAGGGCGCGTGGGTGGTGCCCACCGAGACGGTGCGCGTAGGGCTCGATCAGCACCAGAGGCAGTTCGTCGGTCATCCGGCGACCGCCTGCTCGCCGTGTGCGGCCATGAAGTGGTCGCGCAGCCATGCCGGGTCGTTGAGCAGGTCGAACTGGTGCGGGTCGTGAGCGGCACCGCGGGCGAAGGCGATGCCGTCGCGGGCACCGGCCGCCGCGAAGGCGGCGAAGTCGCCGGTGCTGCTGGCTGTCCAGGCAGTGATCCGGGCCCGGGTGTCGGCGTCCCGCATGCCGTACTCGCTGCCGCGCGTGAGCATCGCGCACTCGCGGAAAGCAGCCTTCCAAGCGTGGTAAGGGCTCTGGTTGAAGCGGGTTGTCCCGGCCGTGGCCAGGTAGAATTCGACCTGGCCGGGCAGTGCGGCGAGGACATCGACGGCCTGGCCCATCTCCCGCAGTGCGTCGCGGCGGATCAGCTTCAGCCCCCCGTAACCGTAGGCCAGCCCGTTCACCGGGTTGACGGCCCGCCACACCCGCATCGAGATCCGGTCGGCCAGCGGCTGGACGTCGGCGGCCGGGAACCGGGTGTCGATGGAGAAGTCGCCGTCCGCGAGGAAGAACTGCTCGGTGTCCGCCAGCTCGGCACACAGCCGGTAAGCGCGGCGCATCCCGCGCACCCCGTGCAAGCGCTTGACCGTGCCGCCCAGCACCCGGCCCAGACGTCGATGTAGTGCGTTGGCCATAGGCTCGTCGTACGAGAGTAGGACGGCATCGAAGCCGCTGGTCATGTGATCGCCTCCAGGTAGCGGACGGCCACGGCCTTCGGTGTGAACTCGGTGGTGGAGGCGTGGGCGCGCTTGGCGTGCACCCGGTAGAACTCGCCATCGGTGGCCAGCCGGGTGGCGATGTGGACGGCTTCGTCGTCGGTGTCGAAAAGGAGGTCGTCGTCGATGTGCTCGGCCAGCCATCCGGTGCGCGGGGCGATGACCGGCAGACCCATGCCCTGGCAGTCCACCACGCTCATGGACCACGGACACCCGGGGCGGAACGGGGCGATGCCGAAGTGGGCGCCGGCCAGCAGGCCGCGGTAGCGAACACGGTCGCCGCGGTCGGAGGCGATGGTGACGCTGTCGAGCGCGGCGAGCTCGTCGCGGTGCAGCTCGGGGCTGGGGTCGAGACGGACGCGCTCGGGGCTGCGGGTGCCGAACAGGTCCATCACTGTCAGATCCACCGGAGCGTCGGCCACCAAGCGCCGGGCGAGGGCGGTGAAGCGGGCGGTGCCGTAATGCGCGTACAGGCGGTGGTTGTAAGCCGCTACGGCGCGGCCTTCGGGTGGCATGACCTCGGCGGGGTCGCGAACCAGGCGTTCGTCGCGCGGTGCCGGTACGACGTGCAGCTTTTGCGCGAGGTCCACGTCGGCGCGGTGGGCGGCCGCCGTGGTCCAGGCCGCGGCGGTGGCGGAGTGGACGAGCACGCGGTCGCAAGCGGCGAGCCCGGCAGAGAAGGCCAGCAGCACCGGCTGGCCGAGTCCGCCGTCGTCCAGGGACGGATCGAGCTCGAGGCCGCCGTCGTCGGTGAAGGAGAAAGGGAGGTAGTGGCAATACCCGGCGATCCGCGCGTCGCTCCCGGCTTCGAGCAGGGCGGCGCGGATCGCGGGAGCGGCCTCGATCTGGTTGGCCACCACCACTTCGGGCTTTGTCCGCCGGATCAGGGCCACGAGGGCGTCGAGGCCGGGGTCGAGGCGGGCCCGGTACTTCGTGGACGGTGAGAGGACGGGCGCGAATCCCACCCGGGTGTCCCCGGCAGGGGTGGGGGCGGCCACGATCACGGCCACGCCCGCATCGGCCAGGGCTGGGGTGAGGAGGTCGGCGAAGGTGAAGCCGGAGTCGGCCGAGAGCCGTCCGGGGTTGGAGACGTTCAGCAGGTATAGCAGTCGCATGGCGTTTTTCCCTCCGCCGGCCCGGATCGGTCCGGGCCGGTCATGGGAAGGAAACCGGGGTCAACAGCGGTGACGGGATGGTGAATCGGCCTCACTCACGGTTCACTCACCCTCGTCATCAACCAGGCGGCCGGGGCGGGGGCTTGATGGGAGAGCAACACGACGCGGTGACCGCGGAGCAGGCGGCTGAGGCGTTCGCGGCCGAGACTGCCTACTGGCGCGAGGTGCGAGGCTTGTCGAAGCGCGCACTGGCGGCGGCGATGGGCTTCGACCCGTCGTACGTCAGCCACGTGGAATCCGGGCGGCACAAGCCCACCGAGGACTTCACCCGCCGCGCTGACGAAGCTCTGGGCGCAGGCAAGGCAATCTGGAAGCGGTGGTGCGACTACGAAACGGCCAAGGCCCGCACCGGGCGGACATTGACGGTGCCCCTATCCGCTCCGCGGCCGGTCACCGAGCAGCCGTATGCGACCGGCTCCGCGCTCGTCGTCGAGCACGATGCCGCCCGCCTCGACTACGACGGCCGCCTGTATCGGTTGACGATGCGCCGGCGCTTGCGGAACAGCGGTACGGAGCCGGTCACCCGTTACCTGATCCGGATCTCCGTCGACCGGTATCCGGGCGAGCCGGAGCGGTCCAATGCGCACTACAGACAGCACCCGCTGACCTGGGACGAACTGGAGCTGAGCGCGACGTGCCGCGGGGAAGCGATGCGCTGGGAGGCCAAGCACGACCGCGATGCCTTCAAGGAGGTCTGGGTGCTGTTCGAGAACGAACAGGGCCGCTTCCCCCTCTACCCCGGGGAGTCGGTCTGGATCGAATACGCTTACTCGGTGGGGGACGAAAAGTGGGGCCGATGGTTTCAGCGGGCCGTACGGCTTCCCACCGAGCGCCTGGAGGTCCAGCTCGCCTTCCCGGCTGCGCTCGACCTGGTGGTGTGGGGTACCGAGACGTCGATGACCGCCGAGGCGTCCCCACTACGGACCGCCCCCGTACAGCGGGACGAGGACGGAACCAGGCTGTTCTCCTGGACGACCGCCCAACCAGCCCTGCATGCCCGGTACCGTCTCGAATGGCGGTTCCGGGCCAGATCCGAACCCACGACGAGCGACAGGGAGCTGACGTGACGACGGTGCGGCCCAGCAAGCAGATGCGTGATCTCGGTGTCGTGCAGTACGGCGCTCCCGTCCTCGCCGAAGTCGCCCGGCCCTTCGACCTGCCCGCCGAGAAGGACACCACCGAGCAGACCGTCGAGACGCTGTTCGCCTCGGTGGAACGCATCTCACGCGTGCACCCCTTTGCCAAGGGGATGGGAATCGCGGCCCCGCAGATCGGCATCGGCCGAGCGGCGGCCGTCGTCCAGCCGGCCGACCCCGGTGCGGCGCCGATCGTCCTGCTCAACCCCCGCGTTATCGCCCACTCGGACCAGATGGACGAGCAGTTCGAGGGGTGCCTGTCGTTCTTCGACGTCCGTGGCATGGTGCCCCGGCCCTTGGCGATCACGGTGTCGACCACCACCCTGGACGGCGCCCTGATCACCACGACGTACGAGCGGGGTCTGGCCCGCCTTGTCGCCCACGAGATCGACCATCTCGGCGGATTGCTGTACACCGCTCGCATGCGGCCCGGCGTCGAACCCATTCCGGTGGAGGAATACCGGCAGACCGGCCGTGCGTGGGCTTACGACCAGTAGCCATGAGCCAGGAGGCATACGGCGACAGCCTGACCCCGATCGTTTGGGCGCCGGGTCGAGGGCGCCCCATGGGTGCCGCGCCGGGTTCGGCCGTTCACGCCGGCCGGACCCCCGCGGTCAGCCCGATCCAGGTGTCCTCGCCGCGCGGGACCACGTAGACGGGGTCGGTCTCCCGGTGCCAGCCGAGGGGGACGACGTAGTAGCCGTCGCGGCCCTCCACCAGGAGCCGGAGGTCGGTGTAGCGGTAGCGGTGGCGCAGGCCCGGGCCGAGGTCCTCCTCCCGTACCGGCCGGGGCAGGCTCAGCCGGCGGCCGCTGAGGATCAGCACGCCCGTCCACTCGGGGAGCCGGGCGGCGTGGCGTTCGGCGTCCCGTTCGCCGAGCTGCACGGTGACGAGGGTGAGGGCCCAGAACAGGCAGATCCCCGCGGCGAGGACGGGCAGCGTCCTGCGGCGCGTGCCGTGCGGGCGGCGGCCCGCCGCGTCCGGGACCTGCCCGAGCAGGAGGCCGGCCGCGATCACGAGGGGCACGATCCAGACGCGGCGTCCCGTCCACCGGTAGCCGATCAGCAGGACCAGCCCGGCCGCGACGACCACCAGGTGGTGGCGGGCCAGCGCGCGGACCGCCGCGTCCAGGGGCCGGGTGACACGATCGGGCAGGAGCCGGCTCCCGGTGAGGCGCGGCAGGCCGGCCAGGAGCACGACCACGATGAGGACCACCATCACCGGGGTCCGCAGCACGACGAGGCTGCGCAGCACGAGGTCGCTGAACCCCATCCCGAGGGCGGACAGGGCCACGTGGAACCAGCCGTAGTAGGCGACGGAGTAGAGCGCCCCCAGATAGAACATCAGGGCCGCGACGAACGACGCCTGGGCGAGCAGTGTCCTCGCGAGCGCCGCCGGGCCGGCCGGCGGCGGCGTCCCGGCCGGTGCGGCGCTCCCGTCGTCCACCGGAGCTCCTACGAGACGCGGGGCTCGGGCGGGCCGGGCGGCGTCAGGGTCGGTGCCGGGGGCACGACCCCCGGCCCGGTGGTGCGGCCGGTCGCCGGGGGCGGCGGCGGGGGTGGCGGCGGAGGCACGTTCCCGGGCGGTGCGGGGGTCCCGTCGCCGGGCTCCCGGTGCGGGGCGGCCGGCGACGGCGACACGGACGGGGAGGCCCCGGTGGGCGTGGCGGTGCTGTGCTCCGGTTCCGGTCCCTCGTCGGAGGAGCAGCCGGAGGCGAGCCCCAGGCACACGGCGGCGCACACGCACACAGCGATCGCCGCACGCCCTGCCGTCCTTCCCATGGAGCCCTCCTCGGCACGCCGGGACACCGGCGCCGTCCGGGTGCGGACGGACGGCGCCCTCTCAAGACCATCCCCCCGGTGCCGCGCGGAGCGTGCGGGCCGTTCGGCTGAACTGTCCGCGGGAGCGGCACCGTGGCCGCCGGGCGGGGCGCTGCGGCATCATGCCCCCGGTGCCACGGGCGGACGCGGCCCGCTCCGCCCGGCGCCGGACGCTTCGACCTTTCGGGAGGCAGCGGTGCCCACGACCTTCCCGTTCGTCCACTATCTGCTCGGCGTCGAGGGTCTGGCGCTGCTGCGGTCCTGGCTGACCGGTGACGCGGAGAGTTCCGCCGCGCGGATCGCGGAGTCCGCCGAACTGTGCCGGCGGTGGTCCGCGCGGGACGCGCCCGACGGCGTGACCGTCGAGGAGCGGCCCGTCGGGGACGGCTACGCGGCCTGGTCGGCCTCGTACGACGAATCCCCCAACGCGATCACGGCCCTCGCCGACCGGGCCCTCGCGGACGCCCTGTCCGGTCTTCCGGCCGGGCGCGCGCTCGACGTGGCCTGCGGCACGGGACGGCAGACCGAGCGGCTCGCGGCGCTGGGCCACCGCGTCGTGGGCGCCGACTCCTCGCCCGCCATGCTGGCGCGGGCCCGGCACCGGCTGCCCGGCGTCGGCTTCGCGCTCGCGGACATGGCGGCGCTGCCGTTCGCGGACGGCGGCTTCGATCTGGTGACGTGCTGTCTGGGCCTGACGCACCAGGCCGGCCTGGGGCGGGCCGTCGGCGAGCTGGGGCGGGTGCTCCGGCCGGGCGGCCACGCGGTGCTGTGCGACATCCACCCCACGCTCGTGCTGCTCGGCGGGCACGCCTTCGTACCGCTCGGGCCCGGGCGCAAGGCCGTCGTCCGCAACCACCACCATCCGCACTCGGCCTATCTGCGGGCGTTCGCCGCGCACGGGCTGGAGGTCGTGGACAGCGCCGAGCCGGTCCTCACCGAGGAGTGCGGGGTGAGCCCGTCGGCCGCGGCGCTCGTGCCGGAGGCCGTACGCGCCGCGTTCACCGGGCTGCCGGCCGTCCTGCTGTGGACGCTGCGCCGGGCCCGCTGAGACGACGCGCCCCCGTACCGCCCGGACCGTAACCCCTATGGAATTCACCGGACTTCGGCGTCTTCCCCGGTGCGGACCGCTGGGGTAGAGTCCTGCGGAGCGATGCTGGTCATGTACAAGTAATTCCGTGATGCCGGACTCCATCCTCGCGTCGGGGAGCAGAGCATGGTGCGCGATATGACTCGACCCGCACGACTCGTGACGCCCGCGGCCGGCCCGGACCGGCCCCAGGACCGGTGACGCCCGGCGGCGAGACCCTCCGGCGCTGGCCGCAACGGCTGGTGGCCCGTGGATACGCTCCCCCGCCCGAGCCGGTCCCACCCGTCACGGCCCTGGTGCGGCACGGCACGGGCGGCCCGTGGAAGCGGCTCTCCGCGCACGAACTGCCGCACGCCCTGCCCGCCGTACCGCCGCACGGCCTGGCCGTGCTCTGCCCCAGCTACGTCGCCCGCTGCGACGAACGGGAGCACCTCGCGACCGCCGCCCACGTCCTCGAACGGCTCGCGGAGCTGCGCCACGCCCGCCCCGGCCTGCCGGTCGTCCTCTGGTGGGGCATGCAGTGGCGTACGGGACCGCGCGGGGCCGCGGAAGAGGAGGAGGCCGTACGCCGGCTCACCCTGGTCGGCGACCTGGCCGCGCGGCGGGTGCCCGGCCTGGCGTACGTGGGGCTGGCGCTGCCGGGGCCCGGCAAGACGCGTACGACGAACGCGGCGATCCGGGCGGCCGCGCCGCTGCGGCCCGCGGCCTGGCTCTGGCTCGACGACGACATCCGGCTGGAGCCCGGTTGCGCCGAGCGGCTGGTCGCCCGCTTCGAGGAACGCGGGCGGACCGGCGCGGTGGGGGCGGCCAAGGTCGCGCTGGCCGGCCCGGACCGTACCTCCCGGTTGCTGCGCCGGCTGGGCCGCGCCACCGCGCCCCGCGGGACGTACCCGCACGGCTGCTGCATGCTCGTCGACGCCCGCGTGGTGGCCGGCGGTATCCCCGACCGCACCGGCTCGGACGACGCGTACGTCCTCTTCGAACTGCTCGACCCGGCGGCGCCCGACCCCTTCCACGCCCTGGAGGTGCTGCCGGACGCGCGCTGCCGGCTCGTCCTCGGCGGGACGCCCCGGTCCACCGTACGGCGGCTGCGCTCCACCCTCTTCAGCCACCTCCTGCACATGGCCGACTACCCCTGGGCGACGGCGCGGGTGTACTTCCGCGAGACGCTCTTCCACGGGCTGTGGCCGCTGGCCCCGTGGGACGGCCGCCGGGGGCCGGCCGCCGGCGCGGTGCGGTGGGCGGTGAAGGCGACACACTTCGCCTGGTTCGCGGCCGCCGGGACGGCGCTGCTGGTCCGCGGCTGCGCGGGCCGGCCGCTCCGCCGGGCCCCGTGGGCGGACGCCAACGACTACCTGAGCCCCGAGCGGCCGCCCGCACCCGTGAGATAGCCCAGTTCCTCCGCGCCCCGGGCTCCCCGTGCGCGCGGGTTCCCCGTGTTCCCCATGGCAGCGACCCGAGGGGTGAAGAGCATGGCACGACAACCCACCAGTCTGAACGGGCACTTCCGCACCGACCTGTCCGGGAGGTTCAACGAACTCGACGTCCTGCGCCGGCAGTGGGCCCTGTTCGCCGCCAACACCGAGGGCGAGGTGCTGCCCCCGTACGAGGTGCTGATCCACCCCTCCAGCGGCTGCAACCTGCGCTGCCAGTGGTGCATCGGCGACCACGTGCCCGTCGAGGTCTGGGACGACGACCGCGAGCGGCTGGTGATGCTGGACGCGTCCAAGGAGGCGCCGGACCGGCTGCCGGACGTACTGGCCGACCCCGAGGCGATGATGAAGCTCGCGCGGGAGCTCGTCGGCTACCGCAAGACCGCGTCCTACCGGTCGGGCGGCACCCGGCACACGGCGGAGTTCCGGGTGCGCAACGTCTCCTTCTCCGGCCTCATCGGCGAACCGCTCGTCGCCCGCGCGGCACTGATACCCGCCATCCGGCACCTGACCGACCACGACGTACGCGTCGGCATGTTCACCAACGGCGTCCTGATGGACGACCGGGCGATCGACGTCCTGGTGCACACCGCCTACATCCACCTCAGCCTCGACGCGGGGAAGGCCGAGACCTACGGCGCGCTGAAGTTCAAGGGACACCGCTCGGGGGCCGTGAAGTTCGAGCGGGCGGTGGAGAACCTGCGCAAGCTGGTCGAGCGCCGCCGCGCGCTGGGCACCGGCATCGAGATCAGCGTCTCCTTCATCCTCTATCCCGAGAACTACCACGAGGTGCGCGAGGCGGCCGAGCTGGTGAAGGAGATCGGGGCCGACCGGCTGCGGCTCAAGCGCGACATCTCCGGCGACCGGCTGCTCGACGCGGCCCAGCGCGAGCACGCCAACCGGCTCATCGCGGGCATCCGCGACGACCTGGTAGACGAAACGTTCCAGCTGGTGGAGGTGCACCGGCTCGACGAACACGGCGAGTCCGCCCGGCGGTTCTCGCACTGCTCGATCACCGACATGATGGCCGCGATCGGCTCGGACGGGCACCTGTACCCCTGCAACTACCACCCCCGGCCGAACGGCGCGTCGTACGGCAGCGCCGTCGAGACCTCCTTCCAGGAGGTCTGGGAGGGCGAGCGGCGGATGGCGCTGCGGTCCCAGCTGCCCGCCATCTGCCCCAAGGTGTGCGACCCGTTCAAGAACCGCGCCAACGCCCTGCTCCAGGTCGCCCGCGGCATCGTCCGCGAGCACGGCCTGGACCACCTCGAACGCGATGTGACGGACCTGGTCGCCGCCGGGGCCTACGACCCGCGGCACGGCCGGCCCGCCGCCGACGGCGGACGGTGACCGGCACGCCTCGGCCCTCGCGCGTGCTCGTCACCGGGGCCGGCGGCTACGTCGGCACGTCCGTCGTCCGGCGACTGCGCGAGGCGGGGCACGAGGTGCTGGGCCTGACCCGCCGCCCGGCCGGCGGAGTGCACGCGGTACGCGGTGACGTCCGGGACGCCGAGGGGCTGGCGGCCGTGGTGCGCGCCGCGCGCGTCGACGCGGTCTGCCACCTCGCGGCGCTCACCCGCCCGGCCGCGTCCCGCCGCGACCCGCTGGGCTACTTCGCCACCAACGTCCAGGGCACGGTGAACGTCCTGGCCGCCCTGCCCGCGCCGGGGCGGCTGGTGTTCCTCTCCACGTGCGCGGTGTACGCGCCGGGCGACGGCCGCCCGGCGCGCGAGGACGACCCGCTGGGCCCGGACACGCCGTACGCCGCGTCGAAGCGGGCGGCCGAGGAGGTCATCGGCTTCCGGGCGGCGGCGGGCGGGCTGGGCGCGGTCACCCTGCGCTGCGGGAACGTCGCGGGCGCGGACGGCCGCCCCGACCCGGACCCCACCCGGCTGGTGCCCCGCACGCTCCTGGCGGCCACCGGGCGCGTCCCGGCCCTGACGGTGACCGGGGACGGATCGGCGGTCCGCGAGTTCGTGCACGTCGACGACGTGGCACGGGCGTGCGTGGCCGCGCTGGACGCCTGCCGCGACGGCGAGCACGCGGTGTTCAACGTGAGCGGCGGCACCGGCGTCGCGATACGCGAGGTGGTGGCGGCCGCCGAGGAACTGACGGGCCGCACCGTCCAGCTCGTCCACCGCGAGGGCACGGAACCGGCGGTCCTCCGGGCCGACATCCGGCGCGCCCGCGACCACCTCGGCTGGCACCCGCGCCGCTCGGACATCCGCCGCATCCTGGCCGACACCCTGGCGGCGGGGCTGCCGGACCCCTGACCGGGGGCCGCCGCGATCAGCGGCGCGTCAGCGGGGGCTGTTTGAATCGGCCGGAGGCGCGCGGCACGGGGAGCCGGCCCCCCTCGGCGGGGCCGCGGCAGCCGCGGTCGCACCGGGTCACGGGGCGCCACGCCGCGAGCCGCGCCATCGACCGAACGGAGAGCACATGACCACGGGCACGGGGCCGCGGCGGGCCCCCTGGTTCTCGTATCCCGACCCCTCGCTGAACGCCGACGCGCAGCTTTTCCTCCTCCCGCACGCGGGCGGCACCGCCCTCACCTACCGGACGTGGGCGGCCACCGTGTCCTCGGCGCTGGAGTGCCGGGCGCTGCAGCTGCCCGGTCGGCAGGACCGGTTGGACGAACCGCCGTTCACCCGGATGGAGCCGCTCCTCGCCCGGCTCCAGGAGGAGCTGGAGGCCGAGCTCGACGGCCGGCCGTACGTCCTGTTCGGGCACAGCTTCGGCGCGCTGCTCGCCTACCGGCTGACGGTGGAGATCGAGCGGAGCGGCGGGCAGGGCCCGGAGCTGCTGGGCGTCTCCGGCTGGGCACCGGGGCTCGCGGCCTCCAGGGAGCTCGACGGTGTCGCGGAGATGTCGGACCGGGAGATCCTCGCCCGGGTCGCCGAGTTCGGGCTGATCCCGGACGACGTCCCGGCCAGCCGGGAGATGATGGCGACGGTGATGCCGTCGCTGCGCGGCGACTTCCTCGTCGCGGCGGACCACGTCGAGGACGGCGCCACCGTGTCCTGCCCCGTGGCCGCCTACGGCGGGACGTCCGACCCCACGCTGGGCGGTCCCGGCGCCCTGGACGCGTGGGCGGCCGTGGCGCCGGAGTTCCTGGGCGCCACCGAGTTCCCGGGCGACCACTTCTACCTGTTCGAGCACGCCCTGGCCGTGCAGAACAGCCTGGAGCGCCATCTGCGCCGGCGGCTCGCCGCCCGCGCGGTCTGAGCGGCGGCGCGCGTACGTACCCGGGGGCCGGGAGGCCGGAAACGCCTCCCGGCCCCCGGGGGTGCGGTGCGTGGCGCCGCGGGCTACTTCCCCTGGAGCCGCAGCGCCTGCTGGACGACCTCGGCGCCGTCCGACGCGTCGATGTCCACGTCCAGCACCGTGCAGACGCGGCCGAGGAGGAAGTAGAAGCCGGCCAGCACCAGCGTCTCGACGATCTGCTCCTCGGTGTAGTGCTCGCGCACGGCGGCGTAGACGTCGTCCTTGACCGTGGGGCCGTCCGCGGCCGCGCTCGCGAAGGCGAGCAGGGCCCGCTGCGCCCCGGTGAAGACGCCGGCGTCGGTCTCGCCCTGCCGCAGGGCGACGCGCTGCTCGTCGGTGACCCCGACGGCCGCCGAGATGGACACGTGCTGGGCCCACTCGTACTCGGCCTCGTAGTGGAGGCCGTAGTTGAGGATGAGCAGCTCGCGGTCGACGGCGCTCAGCGAGGCGCCGGTGGCGAAGAGGGCGGAACCGAGCCGGGCCACCTGCTCCACGGTCTGCGGGGAGTGCAGCAGCATCCGGTAGACGTTGATGATCCTGCCTTGGCTCAGGGCGCGCATCGACTCGGGCAGGGCGTCGGCGTCCTTGTAGGGCATGCGAGGCATCGTGACTCCTTGGAAACGGTGAGGTGTTCGGGATCGCGGTGCGTGGTGCGTGGTGCGTGGGTACGGCGTACGCGTGCGGGGCGGCTCAGGCCGCGCGGGGGGTCCGCCACTCGGGCCGGGAGGAGCCGCGCGGCACCAGGACGGTGTCGTCCCAGCCGGCGGGGGTCTCGCTCAGCCGTACGGCCGGGGCGACGTGCCGGAACTCGCCCATCGGGGTGTCGTGGACGAGCCACTCGGGCTCGGGCGGGAGGGTGTCGGCGCCCAGGTGCGCGATGGACTCGCGGGACAGCACGCCCAGTTCCCAGGCCCAGTTGGCGACTCCGGCCAGCGAGACGCGCACCCGGTAGCTGCCGCCCTCGCGGGCCCGGCGGACGGCCGCGGCCATGACGCCGGCCGCCGCGAAGTTGGCGGCGAGGTAGTCGTTGAGCATCCGCCCGGGCGGCATCCTCGGCTCGTCGCCCTCGCGCTCGTTCCAGTTGATGCCCACCAGCGCCTGGCCCTGGTGGTCGAACCCGCCCCGGTCGCTCCAGGGCCCGTTCTCCCCGTACGCGCTGACGGACAGGTGGATGAGGCCCGGCGCCATCTCGATGCACTCCTCGGGAGTGAGGCCGAGCCGGGCCATCTTCGACGCCCTGTGGTTGTGCAGGAAGACATCGGCGGTGCGCAGCAGGTCGTCGAAGACCCGCCGGCCCCCGTCCCTGTCCTTCAGGTCGAGGCGGGCCGAGCGCAGGCCGACGCCGCACTCGTTCCAGCACAGGTCGTGGTCGAAGGCGTTGGGCTCGCACACATGGAGGGCGTCGGCGCCGTACTCGGCGAGCGCCCGGCCCGCCGCGGTGCCCGCGAAGATATGGGTGAACTGCAGACAGCGCAGCCCGGACAGCGGCCGGGGGCCGGACGGCAGCGGCCGCGGCGGGGCGTCGCCGACGCGCTCGACGGACACCACGGGCTCGGACAGGATCGCCTTGCCCTGCGGGTGGGCGAGGAACTCCTCGCGGGTGCGCACCACGGCGAGCGGGACGCCCCGGGCGGCCGCGGCCTCCTCCAGTTCCCAGGAGTTCCAGGTCGCCACGGCCTCGGCGATGCGCTCCCGGGTGTGCGGGGTGCCGAGGAGGTCCAGCATCTCGTCGCGGGTGCGGGGGTAACAGGCGATGATGATGACCCAGCGGTCGTCCGCGGTCCGGTAGAAGTCCCAGACGAGGGGCCCGGTCTGTCCGTCGCCGCCCAGGATCGAGCCCATGTTGGAGCCGTAACCGCCCAGCCGGTTGCCGCCGCCGAGGTAGGGCGTGATCTGGTGCAGCGCCTGGCCCAGGTCGATGCCGACGCGCTGGCTGCGGCCGGTCCGCTCGTGCCAGATCTGCGCGGCGCCGACGCCGACCGACAGCAGGGAGATTCCTATCGCGGATCCCATGCGGATCGTCGAAGGAAGCAGCGGATCACGGCCCGTGACGGTCAGCTCGCTCACCGCGGGATCGCGGGAAAGTCCCATTAATTTCAGAGTCCTGTCGAGTTCGTCGACAGGATTGAAGTCAACTTCATTCATGGGGCAACGGTAGCACCCGAACGATGACCTTGAAATGCCGCGAATGATCATTGATGAGGCGTCAGTCAGCCGTCAGTCGGCTGTCAGTGACGAGTGATTGAATTTACCGGCCAATGATTCATCTCTGTTTGTGGAGGCGGTTTTTTATGGAGCACCTCGAGGTATCCCTCGAAGAACTGAAGGAAATGCCCCACCATGAATTCCGGAAGGTCGTCGAGGCCTGGGTGTCCGCCGAGTTCAGGTCCGCGCTGTACCTGGCCGAGGACGAGGAGCTCCCGGTCGACGTGGGCTTCTTCGACCTGGGTCTCACCTCGCTGCGGCTGAGCGACATCAAGCAGGTCCTGGAGACGCGGCTCGGACGCGAGATCGACATCGCCGTCCTCTTCCGCCGGCCCACCGTCGCGCAGCTGATCGAGTACCTCGCCGAGACCCCCTGATACCACGACCGCACCGAGTCGTCGGGAGCGTCGGCGAAGAATGTCCGAGGACTGGAGAACAATAGTGTCAAGCACCAATGATCCGACCAGCGGCGCGATCCGTGAGGAGCTCGGGGACAGGCTCGGGGACGTCGCCGAGGAGATGCGCAGGAAAGACGAGCTCATCGAACGGCTCATGCGGGAGAAGTGCGAGCCCATCGCCGTCGTGGGGATGGGCTTGCGCTTTCCCGGCGGCAACACCGATGTCGCCGGCTTCACGGAATTCCTGCGCGCCGGGAAATCCGGCATCCGCCCGCTGCCCGACGACCGGCGCCACCTCGACCCGCGGCCCGGTGCCGCCCCGGGCCAGGACCACGACCGGCCCGTCGGCGGATTCCTCGACGGCATCGACCGGTTCGACGCCGCCTTCTTCAACATCTCCCCCAAGGAAGCCGCCTACATCGACCCCCACCAGCGGCTGACGCTGGAGACGGCCTGGCAGGCCCTCGAACACGCCGGCATCGACCCGGCCACCCTGCGGCACGGCACCAGCGGCGTGTTCATGGGCGTGACCACGCTCGACTACATCTTCGAGGCCACCGACCTCGAGTCCGCCGACGTCGACGGCTACCTCGCGCCCGGCCTGAGCCACAGCGGCGTCTCCGGCCGGCTGTCGTACTTCCTCGGCCTGCGCGGCCCCAGCCTCACCGTCGACACCACCTGCTCCTCGTCCCTGGCGGCCGCCCACCTGGCCGTCCGCGCGCTGCGCAACGGCGAGTGCGGCCTGGCCCTGTGCGGCGGCGTCAACGTCATCCACAACGCCCTGGGCCACAGCGTCCTCCAGGCGGGCAACATGCTCGCCCCCGACGGCCAGTGCAAGTCCTTCGACGACAGCGCGGACGGCTACGGCCGTGCCGAGGGCTGTGGCGTGCTCGTCCTCAAGCGGCTGTCCGACGCCCGGCGCGACGGCGACACCGTCCACGCGGTCCTCACCGGTTCGGCGATCGGTCAGGACGGCGAGAGCGCCGGCCTCGCCGCGCCCAACGGCGAGGCCCAGGAGGCCGTGCTGCGCGCCGCGCTGGCCGCCGCCCGCCTCACCTCGGGGGACATCCAGTACGTCGAGGCCCACGGCACCGGCACCGCCCTGGGTGACCCGACCGAGATGGGTGCCATCAGCGACGTCTTCGCCGGCTCGCACAGCCCCGCCGACCCCGTCGTCGTCGGCTCGCTCAAGACCAACATCGGTCACATGGAGGGCGCCGCCGGCGTCGGCGGGATCATCAAGGCCGTCCTCCAGATCCGCGAGGGCACGATCTTCCCCCACCTCAACTTCGTCACCCCCTCACGGCGCATCGCCTGGAACAGCTCGCCCGTCACCGTCCCGACCGAGGCCCGGCCCTGGCCCGCCGGACCGACCCGGCGCGCCCTGGTCAACGGCTTCGGAGTGACCGGCACCCTGGCCAGCGTCGTCGTCGAGCAGGCCCCCGAGCCCGCCCCGGCCGCCGAGGAGCCGGCCGCCGAGGAGCCGTCCGCCACCACCGGCCCGGCGACCGCCGGACAGCGGCCCGACGGCAGCGTCTTCACCCTCTCCGCCAAGAGCCGCAAGTCGCTGCGCGCCCAGGCCGCACGCTACAAGGAGCACCTGGAGAACACCCCGGGGGACCGGTCCGTCGCCGAGCTGTGCCGTACGGCCAACACCGGCCGCGCCCACTTCAAGTACCGCCTCGCCGCACCCGTCCGCGAGCACCAGGACATCCTCCGCCTGCTCGACAAGCACCTCGGCGCGCCGGAGGGCGGGGACACCGCGCCCACCACGGGCGTCCCCAAGGTGGCCCTGCTGTTCACCGGCATGGGGTCCCAGTACACGGGCATGGGCGCCGCCCTGTACCGCCAGTACCCCGTCTTCCGCGACGCCCTCGACACGTGCGACCGGCTCTTCGCGCCGCTCCTCGGTCTCTCCGTCAAGGACCTCATGCTCGGCGAGGGAGCCGGGGCGCGCACCGATCAGGACGCCGCCGACGGCACCACCGGTCCGACCCTCATCGACCAGGCCCGCTACGCCCAGCCCGCGGTCTTCAGCCTGGAGTACGCGCTGTCCCGGCTGTGGCTCTCGTGGGGCCTGCGGCCCTCCGTGCTCATCGGCCACAGCCTCGGCGAGATCGCCGCGGCGACCGTCGCCGGGCTGTTCTCCCTGGAGGACGCCGTCCGGCTCGTGGCCGAACGCGGCCGGCTGAGCCAGTCCGT
Source organism: Streptomyces sp. NPDC044063 (assembly GCF_056434285.1). Classification (NCBI taxonomy): domain Bacteria; kingdom Bacillati; phylum Actinomycetota; class Actinomycetes; order Kitasatosporales; family Streptomycetaceae; genus Streptomyces; species Streptomyces sp. NPDC044063. The sequence goes on from NZ_JBWKFM010000020.1 coordinate 52,418, forward strand.
GTCCGTCCCCGGCGGCATGGCGGCCGTGGGCGCACCGGCCGACGAGATCGCCCCGCTCCTGGAGGACTACCCCGACCTGGGCATCGGCGCGCGGAACGGCCCCACCCAGTGCCTGGTCTCCGGCGGCCGTGCCGCCCTGGAGGCGCTCGGCGAGGTGCTCGCCGGCAAGGGCGTCAAGTACACCGTCCTGCCGTCGGCCGTGCCCTACCACTCGCCGCTCCTGAACGAGGTCCTCGACGACTTCCGGGCCGTCCTGGAGACCATCGAGTTCCGCGCCCCCACCATGACGCTGGTCTCCAACGTCACCGGCCAGGTCGCCCGGCCCGCCGAGATCGGCACGCCCGACTACTGGGTGAACCACCTCGTCTCCCCGGTCGACTTCCAGGCCGGCGTCGCCGCCGTCGAACGGCGCGGCCGCCACGTCTTCGTCGAGGTCGGCCCGTCCGGCGCGCTCACGTCGCTCGCCCGGAACTGCGCCGCGGACCCGGGCCACGTATGGCTCAGCAGCACCTACAAGGGCGACCAGGACGCCGAGCGCGTCCGCCGCTCGCTCGCCCAGGTGTACACCGCCGGCCTGCCCGTCTCCTGGGCCGGCTACCACGGCGGCGGCACCGAGGGCGGCCGGCCCGCCGCGGCGCGCGCCGACCTGCCCACGTACGCCTTCGACCGCAAGCCCTACTGGCTGCCGACGCCCCAGCGGCGCGAGGCCGAGGAGGCATGGCGCGCCGAGCGCACCCCGGAGGCCGCGCGCGAGCAGGACCGGCACCTCTTCTACGAGGCCCACTGGGAGCGGCAGCCGCTGCCGGACGACCGGCGCACCGGGCGCCGCGTGCTGGTGCTGGGCGTACCGCCCGAGCGGCAGGCGTCGCTCCTGCGGAGCGCCACGGCCCGCGACGTCCAGCTGACCTTCGCCGCCTCCGCCGCCGAACTCCCCGCCCTCCTCGAGGACGAGCCGCCCACCGACCTGTGCTGGTTCTGGCGCGGCGACGCCACCGGGCCGGACGGTACGGCGGCCGACCGGCTGCGGGCCGAGAGCGAGGCCAACTACCGCGACCTGCTGGAGGCGCTCGGCACGCTCAGCGACACGGGCTTCGGCCGCAACCAGCGGCTGTGGCTGGTCACCGAGGGCGCCCAGCCGCTGCCGGGCGACGAGCCCGGCGACCGGATGCCCGCCGCGTCCAGCCTCTGGGGCTTCGGCCGGGCGCTCGCCGTCGAATGCCCCGGCTACCAGGTCACCCTCGTCGACCTGCCGGCCGACGGCACCGGCCACGACGAGCTCACCGGGGAATGGCTGGCGGCCGAGGACGCCGAGGGCCAGCTCGCCCACCGCGGTGGGGAGCGCTGGGTCCGCCGGCTGCGCCGCTGCGGACCGGCCGACGGGCCGCGGCGCGAGAAGCCGGTCACGATCCGCCCCGACCGCACCTACGTGGTGGTCGGCGGCCTCGGCGCCCTCGGCCTGACCACGGCCCGGCGGCTCGTCGCCCTCGGCGCCCGCCACCTCGTGCTCCCCACCCGCACCGGGGCCACGGCCGCCGAACTGGCCGCCCTGGAACTGGGGGAGGACGTGCGGGTGACGGCGCCCCGCTGCGACATCGGCTCGCCCGAGGACGTCGCCCGCCTCACCGCCGACCTGGCCGGGCTGCCCCAGCCCGTGGCCGGCATCGTCCACGCCGCCGGCACCGTGGCCGACATCCCCGTCGCCGACCAGACCTGGGAGAGCGTCGAGACCGTCTTCCGGACCAAGGTCTTCGGCACCTGGCTGCTGCACGAGGCCACCGCCTCGCTGCCGGAGCTGGAGTTCTACGCCGGCTACTCCACCGCGGCCTCCGTCCTGGGTGCCACGGCCCAGACCAACTCCTGCGCCGGCAACGCCTTCCTCGACCACCTCATGGCCTGGCGCGACGCCCGGGGCCTGCCCTCGGTGAGCATCGGCTGGGGTCCCTGGGCCGCCACCGACCCGCGGCGCAAGCTCAGCACCTCGCTGATCAAGAGCTGGGAGGGCCAGGGCATCCGGTTCCTGGAGCCCTCCGAGGCCATGGCCGCGCTGCCCCTCCTCCTGGAGCGCGCCGGCTCGCACATCGTGGCCGGCTCCTGCGACTGGGAGCGCTTCATCGCCCGCCGCCCCGAGAACGCCCTCTACACCGAACTCCGGGCGGACGTCGCCGGGACCGCCGGCGGGGCCCTGCCCGACCTGGCCACCCTGCTGACCGCCCCGGACCAGGAGCGGCTGGGCGCCATCAACCGGATCGTGCGCGCCCGCATCGCGGACGTGCTGCGCTTCGACGCCGAGGACCTGGAGCCCGACTCCGAGCTCGCCGCCCTCGGCCTGGACTCCCTCAACGCGGTGGAACTGAGGAACGCCCTGGAGGCCAGCTTCCGCGTCACCCTGCCCGTGTCGATCGCGTTCGACCAGCCCAGCGTCAACCTGCTGGCCGACTTCATCGACCGGCTGCTCGGCGCCGGAGCCGAGCAGGCGGCCTGACGGGACCGGACCCCCACCGAATCAGAACGGACACAGGACATGCCCATGGATCCAGCCCGTCCGCACACCCTGGACGGCATCATCGCCCACCAGGCGAAGGCGCGGCCCGGACAGCCGGCCGTCGTCTGCGAGGGCCGCACCGTCACCTACGACCAGCTGCACCGCGAGAGCAACCGCACGGCCCGCGTCCTGAACGCCGCCGGCGTCGGCTACGGTTCGCGCGTGGCGTTCCTCGGCAAGGAGTCCGAGGAGTACTGGGAGGCGGTCTTCGCCTGCGCCAAGACCGGCGCCGTCATGGTGCCCGTCAACTGGCGGCTCACCCCCGACGAGGTCGACCACATCCTGCGCGACTCGGCCACCGAGCTCCTGCTGGTCGACGAGGAGCACCTGCCGGTCGCCGAGAAGGTCCGCGACCGGCTGCCCCGGCTGAAGGCCGTGGTGCCCGTCGGCCCGGCCGGCACCGCCCCCGGCGGGCTGACGGCGCGCAAGGCGGAGTTCCCCGACGACGACCTCCGGCCCTCCGGGTCCGGCGACGACACCCCCGTCGCCCAGATCTACACCAGCGGTACCAGCGGCCTGCCCAAGGGCGTCGTGCTGCCGCACCGCAGCTTCTTCAACGTCGCCGAGGCCATGGACTCCCACGGCCTCGACTGGCTCGACTGGAAGGAGGGCGACAAGAGCCTCATCGGTCTGCCGGGCTTCCACATCGGCGGGCTGTCCTACGGCATGCAGGCCCTCAACGCCGGTGTCACGATCGTCTCGATGCCCATGTTCATCAGCTCGGACGCGGTCCGCCTGATCGAGGGTCTGGGCATCACCACCGCCATCGTGGCCCCGGCCATGCTGCAGATGATGCTCGCCGAACAGGCCTCGGCGCGCGGCGCGCTCGGCTCCCTGCGCAAGGTGGTCTACGGCGGCTCGCCGATCACCGAGACCCTGCTCGCGCGCTGCCTGGAGCGGATGGACTGCGACTTCCTGCAGATCTACGGCAGCAGCGAGACGGGCAACTTCGCGGTCTGCCTGCCGCCGGAGGACCACGTCCCGGGCAGCCCCCGGCTCAAGGCGGCGGGCAAGCCGTACCCCGGCATCGAGGTGAAGATCGTCGACCGGGACGGGAAGCGGCTGCCGGTCGGCGAGACCGGGGAGATCTGTGTCAGGACGCCCGCCCGGATGGTCGACTACTGGGGCCTGCCCGAGGCCACGGCCCGGACCGTGGTGGACGGCTGGATCCACATGGGCGACGCCGGCCACCTCGACGAGGACGGCTACGTCTACGTCAACGACCGCGTCAACGACATGATCATCGTGGCCGGGGAGAACGTCTACCCGACCGAGATCGAGAACGCCCTCACCCGCCATCCGGCCGTCACCGAGGCCGCCGTGGTCGGCCTGCCCCACGAGCGCTGGGGCGAGTCGGTGCACGCGCGGCTGGTGGTCGCGCCCGGGGAGCGGGTGACCGTCCGGGAGCTGCTCCTCTTCCTCCGGGGCCAGATCGCGGACTTCAAGATCCCGACGACCTTCGACTTCGCCGACGCGCTGCCGCGCAACCCCAGCGGCAAGATCCTGCGCCGCGGCGTCCGGGCGGAGCTCGTCCCCCAGCCGGCCGCCAACGCCTGACGGCCTCCCGGCCCGTCGCACACCCGAAGGCCCGGCCGCACCGAGAGGTGCGGCCGGGCCTTCGGCCGTACGGGGGTTACGGGGCGCGCAGCACCTCGTAGTCCTCCGGTGTGAACTCCTTGGTCACCTGCCGGAAGTCCTCGATGTTGCCGGCCCAGTTGTTGACGACCTTGCCCGTGGCCGTCTTGTACCAGCTGGTGCAGTCACCGGCGAACGCGCTCAGCGCCAGCCGTTCCTGCAGCCGGTCGTTGTACTCGGCCATCACCTCCGGGCGGACGTCGAAGGCCGCGGCGGAGTGCTCCCGCAGCGCCTCGATCGCCCGGAGCGCGTAGTCGAGCTGGGCCTCGACCATGAAGAGGATGGAGTGGTGGCCGAGGTTGGTGTTGGGCCCGTAGAGCATGAACATGTTGGGGAAGCCGCTGACCGTCGTGCCCAGGTAGGCCTGCGGCCCGTCCTGCCAGGCGTCGCGCAGCGTACGGCCCCCGCGCCCGGTGATCTCCACCCCGCCGGCCATCACCAGGGAGCTGAAGCCGGTGGCGTAGACGATCACGTCCACCTCGTGCAGCCGCCCGTCCCGGGTGCGCACGCCGTCCGCCTCGATCCGCTCGACGGGGTCGTCCACCAGGTCGACGTCGTCGCGCATCAGGGCGGGGTAGTAGTCGTCGGCGATGAGGACCCGTTTGCAGCCGAACTCGTAGGAGGGACGCAGGCGCTCCCGCAGCTCCGGGTCGGTCACCTGCTGCTCCAGATGGTCCGAGGCGATCTTGATGCACTCCTCGCGGACGGCGTTGCCGTCCATGACCAGCCCGTCCGCCAGGCGGTCGCGCTCCTGGTAGAGCGATTCGCGCAGCGCGGCGTAGTCCCCCGGCCGCTCCAGCAGGCCGCGCCGCTCCTCGTCGTCGAGGGCACGGTCCATGCGGGGCAGCAGATAGTTGGGCGAGCGCTGGAAGACGGTGAGGTGCGCGGTCCGCTCGGCGATCGCCGGGACGAGCTGCACGGCGCTGGCGCCGCTGCCGACGACCGCGACGCGCTTGCCGGTGACGTCCAGGTCCTCGGGCCAGCGGGCGGTGTGCGCGGACAGCCCCGTGAAGGTCTCCCGGCCCGGTATGTTCGCGTACGAAGGCTGGTTGAGCTGTCCCCAGGCGGTCACCAGCGCCTCGGCCCGGATCTCGTCGCCCGCGGCGGTGCGCAGCACCCACCGGTGGTCCGCCTCGGACCAGGCGGCCGTGGTGACCTCGGTGCCGAAGCGGATCGACTCGTGCAGGGCGAAGTGCCCGGCGAAGAGCTCGAGGTTGCGCAGGATCTCCGGCTGGGCCGCGTAGAGCCGGCTCCAGTCGGGCTGCTCGCCGAACGAGAACCAGTACAGGTGCGACTGCACGTCGCAGGCCGCCCCGGGGTAGGTGTTGTCGCGCCAGGTGCCCCCGATGGCGTCGGCCTTCTCCAGGACGACGAACGAGGTCTCACCGGCCGACTTCAGGCGTGCGGCGGTGGCCAGGCCCGCCATGCCGGCGCCGATGATCGCGATTTTGTACTCGGTGTGCAATGAACTCCCCTTGCCTTCGATGGGAGCGCGTCGCCACACCGGGTCGGCCGTGGGGACGGCCCGCCTGGAGACGTCCCCGCGAGGCCCTGCCCGGGATCGGGCCGGCTCGTCCTCGTCCGCGGAGAGGGCAGCTCCGGTCTCCCATGCCGTTGACGTCGTCACTCTGACAGCGAGGCCTGATGCCGCCCTGATCAGCCGCTGATATCACCGACGTCCCGTCATGGGCCGTACGCCACGCGGGCTTCCCGCCAATCATCGCGGTGATCGCGCCAATCTCCCGGCCGGGCCGAGGTCGCGCGCCACCCGGGGGCCGCGAGTCCGGTTGTCTCCTGGTGACACGGGGACACACAGCACCGAGAAGGGACACCCTCCGCCACATGATCAGTCAGTTCGCGGGCAGGACCGCGGCCGCCCTGGCCGCCGCGCTCGCCCTGGGCACGACCACCCCGTCGGCGTTCGCGGCATCGGACGCCGAGAAGACCGGCAAGCACCACACCGCCGTCACGGCCGCGGCAGGAGCGGAGGAACCGGGCGGCTGGGACGGCGAAGGGCTCCACCTGAACGCCGCGGACAACCGGAAGGTCGACGCCTATCTGGCCGACGCCCGGCGGGCCGAGCGCTCGATCAGCCCGCGGGTGCGCACCGCGGCCGTGCTGAGCGGGGCCGACGTCATCGGCTTCGACCAGCGCCTGAAGTCCCCCGACTCCCTCAAGCGCAAGGTCGCCACCTCCCTCAAGGAGCACCCCGGCCAGAAGGTCGGGCAGGTCCTCGCCGGGGTGAGCGACGCGGTGCGCTACACCCTGCGGTGGCCCGACGGCCGCTACGTCACCGGGGTCACCGTCGCCTCGCGGGTGCTCGCGGCCCAGGGCGACGACAGCACCAAGTGGTCCAACACCTGGGGCCGGGAGAAGGGCTACAAGGGCCTCAACTCCGGCTGGCGCGCGCCGCGCTCGGGACAGCTCTTCGAGGTCCAGTTCCACACCCCGGCGAGCAAGCGGGCGCAGGAGGAGACGCACAAGCTCTACGAGGAGCAGCGGCTGCCCTCCACCACCCCGGAGCGCCGCAAGGAGCTCCAGGAGCGGCAGGACGCCATCTTCGCGTCCGTCCCCGTGCCCGCCGGCGCCCCCGGGTTGACGGCGCCGAGGGTGCCCGCGCTCACCGCTCCCGCCGGAGCGGGAGCGGCGTCGCGGCGCTGACCCTCAGCGCCGGGCGGTGGTCTCGCGGTGCCGGGACACCGCCCGGCGCAGGGCCCGGTCGACGGCGGGCAGCGCGGCGGCGACGTCGGTGTGGACGACGTACTCCACCGTGGCCACCGTGTGGAGGCCCTGGACGAGGAACGTGTAGTCGCGGCCCCGCTCCAGCAGCAGGACGATCGGCTTGCCGAAGGCGCTCGCCCAGCCGATCTCGATATGGGTGCCGGGGGAGGCCGGATGCCCGGGGAGGGCGACGAAGGCGTCGGCCCCGCGGATCTCGTCCCGGTCGATGGGGGTGCATTCCTCCGGGCGCATGAGCCGGGCACCCCAGGCCTCCCGGCGGTGCGCGTTGTGGACGGAGAGGCCCTGCGCCTCGAAGTGCTTGATGAGGATGTCGAAGGGGGCCCGGGCGTCCCCGGACATCTCCCCGGTGGCCGGGTCGAGGAGTTGCAGGAAGGGGCCCGCCAGGAAGACCGAGCGGATGGTGCCGGCCTCGGTGCCCGATGCGGTGCCGGATGCGGTGGTCATGGGTGTACGCCTCCAGGGCGGCGGACGCCGGGTCCGCCGAGGGGTGGTGTCGGGGGGCCGCCGCGTGCGGTGGTCCTCATTCCTTGCGGAAGCACTGGATGTAGGCGTCGCCGCTGGTGCCGTACGTGTAGGAGGTCGTGTCGTAGGCCGTGTACGGGTGGCGCTCGACCCGGATGGTGCGGAAGTGCGGCAGGTACTGCCAGCGCAGTTCCGGCCTGGTGCTGAAGAAGGGGATGAACACCCCGCCGGGACGCAGCACGCGCACGACCTCCGGCATCGTCCTGGCCCACAGCTCCTTGTCCGTCCAGACGTCCATGTCGAGGGCCGGGTCGAAGAACATCCCGTCGATACTCTCCGAGGGCAGTTCGAAGACGCGGCGGAAGAAGTCGCCGCGTTCGATGGCGAGGTTGCCGGGCAGGTCGGGGTTGCGGGCGCGGAAGAGTTCCTCGACCTTGTCGAAGAGCTCCAGCACGGTGTGGCTGCGGGTGGCGGGGTTGCGGGCGATGCGCAGGGCGGACAGGCCGAGGCCGAGCCCCACTTCGTAGAAGTCGTGGCCGTACTCGCACAGCATGTCGGCGCTCGCCCACATCAGGTCGCGTTCCCAGGCCTGCATGGCCTGTTCGCCGTCGATGCTCAGGGTCACCTCGCCGTCGTGCTCGACGAGCTCGATGGGAGGTGTGGTCTCGTTCCGCATGACAACCGTCCTTCGTCCGTCCGGTGCCGGTATGGATGGTGCTGGTACCGCCGTCCTCACGCCCGGCGGGGGACGACGCCGAAGTGGCGCCGGGCGGTGGAGACGGCGAGGTCCTGCACGGCGTAGACCGTGAAGTAGTAGGCCTGCGGGGCGGTCGAGGGCGCGCAGCGTACCCGGAAGGCGACGTCCCGGACCCGCTCGTCGCTGCCGCGGACCTTGACCGTGCGCGGCTCGACCGCGGTGTCCTCGCGCAGGTAGGTCGGGACGAACAGGCCGAGCCGTACGGGCCCGGGCCGGGCGGCGGTGAGCGCGGCGCGGACCTCCAGCACACCGCCCTGCTCCACCTCGTCGGGTGCGTACGCCAGCAGCGACGGCGCCTCGGGCACCCGGAAGGTCACGTCGCCGCAGCGCATGCAGACCGCGCAGGTGGTGTCCAGGACGTACGGGAGCAGCCCGCGCCGGGTGAACTCCTGGGCGGGGCGACCGCAGTGGCAGGTCACGTTCCGCACCTCGGGGTCGAGGGAGCTGCGGTCGCCGAAGTGCGCCGGATAGTTCATGATCTCGTCCTCGGGGTTCGCCGCCACCTGCTCGGCGATCGCGTGGTCGAGCGACTGGAGGTCGGCGGCGAGGGAGGACCGGATCTCCTCCGGCGACTGGTCGGCCAGATGGGTGGGCCGGGCCGCCCACAGGTCCACCTTGCGGGCCAGCTTCGTCAGCCGGGGGCGCAGCGCGTGCTGGTGCGGCAGCAGCCCGGAGGCGAGCAGCGCGGTGAGCCGGCGTCCGGCGGTGAGCAGGAGCGGATCGGGCCGGTGGTCGGAGGGCGCGGGCGCTGCGGGCGCCGCCTCCGGGGCCTCCGGCAGGCCGAAGCGCATGAACGCCGGGTACGGGTGCGAGCCGGCCAGGCTGGCGTTGAGGGTGTCCACGGAGTCCGCGCCCGTGAGGGCGGCGTGCATCCAGGCGACGTTCTCGGGCCGGTCGGAGTCGTGGACGGAGACGGCGGAGACGACCGTCCGGGCCGGCCCGTCGAGGGCGTTGAGCAGCAGCTGGTACTTGGGGTCGTAGAGCGCGAGGTCGGCGAGCGGGCCGCTGTTGCAGGCGCTGAGGACGACCTCCACGGCCTCCACGCGGTGCAGGGGGACCAGCTTGTCCTCGGGTTTGTAGCACGGCAGCCCGTAGGCGCACCGGGGCCCCAGCAGGCCCGGGACGGCGGGCACGGCGGGACTGAGGCCGCAGATGGTGAACTCGCCCAGGTTGACGCTGTCGTCCTTGCCATGGCCCTGGAAGACCACCCGGCGCCAGCGGGTGCCCAGGATCTCGCCCTGGATGTCGGCGCGTTCGAAATCGCGGTCGTCGAAGACCCGTACGCCCGGCAGGCGGGGCGGCCGGTCGGTGTCGGTGAACAGGCCCAGCGCCGCCACGTCCGGGCCGGCGACCGCGTACTGCTTGGCCACGTTCCAGGCGGCCGAGGCGCCGTCGCGCCCGCTCAGCAGGGTCAGCGCCCGCTCCGGCCCCCGGTGGGTGGCGAGCAGCAGGGCCCGTACGGGTGTGAGGTTGAGCCGGTCGTAGGCGCCGACGACGAGCAGCGTGCCGGGGTGCCGGGCGGGGAAGCCGGCCGCGTCCTCCAGCTCCTTCTCGTCCAGCCAGGCGCGGGCCAGCGGACGGGCCAGCTCCGCCACCCCGGGGGGCAGCTCGTCCGCGCCCAGCAGCACGCCGCGGTCCAGGGGCGCGGGCGTACGGACGCCGCGGTACAGGCCGTTCGCCGCGGCCACGCTCCCCTCCAGGTCGGCACGGTCGCCGGCCACGAGGACGGGGACGGGCGCGCGGCCGGGAGCCGCCAGGAAGTCCGCGACGGCTCCGGGGAACCGGTCGGGGGCGACCGGGCGGAAGACTCCGTCGCCGGGCGCGGCGGACGACCGCTCGTGCCGCTGGTCGCTGACGGCAGGGTTCATGGGAGGACACCTCGTGTTCGTACGCCGGTCCGCGGGCCGGGCCGGGCGGCGCCGGCCGCGCGGGGAGAGCAGGGATGGGGGAGGCACGGAACGGGGGCGGGGTTCGCCGCTACGGGGTGGGGCCCGGGGCGGGCGGCGGCCGGTCATGCCGCGTGCTCCGCCACGACGGCCGACCGGCGGCCCAGCGTCCCCCGGCCGGCGAACGCCAGACAGGCGCCCACCGCGGCCGCACAGGCCGCGACCGCGAACACCCCCCGCGGCCCGAGCGGATCCATCAGCAGCCCGCCCGCCTGCTGCCCCACGGCGTCGCCCACCACCGTCGCCAGCGAAGCCCAGGTGAACGCCTCCGTCAGCAGCCGGCCGTCCGCCACCCTGCTGACCAGCGTCATCTCACTGGCCGCCACCAGGGCGATGGGCACGCTGCCCACCGCCAGCGCCACCCCCAGCGTCAGCTCGGACGTGGCCGCCACCGGCAGCGCCGTGCCCAGGGCATAGGCCGCCACCAGCCGCGGGAACCGCCGGTGCACCGCGACCTCGGACTGCGCGCGCCCCAGCCACAGCGCCCCCACCGCGCTGCCCACACCCCAGCAGGCGTACACCACGCCCGTGCCGCCCGGCGAGCCGTGCTCGTCGACGAACGCCGGAATGGCCAGCGTCATCAGCCCGATGGGCACCGCGCACACGGCCATGACGCCGGTGAGCGCCAGCATCGCCGGTTCCCTGAGCGGCCCCAGCGGATGGCGCGGGCCCCCGGCCGCCTCCGCGTCCCGCGCCCCGGCCCCGCCGGGGAGCCGGGCCAGGACCAGACCCAGCCCGAACGCGCCCACGCCGCCCGTCACCGCCACGGTCGTCAGCGCCGATCCGGCCGAGCCCGGGACCATCAGCGCCGCCAGCATCAGCGGCGCCCCGATCACCAGGACCTCGGTGAGCAGCGCCTCCCACAGATAGGCGATCTCCCGCTCGTCGTCCGAGAGCGGCAGCCGCGCCCACAACGAACGCATGCAGGCGTTGGCGGGCGGCAGCGCCACCCCGGCGACGACCGCCGTGACCGGCTGGCCCCAGCCGCCCGGCCGGGTGGCCCACACCAGCAGGGCGAGCGCCGCCGGATAGACCAGACCGGTGGCGACCAGCACCGGGCGCCGCCCCCTGCGGTCGACGTACCGGGCGACGAGCGGGCTGCCCGCGGCCATGCCCGCGGTGTAGAGGGCGGCGACCATCCCCGCCTGGGCGTAGCTGCCGCCCTGCTCCCGCACCACCAGCACCACGGCCAGCGACATCAGGTACACGGGCAGCCGGGAGACCACGCTCCACCAGGCCGCGCCCGTCACATGATGGCGGGTCAGCAGGTCGAGGAAGCGGCGGGGCAGCCCGTTCGTCACGCGGCCACCTCGATGGTGAACGCGTCGAGGACCTCGCGCATACGGTTCTCCACCTCGCCGATCGACGTACCGGTCACATGGACGTACCCGGACGCGTTGTGCGAGGCACGGCGTGCCGCCACCGCGTCGCCGACGCCCACCTTGAGAACGGCGTCGACGACCCCGGGGATGCGCAACAGCTCCTCCCTGGGGGTGACGGCCCGCACGACGCCCGAGCCGGGCAGGGGCAGCAGCAGGTCGCCGGCGCAGCGCCGCTCGCCGTAGCGCAGGGCGGGGCGGCGGCCCAGGTAGACGTCGAGGGTGGCGCCGAAGACGTCGAAGCCGTAGGCGTGCCCGTGGTTGGCGGTGATCTCGCAGCCCGCCAGCCGGACCCCGATCTCGCCCGCGTGGACCTCGCCGTCGATCAGGAAGAACTCCATGTGGACGTAGCCGTGGTCGAGGCCCATGCCGGTGGCGATGCGCTGGAGCAGGGCCCTGAGGTCCACCGGCGGGGCCTCCGCCGTGGCGACGCTGATGTTGGCGTTCATGGCGCCGTCGACGATGTCCAGCGGGCGGCACGGCATCGCGCTGGGCCAGGCGTCCAGCACCCGCCCGTCGTGGATCAGCCCGCACACCTCCCACTCGGTGCCGCCGAGGTGCTCCTCCACCATCCACTCCCGGTCGCCGAAGCCGATCCCCGCCGGGCAGGAGGGGCCGGTCAGCCGGAAGGTGTCCACACAGGCGAAGGAGTCCACGGGCTTGAGCACCACGGGCCAGCCGTGCGCCGCCGCGAACCGTTCGACGCCGGCCGCGTCCGCCACCCGCGCGTACCGCGCGGTGCGCAGCCCCAGCTCCCGGAACCGGTCCTTCATGGCGGCCTTGTCGCGCACCCACCTCACCTGCCGCCCCGTCAGGTGCGGCAGCCCTGCGAGCTCCGCGAACCGCTGGGCGACGGCCTGCCGCGGCTCCGACGGATTGCAGAAGCGACCGGGCGGGGTGGGCAGCGTGTCCGCGGCCCACCGCTCGTAGCGCCGCGCCTCCTCCTCCAGCGGGACGCCCTCGCGCACCCAGAACGCGGGCAGGTGCGCGGTCTCGCGCAGATAGTCGTCCGGCAGGTCGCGCCGCACCTCAGCGAAGCGCAGCAGCACCAGCCGCCCGGGCAGCGCCCGGACCGCGTACCGGCCGAAGGAACAGGGCCGGTCGTCCACGAGCAGCAGCACCGGCGCGGCACCGCTCGTCCCGTCCGCGCCCGTCTCCTCCCCGCTCACACGGCCTCCAGGGTCTGGCGCAGGGCCTTGACGGCCAGGATCTGCTCCTGCTCGGACAGTTCCGGCGACAGCGGCACGCACAGGGTGCGGTCCAGCAGATCGCGGGTGCGGGCGAACCCGTCGCGGCTGATCGCCAGTGGCCCGTCGGGCGCCAGGCTCCACGGGAAGCCGTCGGCGTAGAGCGACCGCCGGCCGGCGACCACCGGATGCTCCGGCAGGAAGTACTTGCCGAGCGTCCAGTTGGCGATGCCGCGCGCGGTGAGCGCGGCGACGGCCGCGTCGCGCAGCTCCCGGCTCTCCCAGCGGAAGCGCAGGCTGATCTTCATATCGCCCGGGGGTCGGGGCAGGACCCGCAGGTCCGTACGGGCCGGCAGGTCGTCCATCGCGAGGGCGTGCTGCCGCTCCAGGCCCGCGATCAGCTCGTCGAGGTGACGGAACTGCTGGAACTGGATGGCCGCCACGCCCTCGCTGGTGACGAAGTTCTCCCCGTAATGGGCGTCCGGGTTCCAGGTGGGGTAGCGGCCGGGCACCCGCGCGGACCCGTGGTCGTGGTAGCGGCGCATGGTGGCCCACGCGTCCGGGTCGCCGGTGACCACCAGGCCGCCCTCGCCGGAGGTGAGCACCTTGTTGTGGTGGAAGCTGTACGTCCCGGCGTACCCGGCGGTGCCGGCGTACCGGCCGTCCGGGAAGCGCGCGCCGAGGGCCTGGGCGCAGTCCTCGACGACGTACGGCACGCCCTCCGGCAGCCGGGCCACCGTCCCCTCCATATGGGCGACGATCACCCGTTCGGCGCCGGGCGGCAGCAGGGCGGGGTCGAGGGAGAGCGATGCGTCGACGTCGACGAGGACCGGGACCAGCCCGCTGGCGAGCACCGCCCCCGCCACCGCCACGAAGGTGACCGCCGGGATGTGGACGACGTCGCCGGTGCGCGGCCGGGTGGAGATCAGCGCCAGCCGGAGGGCCTCGGTGCCGTTGTGCACGGCCAGGACGTGCCCGGCGCCGAGCCGTTCGGCGACGCGCCGCTCCAGCCGGGAGGCGATGCTCTCGCCCTCGGTCTGGTAGCGGAACAGCACGCCGTCCTCGATCGCCGCGCGCAGCTCGTGCATGTCCGACCAGTCGAGGTAGTTGGCCCCGTAGGGCAGGAACCGCTGTCCGAGGCGCTTGTCGAGACTCATGGGGCGTCGGCCTCCGTGATCGGGTACGCGGCGGGGTCGACGACCATCTCCTGACCGCGGAAGTTGCGCAGCCGCAGGCCGTCGGCGGTGAGGGTGAAGTACGGCCGGGCGACGGGGATCTTGCCGATCCTCGTGGTGAGGACGTACTGCGGCACCCCGAACCCGGTGATGTGGCCCTGCAGGCCCTCCATGATCTCCCAGCCCTTCTCCACGGAGGTCATGAAGTGCGAGACACCGGTGACGTTGTCGCAGTGGTACAGGTAGTAGGGCCGGACGCGGATGCGCAGCAGCTCCGTCATGAGCGTGCGCATCGTGGCGACGTCGTCGTTGACCCCGCGCAGCAGCACGGTCTGGTTCCCGACCGGGATGCCGTGCCGCAGCAGCCGGTCCACGGCGGCCGCGGACTCGGCCGTGATCTCCTTGGGGTGGTTGAAGTGGGTGTTCAGCCACACCGGGTGGTAGCGCTCCAGCATCGCGCACAGGCCGTCGGTGACGCGCTGCGGCAGCAGCACGGGGAACCGGCTGCCGATGCGGATGATCTCCACGCTGGGGATCGCCCGCAGCCCGGAGACGAGCTCCTCCAGCTTGCCGTCCTGGTACGAGAGCGGGTCGCCGCCGGTGAGCAGCACGTCCCGGATCTCCGGGTGGTCGGCGATGTAGCGCAGGTCCTCCTCGAACGACCCGCCCTCGTCGTCACGGAAATAGGTGCCGGTCACGTCGGTGGTGTGGAACTTGCGGGTGCAGTGCCGGCAGTAGACCGGGCACGCCTCGGTGACCAGCAGGATCACCCGGTCCGGATACTTGTGCACCACCCGGTTGGTCCGCCGGTAGAACATGTCCCCGACCGGGTCGACGTCGGAACCGGGGAACTCCGTCAGCTCGGCCGGCGCCGGCACGGCCTGCAACCGGATGGGGCACGAGGGGTCGTCGGGGTCCATCAGGGAGGCGTAGTAGGGCGTGACGCTCCACCGGTACTTGCCGGCGGAACCGGCGACGGCCTTCTCCTCGTCGGGGGTGAGACGGATCCACTGCCGGGCCTTCTCGGTGGTGTTGACGCGCTTGCGCATGTGCCAGCGCCAGTCGTCCCACTGCTCGGCGGGGATGCGTGGCCGGAAGCCGGCCGGGTCTGCGGTCGCGTCGTGTTCGCCGGGTGTGCCGGACATGGCGGCTCCAGGGTCGACAGGCGAGCGGTGCTTCGGAGGGGCGGGCGGAGCGAGAGGGGCGGTCAGGGAGGGGCGAGGGAGAGCTGCCGCACGCTGCGGGCGACGCGCTGCGCCCCGCGCAGGTCGTCGGCGGCCGGGTCCAGCACCCCCCACGGCCCGCCGTCCGGGGGCGCCCACAGCGCCGGATCGCCGGGGTCGCCGGCCACGGGCACCGGCACCACGCGGGCCACACGCTCGGCCAGGTCCGCCTGCGCCGCTCCCAGCGGCGGCAGGAACACCAGGGGCGCGCGCCGCGCCTGGGCGAGCGCCAGCGCCCCCAGCGTCGGCGAGGCCAGCAGGACCTCGCATCCGGCGTGCAGCCCGTCGACGTCGACCTCGGCGGCGCGGCTCAGCGGCACCCGACCGGAACCGGACGGCCCGTCGAGCGCCGCGCCGGCGACGTCCAGCGCGGTGTCGCAGACCACCCGGCACCGCCCGGTGCGCTCCACCGCGGCGCGTACGAGCTCCCGCAGCGGCCCGCCGCACACCGCCCGCGCCTCGTCGTCCGGAACGCCCCACAGGGACAGCAGCACCAGGGTGCCCGACCGGGAGCGGCTCCTGGCCGTACGGGCCGGGGCGAGCACCCCGGTCGGCCGCCGGCCGGGCCCGGGCAGCCAGCCGGGCCGGTGCGCCCTGCGCAGCGTCGCCCGCCCCGCCGGGGCCGGCGCGCCCGGGGTGCCGTCCGTGGGGCCGTCGGGGCCGTCGGCGACGTGGTGGCCCGAGGACAGGTGCACCACGGGGACGCCGAGGGCAGTGAGCCGGTCGGTCGCCGCCTCGTCGTCGCACACCAGGGCCGCGTCCGGCGGCGCGTCGGGGGACGCCTCGGTGGTCGTGGCGAGTTCGCCGAGGTGCGCGGCGACACGGCGGAGGGCGAGGACGGAGTCCAGCTCCTCGTCCCGGGACACGAGCAGCACGCGCAGACGGAGGGCGGGCACGCCGCCCGGGGTCAGTACCGCCACGGCGGCACCGAACCGAGCCGGGCGACGTCGTCGCTGTATCCCGCGGCGGTCGTGGAGCAGCCCGCGCACAGCTCGGGGCCGTGCTCGCGGAAGAAGCCGGCGTGCGCCCGGAAGACGGGCGTGTCGAGCAGCAGGGTGCCACCCTCGCGCAGCGGCGCGCCGCCGGCCGGGCCGTCGTCGCCGTCCCGGTGCGGCAGGCAGCTGCACGCGTACATCCGCCCGAACCGTCCGTCGATGTAGATGACGTCGTCCACGACATGGCACAGCGGCCGGGAGGCGCGCGGGGTGAGGGACTCCGCGAAGTAGCGTTCCTGTTCGGGCGGCGTGTCGCCGTAGAACCGCTTGCCGAGGGGGACGAGGAGGTCCTGCGGGTCGGCGTCGTAGATCGGGTCGCACACCCGGCGCACGTGGTCGGGGTCGGGATAGGTGATGGTGCGGTCCAGCTTCAGCGCGGACAGCTCCCACTGGCGCACGCCCGCCTCGGTGAGGACCTTCTGCAGCTGGGGCATCTCGGTGTAGTTGTGCGGTCCGACGACCGTGTTGACCCTCGGCAGGACACCGAGCGCGGCGGCGGCGCGCAGCCCGTCGATCCCGTTGCCGAACATGCCGGGGGAGCGGCGGTAGACGTCGTGGGTCGCGGCGGAGCCGCCGTCGATGCTGACGATCACTTGGGCCAGGCCGGCGCCGGCGAGACGTTCCGCCATCCTCGGCAGCCGCATGCCGTTCGTGATGAGGGACATGCGCATGCCCGCCGCCGTGCCCGCGCGCACCAGCTCCACGACGTCCTGGTGCATCAGCGGCTCGCCGCCGGTGAAGCGCACGTAACGAACCCCGGCCGCACGGGCCTTGGGCAGCAGGTCGGCGAAGTCGTCGGTGCCGAAGCGGTACGTGTCGCGGGAGAGCGCGAACTCGCACATGAAGCAGTCGGCGTTGCAGGCTTCCAGGATCCGGATGAACAGATAGCGGTCACGCTGACGCTCGGGCATCGAATGCGGGGCCTTTCGGACCGTGCGCGGGAAGGGAGGGGAGAGACGGGAGGGGCGGGGCATGCCTGGGGCCGGCGCGGGGCGCGAGGGGCCGGCGCCGGTCGGACGCCTTGGGGCCGCCGTCGCGGCCGTCGGCCGATCGGCGGGGATCAGGCGGGCGGCGCGGCGGCCGGGCGTGCCGCGGCCAGTACGGCGTCGGCCACCTGGGCCGCGCCGCCGGTGCCGACGGCCGTGGTGAGGGCGCCCCAGTCGGCGACCTCGCCGGCCTGGCGCAGGGCGTCCAGGACGGCGCGGCGGAGGGCGGCGGTCGTGGGGGTGCCGCCCGCGGGGGCGTCGCCCTCCCGCGCCGCCGCCTTGCCGATGGCGCCGTAGACCAGTTCGAGGGCGTGGTCCTCGCCCTTCGCGCGCAGGGTGACCGCCTCGTCCTCGGAGAAGACGGACTCGGGCCACACCACGCGGACGTCGGCGCCGACGGCCTTGCAGTGCGCGCGGCCGTTGAAGATCTGGCTGAGGTTCTGCGGGGGCAGGCAGACGGCCGGCACCCCGGCGTGGCCGGCCTCCAGCAGGGTGGTGAGGCCGGGCGAGGTGAGGAGGACGTCGCAGGAGGCCAGCTCGGCGAGGAACGCGCCGTGGGGGAGCGGCCCGGCGGTCACGCGCAGCGGGGGCCGCTCGACGAGCCCCGCGAGGAGCCCGACGGGGACGTTGCCCGCCAGGTGGGCCTCGCGCACCCCGTGGGCGGCGAGGGCCTCCAGGGCGGCGGGGACGACCAGGCGCGGGTAGGCCGTCCAGTCGGCGAGGCGCGGGGCCCGGAGCCCGCCGAGGTTGATCAGGGCCTTGCGCCAGGGCAGGGCGGCCTCCGGCCGCGGGCGGGCCGCGGACGGCGTGCCGATGACGGCCTCGACCCAGCGCAGCGACGCGATGGAGGCGAGGACGTCGCGTGACTCGGGGGGCAGTTCGACGCACCGCTGGGCGCAGTAGACCGTCACGTCCAGCGGCAGGGCGGCGCGGTCCCCCTCGGTCCACAGGAAGGGCAGGCTGTCCACGAAGACGGTCGGTACGCCGGCCGACTCCAGCGCCTTGGCGACCGGGCCGTCCAGGACGACCACCGCCGCCCGTACCCCCTGCGACCGGACGATCTCCTCGACGGTGGCGTGCCGGCCCTCGGCGGAGTCGGGCAGGTCGTACCAGGCGTCGATGGAGTGCTCGGCGAGCAGGGGCCGCCCGATGCCCGAGGCGAGGCCGACGAACCGCAGCGGGACGGGGGACCGCTCGCGCAGCGCGGCCAGCACGGCGCTCAGCTTCCCCGAGCTGCCCCAGCCGAACTCGGCGCCCGACAGGGCGACGGTGACGGGCTCCTGCCCGCCGTCCGGCGCCGGCGGTCGCGCGTCGGTGGTCGGTCGGAGGTTCGGCGGTGGCACATCGGGAACCGGGCGCATCGTCTTCTCCGCGGCCTTCCTATGGACGGGCGTGAAGGTTGCCGGAGCCAGCCTTCACGGAATCCCACCGGCGGCACAAGGCCGTATCGGTGGATTCCAGTCGGCCGAGGAGGAATAAGGTGACGGCAGATAAGTACGTTAAATCCACTTTTAGTGGTCAGTGAGGCAATGACAAGTCGAACGGTGGGGCAAGCGGTGCGGGTGGGCTACATGTGACAGGGGAAGGCCCGCCGCTGCCCGGCGCGCGCCGGGGGGCGCGTACGGCCGCCCAGGCCAACCGTATGGCCTTAATGAGCCGGAGGCGGGCGCGATGTGGCTACGCTTCCCGCATGGGCTACCTCGAGGCCACCACCCTCGCCCACACCCTGGCCGACGGGCGCGAGCTGTTCCACGACGTGTCGTTCCGCGTGCCGGGCGGCGAGACCGTCGCCCTGATCGGCGACAACGGCGCCGGCAAGACCACCCTCCTGCGCATGCTCGCCGGAGAGCTCCCGGCCGGGCGGGGCGCGATCCGCGCCCAGGGGGCCGTCGCCGTCATGCCCCAGTTCATCGGCGGCGTCCGCGACGGCCGCACCGTACGCGACCTGCTGCTGTCCGTCGCGCCCCCGCCGCTGCGCGCCGCCGCCTCCGCCGTCGACGCGGCCGAGCTCGTCCTGATGGAGGACGACGACGAACCCGCCCAGCTGCGGTACGCCGAGACGCTCACCGCCTGGGGCGAGGCGGGCGGCTACGAGTACGAGGTGCTCTGGGACACCGTCACCGTCGCGGCCCTGGGCCTGCCCTTCACCACCGCCCAGTACCGCGACGTCTCCACCCTCTCCGGGGGCGAGCAGAAGCGCCTGGTCCTCGAAGCCCTGCTGCGGGGCCCCGCCGAGCTCCTCCTGCTCGACGAGCCCGACAACTACCTGGACGTCCCCGGCAAACGCTGGCTGGAGGAACAGCTCCGGAACACCCGCAAGGGCGTCCTGCTCATCACCCACGACCGCGAGGTCCTCAGCAGTACGGCCACCCAGGTGGTCACCCTTGAGGGTGGTTCCGCGTGGACCCACGGCGGCGGCTTCGCGACCTGGCACGCCGCCCGCGAGGCGCGCTGGGAACGAATCGCGGAACTGCGTCGGCGCTGGAGCGAGAAGCACGAACAGCTCAAGGAGCTCGTCCGCACCCTCCGGCAGCAGGCCTCCATCAGCGACGAGATGGCCTCCCGCTACCACGCGGCCCAGACGCGGCTGCGGAAGTACGAGGAGGCCGGCCCACCACCCGCCCCGCCCCGCGCCCAGCGCGTCGCCCCGGCCCTGCTCGGCGGCCGGACCGGCCTGCGGGCCGTCACCTGCCGTGAGCTCGAACTGACCGGCCTCATGCGCCCCTTCGACCTGGAGGTCTTCTTCGGCGACCGCGTCTGCGTCCTGGGCTCCAACGGCTCCGGCAAGAGCCACTTCCTGCGCCTGCTCGACGAGACGGGCGGCGGGGCGGACGGCGGGGCGGACGGCGGGGCCCCGCCGTCGGTCGCCCACACCGGCGAGTGCCGCCTGGGCGCACGCGTACGGCCCGGCCTCTTCGCCCAGACACACCGGCACCCGGAATGGGCGGGCCGCACCCCCGTCGACATCCTCGGCCGGGGCGACGGCGACCGGCCGGGAGTGGGCCTGCAGGACGCCATGTCCGCCCTCAGCCGCTACGGCCTCGCCGCCGCCGGCCGACAGCCGTTCGAGACGCTCTCCGGAGGCCAGCAGGCCCGCTTCCAGATCCTCCTGCTGGAGCTCTCCGGGGCCACCCTGCTGCTCCTGGACGAGCCGACCGACAACCTCGACCTGATGTCGGCCGAGGCCCTGGAAGAGGCCCTGGCGGCCTTCACCGGCACGGTCGTCGCCGTCACCCACGACCGCTGGTTCGCCCGGGCCTTCGACCGCTACCTCGTCTTCCGCGAGGACGGCCGGGTCGTGGAGACCACCCAACCCGTCTGGGACGAGGGCCGCGTCGTGCGCGCCCGGGGCAAGGGGGCGGCCGAGCCGTCCGGTGCGGAAGGCGGCACCCTCAGCCCTCGGCGCGGAGTGTGACGGGTTGGCGATCGTTGCAGTCGCCGAGGAACTCGTACCAGCGCCGGCGCAGACAGACGTAGCGGGTGTCGGCCTCGACGAGGGCGAGGAAGGACGTCACCGTCTCCGCCAGACGCCGCTGGAGCGCCGGGTCGGCCAGCAGCCCGTCCTCGGTGAAGCCGTCGGGGGACCGGGCGAGGCTGAACATGTCGGGGTAGACGCGGGTGCCCAGGTGTTCGAGCGGAATCCTGAGGGACCACAGACCGCGGTTGCCGCCCACGAGGGAGGGCGAGGCGGACATCAGCAGGGCCTGCTTGTCCTTGAACGGCTGGGGCCGGAAGCGGGAGACCCAGTCGATGGCGTTCTTCAGCAGCCCGGGCACCGACGCGTTGTACTCCGGCGACGAGATCACCAGCGCGTCGCACGCCGCGATCCGGTCGTGCAGCCGCCGCGCCCCCTCGGGCAGCCCCCGCGCCTCCTCGGCGTCGCCGTCGTACAACGGCATGTCGAACTCGCGCATCGTGGCGTGATCGACGCTCGCCCCGCCCTCCTCCAGCAACCGGGCCACCAGCCCGGCGAGCCGCGCGTTGGTCGACCCGGCCCGCAGGGCGGCACCGAAGACCAGCACGCGCAAGGGAACCGGCCGGTCGTCGGCAGCCATGCCGTCCCGTCCTTCCGCTAGACGCACGCACGAGGGCGGGCGTCGGCGCGCCCTCCCTGCCTCCAGTGTCGTCCGCCCAGGACGTATGGGCGAGACGACGTGCTCCGTCCGGGCCGGGGCGGTGGGCGTACGCCAGGATGGCGTCGTGAACGATATTGCGATACGCCTCGCCCGTCCCGAGGACCTGCGCGCGGTCGCCGCGTTGCGCTGGCGGTGGGTGCGGGAAGTCCACGGGACGGCGGGCGTGGCAGCGCTGGACGCGTTCGTGCCCCGGTTCGTGGCGTGGGCGCGGGCTCATGAGCCGTCGCACCGGTGCGTGGTGATGGCCCGTGGCGATGACGTGATCGGCATGGCCTGGCTGGCGGTCACTCAGCGGGTACCGCACCCACGCGCCTTCGAACGGGCGTCGGGCGATGTGCAATGCGTGTACGTGGTGCCGGAGGAGCGGGAGCGGGGCCTGGGCGGTGAGCTGATCGAGGCGGTTCTCGAACAGGCCCGTGGTCTCGGGCTGGAGCGGGTCACCGTGCACTCCAGCGAGCGGGCCGTCACGGCATACGCCCGGCACGGGTTCGTGGTCTCCTCACGCTTGCTCCAGGCCGACGTCATGCCCGTCCGGGGTCCGGCGTCGGGAGGTGCAGGGTGAGGGTCGACGTCGTGCCGTCGTCGCCCGACTCCAC
Organism: Streptomyces sp. NPDC044063; assembly: GCF_056434285.1. NCBI lineage: Bacteria > Bacillati > Actinomycetota > Actinomycetes > Kitasatosporales > Streptomycetaceae > Streptomyces > Streptomyces sp. NPDC044063. The sequence goes on from NZ_JBWKFM010000020.1 coordinate 74,179, forward strand.
CTCCAGGCCGGTGGAGCGCAGGGCGCTCGCCGTGCCGGTGTCGCCGCTGGCGGTGCGGGTCCACAGGGTGCGCAGGCCCTGGGCGTCCGCGGTCCGTACGATCTCGCGCGCCAGGACGTCGCCCAGGCCCCGGTCCCACCACGCCGGGGCGATCAGCAGCACCACCTCGGTGCCCGGCGCGTCCCCGACCAGCCCCGCCCATCCCACGGCCCGCCCGCCCGCGGCCACCGCCAGGACGCCGCGCCCGTGCCAGCCCGGCGGCAGCGGTTCCCCCGGCATCCAGGAGCGGGTCGTCCTCCCGCACAGCACCCGCAGTGTGCCGACGGCCCGGCGGTCCCGCCGGCGGGCGGGGCGGGTGCGACGGAGCGTCACGTGCCGCCCGTCCGACAGCCGTACGCGCCGGCGCAGGACCGCCCGGACCGCGAGCACGGCACCGGCCGCCAGGCGGCCCCGGCGGCGGAAGGGGAGGGTGCCGCCGTTGGCCGGGCGGGCCCACACCAGGCGCCGGGCGCGCCGGGGCAGGTCACGGCAGTGGGAGTGCCAGGCGATGTCGGCACCGTCGAGGAGACTGAGCAGCGCGCGGTGCAGCCGGTCGGGCCGGCCCGCCACCCGGGTCGCGCGCCGGGCCGTCGCGAGGCGTCGCACAGCGCACCCTCCCGCCAGCGGAACTCTCATGACGTGCACCGATGAGTGCACAGATGCTAGCGCCGCGCGCGGCCCCTGGTCGTGCACCGCCCGTACCGCCACCTTCCGCCCGGCCGTCCCGTATCAGGGTGAACTCCGGGTGAATGTCCGGTGAATTGTGCCGCGCGCCCGGCCTTCGGGCCGCTCACGACCATCACCCGCACGGAGTACGCCGGCGGGCCGTGCGGCGGCGTGGCGGGTTGGCTGGGAGCCACACCCCAGGGAGGAGCCGTCGCATGGGCATCTTCGACCGGTTCAAGGGCCGCCGGACGGACGACCGGGCTGAACAACGGGCCAAGGACCGGGCCAAGGAACGCGCCGAGGAGGAGGGCTACCCGGAGGACGACCCCGACCGGCGGGCCAACGGCAAGGACGCCGTGAAGATGGACGAGAACGAGTGGCAGGTGGAGGAGCGGCTCCGCATCGAGGGCGACCACAACAGGTGACCCGTACGGGGGACACCCCCGCCGACCGGGCCCCCGCCGCGCGGCTCCGCCCACCACACTGACCCCCGTGCCCCGACTCCTCCCCGCGCGCCTCGTGCCGTTCGTCGCCGCCCTCGTCATGGCTCTCGTCATGGACCTCGGACACCTCGTGACGTCCGCTGCCGCCGCCGTGCGCGAACCCGTCCTGGACCGGGACTTCGCCGACCCCGACATCGTGAAGGTGGGGCGCACGTACCACGCGTACGCGACCAACACCGGCGGGAAGAGGATCCAGCACGCCACGTCCGCCGACCTGGTCCACTGGACGGTCGCCGGCCCCGACGCGCTGCCCGCCCCGGGGCGGTGGGCCGTCGACGACCCCGGCAGGGTGTGGGCTCCGGAGGTGTTCGACAACGGCCACGGCTTCACCATGCTGTACACCGCGCGGGACCGGGCGGGCGACAGGCAGTGCGTCGGCGCCGCGCTGTCCCCGTCCCCCGACGGCCCGTTCCGGCCGTCCGGTGACGCTCCTCTCGTCTGTCCGATCGCGGACGGCGGGGCCATCGACGCCGCGAGCTACACCGAGAAGGGCCACCGCTACATCCTCTGGAAGAACGACGGCAACTGCTGCGAGCGGGACACCTGGCTCCACCTCCAGCCCGTCACCCGCGACGGCACCCGCACGACCGGCGAGGCCGTCCGGCTGCTGAAGCAGGACCGGCCCTGGGAGGGCAAGGTCGTCGAGGCGCCCACCCTCGTCAAGCGCGGCGGCCGCTACGTGCTGTTCTACTCGGGCAACTCCTACGACGGGCGGCACTACGCCACGGGCTACGCGACGGCGGACAGCCTCACCGGCCCGTACACCAAGGCCGGGGGCCCGCTGATGACGACCGAATCCTTGGGCGACGCCGTCGTGGGGCCTGGCGGGCAGGACGTGGTGACCGGCCCGGACGGCCGCGACCGCATCGTCTTCCACGGCTGGCGGAACGGCCACGGGTACCGGGCCATGTACGCGGCCGGACTCCGGTTCACCGACGGCCGCCCCGTCGTGGAGGGATGACGCCGGAGAGCGGTCAGCCCCACCGCTGTCGCGTGGTGCGCTCGCAGGGCAGGGTCCGCAGCCCGGCGCCGCCGTCGTCCAGGCAGAGCCCCGACGCCCGGCTCTTCACCTCGACCGAATCGTCGGGCAGGTCGGTCACGGACCACGCCTGGGCCGTGGAGGGCCCGGCGGAGCAGGGCACGGCGCGCAGCCCCGCGCCGTCGTCGGTCAGGCAGGCGCCCGTGGCGTGGTTGCGCAGTTGCCGGGTGCCGTCCGGGAACGGGCGCACCGTCCACCGCTGGTAGGCCATCCCGTTGCAGTCGAATGTCCGGAGTTTTTTGTCAAGGCTGTCGTCGAGGCACAGGCCCGTCACCCGGCTGACGAAGGGACGGACGTCGTCGGGTGCGGCGGCGCCCGTCGCCTCCCCCTGGCCGTGAGGCCGGAGCTGGGCCGCCGTCCGTGGGCCGGAACCGGCGCCGGGGGCCGGCGGCGGGGCGGGTGAGGCGAGCCAGACGCCGAGCAGCGCGCCGCCGAGCGCTCCCGCGGCGGCGAACGCCCACCGCCCGCCGAGACGGGTGCGGGCCGCGCCCCACCAGCGACGAGCGCGAGGGCCCCGCCCATCGCTGTCGCCGTCGTCGCCGGGGGCGGGTTCCGTACCCGTGCCGGCGGCCGGGGAAGGGGCGACCGCCGGCGCCTCGGAGGTCACTGCGTCAGTGGTGTCCGCCGCTCCGGACGGGCTCCGTTCGGCGGCCTGCCACAGCGCCCAGTACTCGGCCGGGTCGGCGCGCAGCGCCCGGCACAGGGCACGGACGGTGGGCCACGGCGGCACCGTCTGCCCGCAGAAGTACCGCGACAGCGACGAGTCGCTGATTGACAACTCGCTCTGGAGGTCGCGCAGCGTTCGGCCGGAGTTCTGCTGCAACTCGCGTAACGCGCTGCCCAGCCGTTGCGCCGGGGTGCCTCCGGGTTCGCCGCCTCCGGCCATGCCGACCCCTTCCCGTCTTTGCCTCCACTTTGCCGCACCCGCGTCCTCGTCCACGCGCGGACGACCGTCCCGGAAGCTGTCCCGAAGAGCCCGTCCCGGTCCCGGGACGGATGTGTCCCAGCAGGTCAGAGCCCTGGGGATCCCGTCCTCGCGGAATCGGGCGGGACATTCTTGCGACGGGTGAGCGCGCCGCCGCAGACTCCTTCCACCGGCTCCGCGGACCCGGCGGCGGCAGCGACCGACCGCCGTCGTACGCACCGTCAGGGCTGCACGAAGGCGGGCGCGGACACAGCGCTCGCGGCCCTCCTCGACGGAGCCGCGTCACCCTCCACACACGACACGGGAGATCACCATGCCCACGACCATGCCCACGACCATGTCCACCGCCGTGCCCACCGCCGGCCCCAACCGCTGGAAAATGGCGGCGCTGACCGCCCTCCTGTGCGCGGGCTCCGTGGCACTGGCCACCCCCGCCACGTCGGCCACGCCCGTCACCTCCACCACCTCCACCACCTCCACCACCTCCGTCACCTCTGCCGGCCCGGTCCGCAGCGCGCCTGCCGCGGCACCCGCCATCACCCGGGCCCAGGTGCTGGAGCGCGCGAAGACCTGGCTGACCGCCAACAACGGCCGTCCCGTCCCGTACGGCCAGAACCTGTACTGGAAGGACGGCTACCGGCAGGACTGCTCCGGCTACGTCTCCATGACCCTCCGCCTGCCGGCACCCGGCCCCAACACCGTCTCGCTCAAGAAGAGCGCCTACACCCGACAGATCGCCATGAAGGACCTCGCCCCGGGTGACCTCGTCATCAAGGCGAACAGCGACAGCGCCGACTTCCGCCACGTCGTCATCTTCGACGGCTGGGCCAACAGCGCCCACACCGCCTACAAGTCCTACGAGCAGGCGGGCAAGGTCGGCACGCGCTGGCAGCAGCACTCCTACGGGGTGAGCGGGCGCGACGGGTACCACGCGTACCGCCCGGTCAACATCACCGGCTGATCCGGCTGATCCGGCCGATCCGGTCGTACGCCTTCAGGGCTGTTGGTGCGCGGTGTCAGCGCCACGCCGCGAGCCCCGCGCACCAGCAGCCCCTCCACCCTCACCCCCACCCCCACCCCTCTCCACCGCACCGTCCCCCGGAGCCACCATGCCCGTCCCACGGTCCCGTACCCGGGCCCTGACCGCCCTCCTGACCACCGGCGCCACCGCCGCCGTCCTCGTCGTCGTGACGGCGGCGGCCTGGTGGGGCTGGGTCCGATGGCCGCCCCACAGCGGCACCGGGCGCCCGCCCGGCCCCGCCACGAGCGCCGCCTCCCCCTCGGCCGGCCCCATGACGCGGCTGCTGCACGACGCGGAACAACTGCTGCTGCGCTCCTGCATGCGGCGCGCCGGCTTCGACTACCACCCGGTTCCCGTCCGGCCGGCCACCGCCGACCAGGCGTTCCCCTACGTCCTGGACGACCCGGCCCGGGCGGGCGAGCACGGGTACGGCGGCGAGGAGCGGCCGGACCACCCGGGCGACGCGGCGGCCGCCCGGGACCCCAATCGCGCGTACTTCACCTCGCTGCCCGCGCCCCGCCGCGCCCAGGCCCTCGTCGCCGCCAACGGGCCCGGCCCCGGCGGCGTACGGGCCACCCTGCCCACCGGCGGCACCGTCCAGCGCAGCGACCGCGGCTGTGTCTCGGACGCCCAGCGGGAGCTGTACGGCGACCTGAGGGCGTGGTTCCAGGCCTCGGCCACGGTCCGTGCCCTGGACACCGTGCGCCGGAACCACGTCCTGACCGACCCCCACTACACCCGCGACCTCGCCGCATGGGCGCGGTGCATGCGGCGCGCCGGCCACCCGTACACCGACCCGGGACGGACCCGCGCCGCCGCGCTCTCCACCATCAACCCCATGCCGCGGGACCGGCGGACGGCCCTCGCCGTGGCGGAGGCGCGCTGCGCGCGGCGGACCGGGTTCGGCACGACCGCCCGACGGCTCGACGACCACTACGCGGCGGAACTGGGCCGCCGGTACCGCCACGACATCGACCTGCGGACCCGCCTGCGGGAGCGGGCCGTACCGAAGGCTCGCGCGGTGGTGGAGGCCCTCGGAAAGGGCTGACGACATCCCCACCGCGGCGACACCGAGAAGAAAACACGACACAGGAGAAGGAGAACGATGATGCGAAAGATCCGTACGAGCGGTAAGCGGGTCCGGGCGCGGGCCCTGCTGGCCGGACTGGCGGCCGTCACCACGGCCACGTTCGTCCCGGCGGGTGGCCCGGGCACCGCTCAGGCGGCGGCCCCGTCCGCCCCGTCCGCCCCGGCCGCCGCCCACTCCCGGGCCGCGGCGGCCCCCGACGGCTACCTCAACGCCTGGGAGCACGCCCACGCCGGAGGCGCCCACTGCCGCTGGAACAAGGAGAACGCCAACTGGTCCGGCTGCCGCAACAAGATCTCCGACGTGTGGAACAACGGCTTTCCCGGGCGGCGCGAGGACGTCCGGCTCTTCTATGGGCTGGCGATGACCGGCTCCTGGGTCTGCCTCCAGCAGGGCGAGTCGATCCCGGACCTCGGCGCCGCCGGCACCACCTTCACCGCCCCCGGGAAGGGAAGCGGTCAGCTCGTGAACGACAACGTCTCCTCGCACGACTGGGTCGACGCCTGCTGAGACGGCTCCGGGAGGGGTGACGGTGGTCCGGCGGCCGACGAGCCGCCGGACCACCGGCCGGCATGTGGCCGTCCCCCATCCCCGCCGCCGGTTCTGTGTGGCCGCGCCCCGTCGTTCCCCGCCCGGCAGGCTCCTAGGGTGCCGCCATGAGCGACCCCACACCACCTCCGGCCGCCCGCGACCTCACCGGCCGCACCGCCCTCGTCACCGGCGCCGCCGGAGGCATCGGCGCCGCCTGCGTCCTGCGGCTCGGCGCGGCCGGGGCCCGCGTGCGCGCGCTGGACCGGGACGGCACCGGGCTCGCCGAACTCGCCCGTACGGCACGGGAGGCGGGCCTGGAGGTCGAGACCCTGCCGCTCGACCTGAGCGACCTGGACGCGGCGGAGGACGCGGCGGGTGGTGCCGACATCCTGGTCAACAACGCCGGCCTCCAGGTCGTACGCCCCATAGAGGACTTCCCGCCCGACGCCTTCCACCGGATCGTCACCGTCATGCTGGAGGCCCCGTTCCGCCTGCTGCGCGGCGCGCTGCCGCACATGTACGCGCGGGGCTGGGGCCGGATCGTGAACATCACCTCCGTCCACGGCCTGCGGGCCTCGCCCTACAAGTCCGCCTACGTCGCCGCGAAGCACGGCCTGGAGGGGCTGTCGAAGACGGCGGCGCTGGAAGGCGCCCGACACGGCGTCACGTCCAACTGTGTGAGCCCCGGCTACGTCCGCACCCCGCTGGTCGAACGCCAGCTGGCCGACCAGGCGGAGGCCCACGGCCTGCCGCGCGAACGCGTCCTGAGCGACGTCCTGCTGGCCGGGCAGGCGCTCAAGCGCCTCGTCGAACCCGAGGAGGTGGCGGAGGCCGTGGCCTATCTGTGCGGGCCGCACACCTCATTCATCACCGGGACGACACTGACGATGGACGGCGGATGGACCGCCCGTTGAGGCGGACGGGTGACGATGCCGTCATGCCCGACGAGCGCAACAGCACCGACCGAACGCGCGACCACACCCACGGCCATAGCGCCTCCGCCGCCTATCTGGAACTCCTCGCGCACGGCGCTCCCGCCGACGCCTACGAACGCCCCGTACTGCGCGCCCGCGCCGACGGGGCGCCGCCCGACCGGCTCGCCGCTGTCGAGCACGCCCGGCTCCTCGCGCTGCGCGTACGGGCCGAACTGGAGGACCGCAGACGGCGCGAGGCCGAACTGTCGGCCCTCTTCGCCACCGCCCACGACCTGGCGGGGCTGCGGGACATCGACGAGGTGCTCCAGGCCATCGTCCGGCGCGCCCGCGCCCTGCTGGGCACCGACGCCGCGTACCTCACCCTGAACGACGCGGCGGCCGGGGACACCTCGATGCGCGTCACCGACGGGTCGGTGTCCGCCCGCTTCCAGGCGTTACGCCTTGGCATGGGCGAGGGGCTCGGCGGGCTGGTCGCCCAGACGGCACGCCCGTACGCCACCGACGACTACCTGGAGGACCCCCGCTTCCGGCACACCACGGCCATCGACTCCGGCGTACGGGACGAAGGGCTCGTCGCCATCCTCGGGGTGCCGCTGCGGCTGGGCAGCCGCGTCATCGGCGTGCTCTTCGCCGCCGACCGCCGCTCCCGCGTCTTCGACCGGCAGCAGATCGCCCTGCTGTCGTCCTTCGCCGCCCACGCGGCCGTCGCCATCGACACGGCCAACCTGCTCGCGGAGACCCGCTCGGCGCTGGCCGAGCTGGAGGCCGCCAACGCGATCGTCCGCGAACGCAGCGCCGCCGTCGAGCGCGCCGCCGACATCCACGACCGGCTCACCGAGCTCGTCCTGCGGGGCGGCGGGGTCCCCGACGTCCTGGCGACGGTCGCCGAAGTGCTGGGAGGGGAGGCCGAGTTCCTCGCTCCCGGGTCCGGTCCGCTCGCCGCCGTCGAGCGTTCCCGTACCGAGGGCCGGGCGGTCCGGCACGGTGACGACTGGGTCGCCGCCGTCTCGGCCGGTGACGAACCGCTCGGCGCGATCCGGCTGGCCGGGCGCCCCGAGCTCGATTCCGCGGACCGGCGGACGCTCGAACGCGCCGCCATGGTCACCTCGCTGCTGCGCCTGGCCCGGCGTTCGGCGAGCGAGGCCGAGCAGCGCGTACGGGGCGAGCTCCTGGACGACCTGCTCGACGCGCCGGGCCGGGAGCCCCGCCTCCTGCGCCGGCGCGCCGCCCGTCTGCGCGCCGACCTCGACGCACCCCACGTCGTCCTCGCCGCCCGCGTCGCCGACGAGTCCGCCGAGGCCCCCGCCGACCGGCAGCGGCTGTGGGCCGCCGCCGCCCACCTGGCCGCCACCGGGCACGGCCTGGCGGTGGCCCGCGACGGCGGGGCCGTACTGCTCCTGCCGCACGGCCCCGAGGACAGCGCCACCGCCACGGCGGGCGCCGCCGCCCGCCGCCTGGGGGAGGCCGTCCACGCCCCTGTCACCGTCGGGGCCTCCACACCCGTCCCCGCCCCGGCCGCCCGCCCCGGCGACGTCGCCGCCGCCTACGCCGAGGCCCGCCGCTGCCTGGAGGTGCTGCACGCGCTCGGCCGGGGCGGCGAGGGCGCCGCGGCCGACGACTTCGGCTTCCTGGGGCTGCTGCTCACCGGCACGGGCGGGGGCGGCGAGCAGGCCGGCCGGTTCGTCAGCCGGACGATCGGACCGGTCGTCGCCTACGACGCGCGGCGCGGCACCGCCCTCGTCCGTACGCTCGACGCCTACTTCCGCTGCGGCATGAGCCCGGCCCGCACCAAGGACGCCCTGCACGTCCACGTCAACACGGTCGCGCAGCGGCTCGACCGGGTCGGCCGGCTCCTCGGCGCGGACTGGCAGTCGCCGGCCCGCGCCCTGGAGATCCAGCTGGCGCTGCGCCTCCACGGCCTGTCACCGGCGCTGGGCGACGGATGAAACGATCTCGTTATCCGGACTGTCGGCCAGTTCCCGGTGCCGGGTCTCCCGGGCGCAGCCCACCGCGACGAGGGTGAGGGCGGCCGCGGCGATCACGTACAGGGCGACCGGGGTGCCGCTGTCGTAGTCGGCGAGCAGCGCGGTGGCGATGAGGGGTGCCGGGGCGCCGGCGGCCACGGACGAGAACTGGGCTCCGATGGACGCGCCCGAGTACCGCACCCGGGTGGCGAACAGCTCGGAGAAGAAGGCGGCCTGGGGCGCGTACATGGCGCCGTGGAAGACCAGACCGACCGTGACGGCGACGACCAGGGCCCCGAACGACGCGGTGTCCGCGAGGGCGAAGAAGGGGAACGCCCAGGCCCCGACGCCGGCCGCGCCCAGCAGGTACACGGGCCGCCGCCCGACGCGGTCCGACAGGGCGCCCCAGGCGGGGATGACGGCGAAGTGCGCGGCGGAGCCGATCAGCACGGCGTTGAGGGCGGTCTGCTTGGCCAGGTGGGTGTGCTCGGTCGCGTAGACGAGGACGAAGGCGGTGATGACGTAGTAGCTGATGTTCTCGGCCATGCGGGCGCCCATGGCCACCAGGACGTCCCGCCACTGGTCGCGCAGCACGGTGACGACCGGCATCCGCTCGCGGGCACCGCCGTCCCGCCGGCCGGCTTCTGCCCGGGCCCGCGCGGCCTGGAAGACGGGGGACTCGTCGACGGAGAGCCGGATCCACAGGCCGACGACGACCAGCGCGCCGGACAGCAGGAACGGGATCCGCCAGCCCCACGCCGTGAACTCCGCGTCGGACAGCAGGGTGGTCAGCGCGGACAGCACGCCGGTCGCCAGCAACTGCCCGGCCGGCGCCCCGGTCTGCGGCCACGAGGCCCAGAACCCCCGCCGCCGCGCGTCCCCGTGCTCGGACACCAGCAGCACGGCCCCGCCCCACTCACCCCCCAGGGCGAAGCCCTGCACGAGCCGCAGCCCGGTGAGCAGGACGGGCGCGAGGGACCCGACGGAGGCGTGCGTGGGCAACACCCCGATGGCGCAGGTCGCGCCGCCCATCATGAGCAGACTCACCACCAGCAGCCGCTTCCGCCCCAGCCGATCCCCGAAATGCCCGAAGACCAACGCCCCCAACGGCCGCGCGGCGAACCCGACGGCGTACGTCAGGAACGACAACAACGTCCCGACGAGCGGATCGGACCCGGGAAAGAAGAGCTTGTTGAACACGAGCGCGGCCGCGGAACCGTAGAGAAAGAAGTCGTACCACTCGATGGTGGTGCCGATGAGGCTGGCGACGACGATTCTGGGGAGCGAGTTGGGAGTTGGTGGGTGTGTGGCGGGGGTGGTCATGATCACCGCTTCCGGGTGGGGGAGTAGTGCGTCATTGCGTCGCCACACGGTAGGAAGCAGCAGGTCAGAGACCTATGTGGTGGGGCTACACAGTTCGGGGTCAGGGTATGCGCGGAGGGCCCATGAGAGGGAGATGTAAAGCCAGCTGGGGCCCCCGACTCGATTGAGGAAATCGACGCAGAGAGTTGTCGCAATTGGCAGTATTTGACACCCGGATGCTGACTACCGTGCTGACTTGGTGCTGACTACGGAGCGTTGAACTAGGGCATTCGGCACGCGTCACCCCGCTGCTGAGCGGGTGAAGATGTTCTTCCGCGGATGTGATTGCCCGAGGTGTGGAGGCGGCGCCAGCGGATCGCCCAGCTCGGATCTTCAGTGCAAGACGTCCCGCTCTGCCTGTCGCGTCAGGAAGAGGTAGTCGGACGTAGGTGAACGCTCTGGGCCATCCACATTGTGGGTCCGCGTTTCCTCCACGACGAAGACCGCTCAAGGTCGGCCCGGCGTTCACCGTGATCGGACCAGTGGGCGTCAGGCCCCCTCAGTCGCATCGCCGGGGGACGCTCCCTCCTTCACCTGCTGCGGCGTCCTTCCTGTCGCACGGTGAGTCCGGGCAGCTTGGCGAGGTCCCCGAGTGCTTCGTCCACGTCCTACCGGGCCCGCTCCGGCATGCGCTGGTGATCGATGACCAGCGTCGGTCCCGGGGCGCGGAAGCCGCCCCAGTTGACCGCCGGATTGACCGCACTTCTCGGCAAGCGTGCGAGCCGGACGCGCGAAATCCCCTCACACGGCTCATGAGAGGGCTCCTGGGTGCGCCAGGCCTCGGTCAGTCCATCACGGTGAAGGAAGGCTTCGAGAAGGTGCCAGCCGTGCTCTCGGGTGAGGCCACGGGGGAGGGCACGGGTGAGGCTGCGATCAGACGACGGAGTTCGGCCTCGGGTTCGTACCGGGACTCTGTGTTCCCGCACCGGTTTCCGGCGTCCTGTTCGTTCCGGGTCGTCACCACCATGGTCACCCTGGGTTAAGAGGCTCCGGTGGAGGGGCACCGTGTCGGGTCGCCCAATTCGTTCCGCAGACACGCCCGAACGGCCAGGGTGTATCGGTTTGCGACGAAATGCATGGATCCTGTTGCTTAGAGTGACGCTTTCGGTTCAGGTGGGTCTGTGGAGGAGTGCGTCGGTGGCAGGTTTCGATCTGGCCGTGGGGATCAGCGGACAAGCGCTGACCACGGCGATGGGCGGGGTGTACGCCAAGCCCGAAGCCCGCAAGAAGCTGTTTTCCGGCCAGGAGCAGCTGAAGTCCGGTACTCCCACCGGTGTGGCGGAGTGGGACATCCAGAAGGCCCCGGAATTCAAGCTCGGCCCGCCGTCGGCGGAGCACTGGTCCAAGTCCGTCGGCCCCGACGGCAAGCGCCCGCAGGGCGCGCCGCCGGCCGACATGTTCGAGCTGCTGCTGCCGCAGGCGATGGGGAAGTGGACCCCCACCGATGGAACCCCGAAGCAGGGGACCGGCCCGATCAGCGCCTACTGCCGGGGTGTGGTGAACGGCAAGAAGGTGACGATCGACGTCCTGGCCGTCCGCTTCGACGAGTCGGTGATCAAGCCCTTCGACCAGGTGATCCTGAAGAAGATCATCATCCCTCGGATGTTCACGATGGGGCGCCAGCTGCTCGGTGGCATCTCGATTCCGGGTGAACTGTTCGGTACCAAAGTGGACCTGACGCCGCAGACGGTCCATACCGATGGAAGTCACTTGGTGCTCACCGCCACGCTTCCCGGCACTCCGAACGGCAGCGCGACCTGGCCGGCGCAGAAGGCGTTCTTCACGCTCCTCAGTCATCGCCTGCTGGAGACCGTGCTCCAGCAGGCCGCGGCCAAGCAGCAGGGCAGGGACCTGGGCTCCGTGTCGAAGGACTTCCTGGGGTGCAAGGGCGAGGTGAAGGCGAAGCTCAAGGAGATCCGCGGGTTCAAGGTGGATGCCAATGACATGACACAGAGCTCCTGTCAGCCGGTCGTCGACTTCTCCGCCGTGCTCCGGGCGCCCGGCACCGGCTCTGACGGAAAGGGCTGCCCTATCGCGTCGGCCGGCAGCTGGTCCTGACCCCCGCGCCGCCCGTCACCGCTGCACCCACCCCGCGCCCGTACGAATCATGGAGGACACGCATGGACGGCGACCTTGTGGTCGGTGTCGACGAATCAACACTCACCCAGACCGTGGCCAATCTCTACGGCAGGCCCGCTCTCCGGCCCGTCTTCGGCGGACGGCAGCAGGTCGGCTGGGAGGGCAAGAACCTCGACGTGTCATGGGAGGTGAAAGAGCCTCCGGTGGTGCGGCTCACCGCCCCCACCGACTACGAGTGGGGGCAGGCGATTCCGCGCCCCGACCAGAAGACACGGCCGACGAGCAGCGCCCTCTGGGTGAACTTCCCCAAGTTCTGGGCCAAGCGCCACGACACCGACAAAGAAGCGACCACGGAGGTGCGGAGCATCTGCACCGTCGAGCTGAGGAACAACACGGTTCTGCTGCGGCCGGTGGCCTGCGTGGTCGACCTCAGCCAGGTCTCCCCGATCGACAAGGTGCTCTACCGCAAGATCATCGTGCCGAAGATCCTCGACACCGCCGACAGGGTGCTCGGTCAGAACGGATTGCAGCTGCCCCGGCTGAACATCGGCGGGATCGGCTTCGGCGACGTCGCCATCTCGGTCGGTGACAGCCGGCTGGCCCTCGCGGCGAACCTGTCCGGGCGGGGCACCCCTGCCGCCCCCGGCACCTCCGCGCTCTCCGACCGCCCCTTCACGGTGCTGCTCAGCGGACGCACCGTCGAGGAGGGCGCAAAGGCGACGGTGCGTTCGATCAGGGGGCAGTGGCAGAAGACCAGCGGAAAATACGGAGCGGCGAGCTGGTCGGCCGGGGTCAAGCTGAACGATGCCAGTGCCCAGGCGGAGTCCGACCCCAGCCAGCTGCGACTCCGGCTGTGGTTCGACGCCGAGGCGAGCGGGAGCATCGACCTCGGCGATGCCATCAAGGGCATCTGGGACACGATCAAGAAGAAGTACTAGAAAGCCGACCCCGCACCATCGTTCGGAGATGCCTCATGGCCACGATGCGTATCTTCTACGACATCAACGTGCTCGACCAGCCGGTCGTTTCTGCTGTGCGCCTGAGTTTGAACGGCAAGGACGTGACAGTGACGATCAGCAATATGAGTGCCTTCCGGTTCTCGGTGACACCGAAGGGAAACATCGGCGACAAGATCCTCGGCACGATCGCCAAGCCGCTGGCGGACATCCTGGGGGCGACCGTACTGCCGCAGCTGATCTCGGGACTCGTCCGGGGGAGAAGCTTCACCGCCTTCGGGCTCGGCGAGATCACCCAGCGCATCGGAGGGGAGGAGATCGCCCTGAGAATCGACAATCCGGCCATGGACACCCGCGATGGGATGTTGAGGCTGAGCTCTTCCCTCACCGTGAAGTGAACGTAGCGCCGAGGAGGCCGCGTTGTCCGTCATTCCCGCGCTCATCATGTTCCGGGTCGCTCTCAGCCCTCCGATCACCGTTCACGTTCAGATCACCGGGCTGACCGACAAAGAACTCAAGGCGAAGATCAAGAAAATCAACTCCTTCAAGGTGAGTCTGGAACCCCTGGGCCCACCCGTGCAGAAGCTCCTGGCGTCAGCAGTGGCGGCATTCACCAAGCACATGGTGGAGCAAGTGCCCAAGAAGGTCAGCGACGAGGTCGTCGGCAAGGAGATGAACCTGGATCTCGGCGGCGCCCTGGGCTACCACTTCGACGTGTCCGGAGTGAAGGTCAAGGCATCCCCGGCCAACCTTTCCCTCGCCAATCACCAGTCCATGCTCCTGATCAGCGGTGACCTCGTCGTCAGCTGAGCGAGCCTCGCACCACCCCGTCCCGTTGTGCTCCCAGCTGGAGGCCCGTATGACCCACCCCGACAGTCGGCCGTCGGGCGCCACGCTCGACGTGCCCGACACCGCTCCCTTTCCGCTGGCCCGCACAGTGGCGATGCCCGAGGACTTCGGGTGCGCCACCGGCGCGATCAGCTTCCACCTCACGGACCTCGTGCTACGGGCCACCGGCGTCGTCCGCGACGGCGAGAACGAGACGGTGTGCGATCTGGAACTGACCGGGCGACACCACATCACGGCCGTCCCCGACCCCGTGTGCGAGATCGACCACGGGGGAAACCTCGACTTCCTCCCCGCCCAGTCCCTCCAGCCCACCGAGGGCGGAGCCGACCCGGCGGAGACCCACAAGCCCGACCCCAAGGCTCCCCAGTGGGCCGATGCCGCGAGGAACGAACGCAAACGCCTGGAAAAGATGTCGAACGGGAAGAAGCTGCTCGCCCAGTACGACAAGCACAACGAGATCTACGACGAACTCTTCCGCCAGGTCGACGTGATCGAACAATGGCGCGGAGACACCACCCGGGCGATGTGCGCCGACACCCACCTGTCGGTGAAGGACAACACCGTGATCAACGAGAAGTCCTACCTCAATGAGAAGGAGAACGTTCAGCAGCCGTACAACGCCCACGCCTTCCAGCGACAGATGATGGTGACGGCTCAGCTCAGCCGGTTGCGCAAGAAGAAGCCCAAGGCGGAGCAGCAGAAATACGCGGACGCGGCACTGGCGATCCTCGACTTCAGGGGCAAGGTCGAAGGTACGGGCAACAAGTCCGACGCCGTCGCCAAGATGACGCGCGAAGACGTCTACACCGCGGTCACCACTCCGCCCCCCAGCGCCGTCAACCTCCCGCCGCCGACCCTCGCCGACCTGACGCAGTACGACGAGGAGGAGCCCGGCGAAGGCGGCGCCGGCGCCGCCGCCGCACCGGGGCCCTACACACTCACCGAGGAGGAACGGGTCCTGGTGCGCCAGGTGCACCTCGACGCGGCACGCCGGGAGGCCGCCCACCCGGACGGCAGCGGGCGCCCTCTGTTCAGCGGCACCGTCACCGCCCGGATCCAGGGGGTGCGCCTGGTGCGGCAGCCCGGTGCCTCCCTCCGCGTCGACATCCCGGCCTTCGACCTCGACCTCGACGACGCCGTCTGGACGGGCGCTGCCGCCGACGTGGCCCGGGACCGGCTGCGTCGTACGCACTTCCCCCAGCGGTTGCTCCACGACGCGGTCAGGGCGAGACTGCGCCGGGCCGCGCTCAAGGGATGGCCCGACGCCCCGGACGCCGCAGAGGAGTCCCCCTGAGCACCGCACTCGTCCCCGCCCGGCCCGACGTCTTCGACGATCAGGGCGATCGTGACCTGCCGACCCGGATCTGGGCGGAACTGCTCGCCGAGGACCGCCCCCGCTACCAGAGGCGTCTGGCCGAGGCCCTGGGCCCGCAGGAGGATTACCTCACCGACACCGAGCACCAGCTCTACCGGGCGGGAAAGCAACTGCGCCCTCTTCTCCTGCTGCTCACCGCGCGCCTGGTGCACGGCCCCACCGAGCTGCCGGACAAGGCGGTGGACGGCGCGGTCTCCCTGGAGATGCTGCACGTCGCCACGCTCATCCACGACGACGTGGTGGACGACTCGCTGCTGCGCCGGGGACTGCCGTCGGTGAACGCCGCCCGCGGCGAGGCGACCGCGGTCCTCGTCGGAGATCTACAGTTCGTCCAGGCGATCAGGGGCTTCGTCGAGGCCATCGACCACAGCCGCGACATGGACCTGGTCAAACTCGTCCTCGACACCGCGTTCCGAGTGTGCTGCGGGGAGTTGGACGAGCTGGCCACCGACCCTTCGGCACCTGTCGACGAGCTGGTGACCCGCTACTGGCGCACCATCGAACGCAAGACGGCGGTGCTCTTCGGACTCGCCTGCGAGGCCGGGGCCGCGCTCGCCGACGGACGGACGAGCGAGTCCCGTCGGCTGGGCTTCTACGGCCGCAGGGTCGGCCGGGCCTTCCAGATCATGGACGACCTCTTCGACCTCGCCTCCTCGGACACCGCCGCGGGCAAGCCACGCGGCATGGACCTTGTGCAGCGGCGGCCCTCGCTGCCGCTCGTCCTGGCGGCGGAGGAACTGGGGCCGGACCACCGGGTCGCCCGGGTGCTGCGCGGCGCGCCGTTGGCCGAGGGGGAGCTGCCCGGCCTGCTGGACGAGGTGTGCGCCACGGCCGCGTTCGGCAGGAGCTGGGCCCAGGCACGGGAACAGGCCCTGGACGCCCTGGAGTACCTGCGGCCATTTCCCCCTTCCTGCTACCGCAGAGCGCTCCAGGACCTGGCGCTCTACGTCGTGGACCGCGCGCCCTGACCATTCGACCGCGGTGCACGCGTCGTACACCTGACAAACGAAAGGCCGCCGCCCATGGCGCAGAAACTCTTCCGGCTCCTCTTCACCGCGGTCGCCGCGCGAGCCAACAACCGTGCCCACCCCACCATGTGGCTGCCGCGCGTGCTGCAGAAGCTCCCCGGCGAGGGAGGCCAGGGCACACTCCTCCCGGTCAAGGGCACCGACTGGAAGGTGGGCGCGATCGAGGGCAGCAACGGGATCTCGCTGCAGTCGATCTTCGCCCAGGGCTGGTGGGCCACCGTCCAGGACCTGGTGAACGACGGGGCCAAGCTCAAGGGGCTTGAGGTCATTCACCACCCGGACGCCGACAAGCGATGGCCGGTGCTCACCGCCACGAAGGCCACCGTCACCGGGCTGGACAACGTCTTCCTCGACGGAAAGCCCACCGTTCGCGAGGACGGCGGCGACTACCTCTGCGACGTCGTCCTGCGCTTCGGCCACTACAAGACCGCGGACGGAGTCAGCGCCGACGCCGTCACGGTCGATGGTGAGTACACCGCCAATCTCACCCTGGGCGTGTCGGACGTCAGGACCAAGGAGGAAGAGGAGGAGGACAAGAAGAACAACAGACCACGGAAGCTCACCAAGAGGCCGGCACCGCACCCCGATCTGAAGTCATGGCCGATTCAGCCCATCCTGGCCTACGGGAAGTTCCGCTTCCACTTCAACGATCTCACGGCCGCCGTGCTGACCCGGGTGCGCGTGGCCGGCAGTGGTACGAGCCGCACGCTGACCACGGCGATCGAGAGCGTGAAGATCAATGCCGGCGCCAAGAAGATGACCGTGGACACCGATGCCTTCACCATGAAGACCGCGGACATCAAGGACGACAAGTTCGACGAGCAGATGCGGCGGAAGGCGGCGCTGAACCTCTTCACCGCGAAGGAGACCGCCGACTTCGTGATGCGCGCGATCGCCGGGCAGCTGGGATCCGCCGACACCAGGAAGCGACTCGGCCAGGCCATCGGCGAGCAGATCTCCAGAGCCCTCGAACAGAGCGTCGGTAAGGGCGCCCCCGCCAGCCCCTCGGGCAGCTCCGGCACACCGGTGGACGCCTATCTCTTCGACCGAGTCCGCACGGCCGTCGGTGACCGGAAGTCCCCGCTGTTCGCACCGTCGGTGGTCCTCTCCCTCACCAAGCCCACCCTGGACCCCTACAAGACCGATGAGATCAGGCTCGGCGACCTCAGGCTCAATTTCTCCGGGACGGACTTCGTGTTGTCCGACTTCCGTCTGAAGGAGGTGACGGCGGTCGGCCTCTCCAACGCCTTCATTCCGGTGGACACCTTCACCGACAAGAACGACCTGGTGAGCGGCAGGGTCCGGCTGGCCTCGGTGGCCGAGCCGGGAGACGCCGTCGCACGGCGCACAGGAGGTGATGTCACCGTCCCCATCTCCAAGCCGCCACTGCGCTTCGAGAGCAAGTTCGAAACAAGGGTCGAGGAAACCCCGTTGGACGGCAGGATCGAGGTGGAGATCACCGACTGTGCCCTGGACAGCGTGATGAGGCCGTCGGGCACCGCACTCGAGGACCTGACCCTGACGTTCACGAAGCTGGCTCTCAACGAACCGGTGAAGACGCACATCAAGTTCAAGGCCAAGACGAGTTTCGAAGACGACATCAACAAGGCGATCAACACGCGCGCCATCTACCTGGAGGTCATCAAAGGAATCCAGAAGGAACTGGACAAACGGCTCAAGGAGATCTCCGAGGCCGTCACCGCCGACGTCCGGAAGATGCTGAAGACCCGGCTCGGGGACCCGGCATGAGCCCCCGCCCGCACGGTTCCGGCGGAGACGGCCGCCCGTGAAGATCGACGCCCTCCACCGGCTGCTGACGGATCCCTCGCGCACGGGCGGCGACGGCCGCTGGTCCCTGCCCGCTCAACTGGTCGGCGGTGAGGCCGGTCGCCTGATCACCACATGGGTCGGGCCCAGCCTGCACATCGCGGAATCCTCGCTGAAACGAGTCGGCGACACCGTCGTCGCCTCGGGCAGGACGAGCCTGCTGGGCCTGGTCGACCACCAGGTCAGCGGGCTCGTCTTCGGCCTCGTCGACAAGGACGGACGCCCGGCGCCGGAGGGCATCCCCACCCTCCGCATCCCCCTCCAGCTGCCCGACAAGTACTCGCTGGCCACGTCTTTCCCCGTCCTCAAGGACACCCCCCTCGCGAAGCTCGCGCTCTCCGGCGCTGCCTTCCAGCTCTCCTCCGCAGGGCTCGGTGTCAAGGCGCGGCACCTCCTCGCCCCGCAAGGCCGGTTGCGCGACGTCGTGGACCTGCTGCGGCAGGCGGCCGACGAACTGCCGATCACCGGTTCCATCTCCGCCGCGTCGGGGCTCCCCGGCACGAAGGACGGCATTCAGCCGGAGATCCGGCTGCGCACCCGCGGTCTCGGGGTGGAGACGCCGAAGCTGTCATTCTACCTGCGCCTGGCGTCACGGCTCGACAACAAGCACTGGCAGCACAGGGTGGAGGTCGCCGCCGAGGCACAACTGACCGGAAGCACCAAGCTGCTGCTGACCGCCGACCTCGGCACGCAGGACAAGAAGCTGCTGTTGCGGACCGCCCCGGCCTCCGGCACCGGCCATCGGTCCGACACGCTCTCCCAGTGGGTGGGCGAGTCCCTCGACGCACCCCTGCGCGGACTGAAGCTGGGGTCGCTCGTCACGCTGAGCGGCTTGGAGATCGACCTCGACACCGGGTCGCTGCGCTCAGGCCTCGCGACCGCCGTGAGCGACCTGCGCCTGGCCATGGCACTGGCGAAGGGGGGAACCTGGAGCCTCGACGGCAGCCGCCTGAACCTGACCGACATCGCGGTCACCGCGCAGATCGCCGCGCCGCTGACGAAAGCCAAGCGCGAGGTGACCGCGACCGCGGGCGGGACCGTGGCGCTCGGCTCCGGGGTCTCACTGGAAGCGAAGGGCACCTTCACCGCGAAGGCCGCCACGTTCCGCCTCGCGGCCAAGGAGGGCACCTCGCTCACCGCCCTGGTGTCGGCGGCCGGCGTGCCGATGGACGGGGGGTGCCCGGAACTGCGGATGAAGGCGCTCGCCGCGGAGGTCACCGTGCCGCGCGGTCCCTTCACCGTGGACGCGCAGGTCGACGGCAAGTGGAGCCTCAACCTGGGCAGCGCCGAAGTTCACCTCACCCAAGGCGCCCTCAGACTCAGCCGACCGGAGAAGAAGGGAAATCCCGGCCCGCCGACCGGTGGCAAGCTCACCGCCGTCGCCCAGGTCGAACGGAAGTCCGGGGACGGGGCCGCCGCCGGCGTCCCGCAGTTCTCGGCGACCTGGGGGCTCCCCGGAACGTTCCGCCTCGCCGGTTCCGTACCCAAGCTCAGCCTGCCGTCCCTCGTCTCCGGCCTGGCCGGAGACGGCGCCCTCACCTGGCCGGACGAGTTTCCCACGATCGAGATCGCGCAGGCGGCCCTCGCGCTGACCGTGGCCCCGGGCGGTGGGAACGGCGGCGGCACCAACGGCAAGGGCGCCGTCTACGACCTCCGGGCCGGCGGCACCGTGAGCATCGGCGGGACCGAGCTGGTCCGGGTGGTGTGTCTGGCCCGCAAGAGCGGCACGAAGACCGTGGTGGCCGCCGCCCTGTGGAAGCCCGGCTGGACCTTCTCGCTCGGCGACCTGCCCGGCTGCGACGAAACCCTGAAGCAAGTGCTGGGGGTGCTCACTTTCCGCGAGACCGGACTGCTCATCGCCACCCGGTCAGGGGCGCAGCTGGAGTGGGACGGGCAACAACCCCCCAAGAGCCTGCCGTCGAAGACCGCGGCCGGGGTCACCTTCTTCACCCAGGTCGGCTTCGGCCCGGCTCTCCAGCCGGCGCTGAAGGCCATCGGGGTCACCGACTTCCACGGCCTCCCGCTCTCCGCGACCCTGGCGAAGAAGCTCGCGGACACCACCATCAGCCTGCGCCTGGGCAAGGCCCCGGCGATCGGCGTGGAGTCCTTCCACCTCGACGTGAAGCCCAAGCTGCTGCAGTTCGCCCTGCGCGCGGAGATGCGTCTGCGCTTCCGCGACCTGACCGGCAGCACGGTGGAGCTCGGCCTCGTGGCCGGGGGCGCGCTCGGGCTGTCCGGCGACCTCCTGGTGACGTTCGTCGTCAGGGCCGCCGGGATCGAGAACGAGCAGTGGATGGACGCCCTGGTCGGCTACACCGGCGGAGCCGGCCTGGTGAAGCACGAGCCCGGAAAGCCTCCCGACAACGCCCCAGGGTGGAAGGACGCGCTCGGGATCAAGGGACTGACCATCGAGCACTTCTGGGGCGAGATCGGGTTCCTGGCGAAGTCGCCCGGACTGTCCGTGGGGCTCGGAGGGGCGGTGAGGCTCGCGGCCAGCGGCGGCGGGCACGTCCAGTTGCGGCTGGCCGTCAGCGTGGCCATCGAGGGGCCGGTGGTCAAGCCCAACGCCTACGAGTTCCACCTCGAGGCCGGAGGGAACGGTGACAAGGGCGTCACCCTCGCCGCGCTGCTCAGCCAGTTCACCCAGCAGGACCTCAATGGCGTGCCACTGCTGCGCGACCTCGAACTGCGCAAGCTCATGATGGCCGTGGTCACCGTTCCCTGGGAGAACCCCGCCACCAAGCAGACGTGGGATCCGGGTCTGTGGGTCGGTGGCGATCTCGTCATCTTCAGCTACCACGCGGTCTTCGGGGTGCGGCTCAGCAAGGAGGGCATCACCGCCTTCGGGCACGTCGACAAGCCGATCCGTCTGGTCCCCGACATCGTGGAGTTCACCAGCACCACCAAGAACGAGCAGGGGAAGTGGACCGGACCGCGGGCGGCCATCGACACCACGAAGATCACCTCGTCCGCTGGTCCGCACAAGCCGTATCTCTTCCTGGACGCACGCTGCACCCTGCTCGGGATGACCAGCAGCATCAAGGCCGAGGCCGACCGGTCGGGGACGCTGCACTTCGAGTGGGAGGCATCGCAGTTCAAGGTCTTCAAGGAAAAAGTCGTCTGCCAACTGGACAAGAAGGCATTCACGGGAAAGGTCGCCGGCGAGCTGTCCGTGCGGCTCACGATCAACACCCCGGTGAAGATCGCGGGGCATACCGTGCTCCCCAAGATGGACGTCCCCGTCACCCTCGCGGCCGCCGTCACCATCACCACCAGCCCGGGCTTCCGCTTCCATGTGGGCGGCATGTTGGCCCTCGGCAAGCAGAAGATCCAGGTCGACTTCGACCTCAATGACCTGCGCGACTGGAACCGTCTCCGCGACGAGATCATCAAGTACTTCACCGACTATCCCAAGGAAGCCCTCGCCTGGCTGTTCAAGAACGTGCAGGTCTGGGCGAAGCTCGTCGGCGAGGGATTCATCAAGATCACCGAGGACGTCGCACGCGTCCTCAAGGACTCCTTCAAGGTGGCCGCCGACACGGCGGCCAAGCTGCTGAAGGACGCCGGTGTGACGGCCGAGCAGGCGATCAGGGCGCTCAAGGACGTCTGGGGAATGACCGAGAAGGCGATCCAGGACGCCCTCGTCACGGTCTGGAAGCTGTCGACCGAGCAAGCCCGCAAGCTTCTGGACAGTCTCCTCAAGGCGTGCCCCATCACCCGGGCGGCCATGGCCGCCTGACCGGCACACGGCTACCGGCCCGCAGCCACCGCCCGGCTCGGCCCGGCTCAGCCCGGGAGAGGGAACACCGGTTCGCGCCCGAGCCCCATCCGTACGCACTGCACCTCGGTCGTCCAGCCGTGGTGTCCGGCGGCGTTCGCCGCGGCGGAGGCCCGCTGGAGGAAGGCGTCGGCGTCGTCCACCAGCCGGGCGGCGGCGCCGCAGTCCTCGACGGCCCGCACCAGCGATCGCCAGGCACGCTCTTCGGTCCGGCCCCCGGCCCGGACCTCCCGCCCGTACGCGGCCCAGGCCTTCCGCCCCCGTTCGTCGAGGGCCCACCACAGCGCACTGCGCGTACCGGACGCCGCGTCCTCCGCGGCGTCCTCCACGTCGTCGATCAGCCGCCAGGCCACCACGAAGTCCCGTACGCAGTCGGAGGTTCCCGGGGCGGCCCTCCTGGCCTCCTCCAGCAGGCGGGGCGCCAGCAGCCAGATCGCCGCCTGGGCGGTGAAGACCTCAAGGTAGTGGTCCAGGCGGTACACCGGACCGGAGGACGCCAGTGCCTGGACGTAGCGATCGAGATGGCCGGCCACAACGGACTCGGGAACTTCCCAGGCCCCGGCCGCCCGCCGGGCGAAGCGGTCCATCGACTGCCATGCGACGGTCCGCAGCTGGAGCCCGAGCATGTCAACCGACAGCTGGCCGTCCAGGAGATGGTCATCGAGGAGGTGGACCAACAGGCTCAGGGCATGGGCCTGTTCCAGCGCCTGCCAGGCGCGAGCCTCTCCGTCTTCCACCCCCGGCCCGCCGTCGACCGCTCCGGCACGCGCCCAGTGCAGGAAGGACCAGGCCGGCACCGGGAACAGCCCTACGAAGTCCTCGGGGCGGGCGGTGCCGGCGTAGACCCGGAGCAGTTCCCCGCCCGCGGCGGCCAGCTCCGCGGGCAGCCGGGCCGTCGCCGCCATCAGCGCCGCGCCGAGCCGATCGCTCAGGTCCACCACCGGCGCCATCTCCAGCGCCGGGCCCAGGCAGGCGCTCACGAGCCGGCGGTCGGCCCGGTCCAGCAGCGGACTCTCGGTCAGGCCGGCGGCGGACGCCGGTACGCGCACCATGTTCATCGGCACTTCTCCTGTTCGGACGGCGCGTCCGCGGACAGTCCCGTCGGACGCCGGTACGGTCGTACGCCGAAATCCCGTGCGGCCTCTTCCAACGCGTGGAAGCACGCCACCGCGCGGGCGTCCGCACCGGGCACGGAGCGGTCCCACAGCAGTGCCAGCACCGCGATCACCTGGCAGTCGTCCAGGCGCAGCGCCCAGCAGGGGGCCAGCCGGTGGGCGCGCAGGACGTCCTCCCACACCTCGATCGCCTGCCCGGCGGGAGCGCCCGGTGGCAGCGCCGGGGCGAACCAGAGCACCCCGCACCCGTCCATCGCGGGATCAGGCCGCGTGGGCATCCCGTTCGGCAGGCACCAGTAGGCGGTGCGCAGCCCCGCGAGATCGGGGACCTCGCACCCCTCCTCGACCGGCCCGTTCACCGCCGCGGCCGCGAACGGCACCCAGGCCCGCTCCACTTCGGCACGCACCGCCGCCAACTCGGCCCGGTCGCTGCCCCAGATGCCCGCCATCGCGCTCCAGCGCCCCGAGAACGGGGCGGGCAGGAGCGCCGCGAGCCGATCCCGGGCGACCGGCGCGTCACCGGAGGCGGCGGCGCCCACTCCAAGCTGAGCCGCGATGCGGTGGTCCGACAGCACGTCCAGGTCGGCCGTCAGCCTGCCGCTGAGCAGCCGGGCGCCGGCCCTGAGGACGTCGTCGAGCACGGCTCCGTCCGCGAGGACGAAGCACAGGTGCTGACGGACGGCAGGAGCCGGGTGCAGGCGCAGCGTCAGGTCCGTCACCATCGTCAGGCCCGCCTCCCGCAGCTGCCGGGCGGTCGAGGCGCCCGCCCAGGCCACCCGGGCGGGACGCCCGTCGCCGCCCAAGCCGCGGGCCTCGACCACATGGCGGGCCATGCGGCGGTACGGTCCGCTGCCGATGCCGTCCTGCAGGATGTTGCCGAGCACGGAGACATCCGGGCCCGCGCCGGTGGTCGGCGGCCACCACCGGCCGCCCGCCCGCCCCAGGTGCTCGGCCAGCGCTCCGAACGTGCTGCCGGGGCGCACGCGTACGTGGCCGACGCGATCGTTCACCACCTGGACTTCCGTCATGCGGTCCAGGGCGAACACCACCGTGCCCGGCAGCCGCGGCCGGGCCCCGCCGTAGCCCCAGTTGCGGCCCGTGGAGACGGTCTGCCAGGGCACCCCGCAGCGGTCGGTGACCCGCACGCACCGGGCGGCCTCCCGCATGTTCGCCGGCCGGACCACCGCGCGGCTGTCCCAGCCGCCCGGATAGGTGCCGGCGTTGAAGCGCTGCCAGACGGGCCCGGACGTGTGCACGTGATCCGGTCCGACGGCGGCGAGCCAGCCCGCCAGGGCCCGTTCCCACGCCCCGGTCATCGGGCGCACGGCTCGGGCGGGTGGGTCCAGAAGGTGCCGTCCCAGACGCCGCCGTCGCGATACGCCCGGGGGAAGTCCGGAAAGTGCAGGGCGGCCACCCCCGTAGCGGGATCGGCCACGTGGACGAGTCCTTCCCAGGCCCCGCAGAGCAGGACGAAGTGCGAACCGCCGCCGCTCCAGCGGATCTGGACTCCCACCGGCCGGCCCGCCACCAGCTCGCTTACCAGCCGGTCCCACGTGGGCCGCCCCGGGCTCCAGTGGGAGAAGCAGTCCACCACGATCAGCGCCTCGTCGAGCCTGGCGCCGCCGGTTCCGTCGGACGGATCGACGCTCTGACCGCCGCCGTGGCCGAGCGCACGGACCACGTCCTCCTGCGTGCACTCCGCGCCGTAGTACGCGGCCACGCCGGCGGCGACCGCGGCCCAGCACCATCGCCCGCCCCGCTGCCGCTCCACCACCGCGCCCAGCACCCGGCCGACGATGCGCACATCGGCCGCCGTCGGCTCGGCGGCCGCGGGCGGTTCGACGCGCAGCAGCACCCCTACCCCCGCCGTCCGCGCCCCGTCCGGTCGCTCACCACTGCACGGGCCAGTGGTCGCTGTCCTTGCTGACCAGCACCTTGGCCTTCCACTTGGTGGACGAGACGTCGGATACCAGGTAGTCCAGGATCCCGCCGCTGCGCTGCGTCGCCTGGTTGGGCGCGTAGACCTTCGCGCCTGCGGGGAACTGCGGGTCCTGCTGCAGCTTGGCGGGGCCGCGGTTGAAGTCGCCCAGGACGGCCCAGGACTTCAGCTTGTTCTGCGTGGCATAGGCGGCCGCGGTGTTCACCAGCTTCGCGGCGTCCCCGCCGCCGTTGGCGCTTGCGTGGACGGAGCAGAAAAGAGTGCTGTTGGCGACGTCCTTGACGCACAGCAGTGGCCGGTAGGGGCCCGGCACCTCCACCACGCCGGTGGCGGCCGGGGCCCAGTCGGTGACGATCCCGAGGTTCTTGGAGGAGTGCCGGAGGACGTACAGGTAGCGGGTGTAGTGGCGGGTGCTGGTGCCCACCTTCCATTTCCAGCCCGAGAGGTTCGGCCCCAGCTTCTGTTCGCGCTCCACGCCGGCCGGCGGAGTCGCGGAGACCTCTTGGAGCGCGACGACATGACGGGCGGCGGACAATTTCCCGACCGCCGCCCACCGGCTCGCCGATCCCTGGACGTTCCAGGTCGCCGGTCTTCCGCTGTCCGCGGCGGCATGCGCGGGGGGACCGTGCAGCAGCACGGTCGCGATCGCCGTCCCCAGTAGCGCCGCGGCCGCGGCCGCGAACGCACGTTTGCCGGGTCCTGCCTCGGAGGAAGAGTCGTTCTCCATGGGCGCCATGATGACCTGCACGACCGCGGGGCATGCGCCGCATCGCCGTCGCCATCGGCTGAAAGGATGACGAACGGCCGAGGGGTGCCGCTAGGTCCCGGAGGACAGGCGTGTGCCGAACTCATCCCGGCGATCTGGTGCTTTCCCGACACCACCGGGGCGCCCCGCGAAGGTCGTGGTCACTGGAGGCAGCGGATTCCTCGGCGGGCCGTGTGCGGCAGTTGACCGCGGCTGGACACCAGGCCAGATCGCTGCACCGCCGCTTCAGTCGGCCCCTCGACGCACTCGGCGTCAACCAGTGGCTGGGTCGTTCGTAGCGGCGGTGCAGGCAGCGGCAGCCGCCCGTCCACGACAGGGCGCGTTCGATCATCCAACAGTGGGACCCAGACGGCTTTGAGTCTGCCCTCCCGCGGCGGGCGGTGCGCGGCACGACCTGCCTGCGTCGCAGCCAGCGGCGCAGGCGACCGCCGCCGCAGCCTTTGTCTGCGCGGAGTCCGGCGGGTGGCGGCCCGCCGAGCTGCCGCGGCTGAGGCCGCTGGTGGAGACGTAGCTTGGAGGCATGCGCGAGGGCGTGTCACGCACGCCGAGCCATCGCCGTCCTTGAGGAAGCCCGTGTCATCAATGATCAACGCGGTCGGTTTGGCCCTACTAGCGAGCGGACGGAACGGGCCAGGGCCCGGCGGAGCGATCACGCCCCGCCGGGCCCCGCGTGGTCCGAGCCATCATGCGGGCCGTCGAGGGCCGCCTCCCAGGGGGACACCCGTGCGGTGGGACTGGTCGCGGGAAGCCTGGGAGTTCTCGCTCTTGGCTGCCCCCAACACCATCCTCCAGACCGGCGCCCGCCCGGTCCGCGTCGACGTCGGCCCGTCACCTTCGACATCAACCCCGAGACGGCTGAAGCCGCGATCGCCCCGCTCACCCGGGCGATCGCGGTCATGCACTACGGCGGGCCAGGCTGCCACTGATGTCCGCGGACGTGCGCCACAACAGTCCCGGAACAGGGCACGACGACGGGTCGGCTCGTCGGCGGGGACGTAGCACTCGGCGTACTCGAACTTCTCCGGAGCCAGGCTGAGGATGTCACCACGATCAGCGACTCGGTGTCGTGAGAGTCGTCGTATCGGGTCACGCCCCTGCCGTTCACGCGGACGGCTTCCCCGTGGTTGCCGGGGACGGCGGCCATCGTCACACGCTCGGCGAGCGGGGCGGAAACGAAACCCTCCGCACGGTCACCCAGCCACGCGATGTGCACGTGACGATGCGGAACCTCTCCGGCACAGCTCCAGCAGGTCGGCGGCCCGATTCAGGCTTTCGACGGTCCGCTTCAGGGCGCCTTCGACGCCGTCACCGTGTCCGGCCGCTCGACCTCGGTGCCCTTGCGGCGAGCAGACCATGGGAGGGCGGATCGAGCCGCGGTCCGCACCCGGGACTGCTCCTCGCTACGGCAGCGCTTGCTCCGCCCAGATGATTTTGCCCCGGGCGTGATACCGGGTGCCCCAGCGGTCGCTGAGCTGGGAGACGAGGAAGAGGCCGCGCCCGCCCTCGTCCTCGTCGGCGGCATAGCGCAGATGGGGCGAGGTGCTGCTGGTGTCGGAGACCTCGCAGATCAGGGTGCGCTCGTGGAGGAGGCGGACGCCGATGGGGCCGGCAGCGTGGCGGATGGCGTTGGTGATCAGTTCGCTGAGGATCAGCTCCATGGCGAAGACCGTCTCCTCCAGCCCCCACTCGGTCAGTTGCCGCGTGATGTCGGCGCGGGCCCCGGCCACGGCGGAGGGCTCGCAAGGGACGTCCCATGCCGCGATCCGGTCGGCGTCCATGCGGCGGGTCCGGGCGACGAGGAGGGCGATGTCGTCACTGCGCCGGCCGGGAGGGAGGGCCTCGAGCACGGCCTCGCAGGTCTCCTCGGGCGTGCGGCCGGGCACTCCCAGGACCGTCCCGAGAATCGCCAGGCCGCTACCGGTGTCGCGCTCGCGTCCGCCGACGAGACCGTCGGTGTAGAGAGCGAGGCTGCTGCCCTCGGGCAGGTGCAGTTCCACCGCTTCGAAGGGCAGGCCGCCCAGGCCGAGCGGTGGTCCCGCGGGGAGCTCGGGGAAATCGACGGTGCCGTCGGGGCGGACGAGAGCGGGGAGAGGGTGGCCGGCGCGGGCCAGGGCGCAGGTTCCGTCGGTGGGGTCGTAGATCGCGTACAGGCAGGTAGCGCCTGCGACGGCGGGTTCGTCCCCCGCCGGGGCCGTGTCGTGGTCGATGAGGCAGACGAGCTCGTCGAGACGGCCGAGGAGTTCGTCCGGGGGCAGGTCGAGGGTGGAGAAGTTCTGTACGGCGGTGCGCAGCCGGCCCATGGTGGCGGCGGCGTGCAGTCCGTGTCCGACGACGTCGCCGACGACGAGGGCGACGCGGGCCCCGGGAAGCGGGATGACGTCGAACCAGTCGCCGCCCACCCCGCTCCGGGCGGGCAGATAGCGGTAGGCGACGTCGAGGGCGTTCTGCTCGGGCAGCCCACGAGGGAGCAGACTGCGTTGCAAGGTGACCGACATGGCGTGCTCGCGGGTGAATCGGCGGGCGTTGTCGACGCAGACGGCTGCCCGCGCCGCCAGTTCCTCGGCCAGGACCAGGTCGTCCTGGTCGAGGCGAGGGTTGTCAGCCGTGCGCCAGAAGTTGGCGACGCCCATCAGGACCCCGCGTGCCGTGAGCGGCACGGTGATGAGTGAGCGGAGGCCGAGCTCCAGGATCTTTCGCGTGCGT
The DNA here is from genome assembly GCF_056434285.1 of Streptomyces sp. NPDC044063. Taxonomy (NCBI): domain Bacteria; kingdom Bacillati; phylum Actinomycetota; class Actinomycetes; order Kitasatosporales; family Streptomycetaceae; genus Streptomyces; species Streptomyces sp. NPDC044063. The sequence continues at coordinate 102,666 of NZ_JBWKFM010000020.1, forward strand.
TCGGGATCACTCGCGCGCCATTCGGCGGCGGCCGACACGTCGGGCACCAGCACGGGGCGTCCGCTGAGGAGAACCCGGGCCATGGGAGTGCTCGGGTGGTACGCGTAGAGTTCGCCCACCTGGTGGAGCGGGGGGCCGCCGTAGGCGCCGGTGACCGCCACCCGGTGCAGCTCCGGTGCTTGCGGGTACGAGCCGGGGGTCGGCTCGTCGCCGCGCAGGACGGGATCGGCGAGATCGACGGAGGCGTAGTCGGCGAACCGGCGCACGGCCACCTCGGTGAGCTCCTCGGCCGTGCGCGTGATGTCCAGGGTCGTGCCGATGGCCACGCTCGCCTCGTACAGCAGCCGCAGCCTGCTCTGGGCCACCTCGGCCCTTCCGGTGAGTTCGCGGAGCTCGGTGGAGTCGCGCAGCGTGGTCACGCTGCCGCCGGACTCCTCATCGGGGTAGGTGGGCCGGTTGTTCACCACCAGCAGCCGGCCGCTGACCGGTAGTACCTCGTCGGTGACCGCACGGCCTGAGGCGAGCAGGTCTGCCATCCGGGGGACGAGGCCGAGACCTGAGACGGGGTGGCCTTCCGCGTCCGTGGGGAGTTCGAGGAGACGACGCGCCTCGTCGTTGACGAGCAGGGCCGTGCCGTCGCCGTCGACGATGACCACGCCTTCGCGCACCGCGTGCAGTACGGCGTCGTGGTGCTCGTACATCCTCGTCATCTCGGCGGGGTCCAGGCCGTGGGTCTGCCGCCGCAGCCGCCTGCTCACCAGGGCCGTCCCTGCCGTCGCCAGGCAGAGTGCGGCGACACCGGCACCGAGGACGAACGGGAGCTGGTGGTTGATCGCGCTGCTCACCTTGCCGGGGTTGAGGCCGGCCGACACCATGCCCACGACCCTGCCGCCGTCCCACACCGGGACGACGGCCTGCACTTCGGCCGCCATGGGGCCGTGGACCTGCTCGATGGTGACGTGGCCGTCGAGCGACGGTCCGATGGCGCCGACGAACTTCTTGCCGATCCAGTCGGGCCTGGGGCTCGTGTAGCGGATGCCGTCCCTGTTCATCACGACGATGAAGTCGACGCCGGCCGCCCGGCGGGCGCTCTCGGTCAGCGGCTGGAGCACCGCACTCGGATCGGGACCGCGCATCGCGGCCGGCAGGCTGGGCGCGTGAGCGAAGGACTCGGCGGCCGCCAGCGAGCGGGCGCGTGCCGCCTGGAACCTGTCGGTGCGTGCTTTGAGTACCAGCGTCACAATAGCGGCCGTGACGAGCACGACGACGATCAGTACCTGCAGCACGAACATCTGACCGGCGACGCTGTGAACGCTCGCCACTGGTCCCGTGCGCCGCGCCGACGGCTCCTGTGAGCCCGGCGGCCGCTGTCGCCGCTCACGTGAGGAGCGGCCCGGGAAGCGGGCCATGTGCCATCCCTATCGCCCCGTGCGGCGGCGACGGCGCACACCACGCCGTGGCATCGCACGGCTGCACGAGGGGTGGCCCCGGCGCAGGGTCGTAGCTGCCGACGCTGCAACTCCATCTGGCCGCCGCCATGGTCCATTGCCGACCTGACGTCCCTGGTCGAGTCGCGGACCTGTGGAAACGTCATTTTTCCACGTGACCTGACCTGGCTTGGTCCGACCTGACCGGAGGGTCGCGGCCCTTGACCTGTTTGTAGCTCTGCTCGATCCAGGTGCCGCAGACCGTAGATCCGCACGATCTCAGCAAGGCTGGCCGGGTCGGCGGTGGCCACGACCAGGCGGAGGCTTCCGTCCGGGCCCCACCGGCCGAGCCGGGCATCGGCGGCCCGCCAGGTGGCGGTGTGCCCGTCGCGGAAGGTGCGCATGATCGGTGACCAGTCGCCGGGATGGTCCGGGTCCGCCAAGGCCAGGAGGCGGGCGCCGTCGACGGGTGTGTGGGCGTCCGCTCCGTGGGTCCAGGTGCCGTGGCGGAGTTCGAGGGCCATGACGAACGGCAGGCCGGCGAACCCTTCTTGCAGTTCAGCCCGGTCAGACCCTTCGTCCGCCGGGCCGCTGTTGCCCGAGCCCGGCCGCGGCGACGCGGCAGGCGCGCTCGCTGTCGCACGGCCGGACGGCGGTGGTATCAGGTCCGGGCCCCGGACTGCGCGGCGTTGTCCGCCCGGCTCCCGGGTGGCGCCCCGCCCGCCGGGGCGGGGGCCGCGGTCCGTACCGGCGAGTGATGTACGGACCTGCCGGGGGCGGGGGGTCACGCCCCCGTGGTGGTCACTGCGAGGACCACCAGGTCGACTCGGTGACGGCGGTGTAGCCCAGCGACTCGTACAGCGGCCGGCCGAGCCGTGAGGCGGTGAGGGTCACCGTGAGGTTCGCCAGGGGCGCGAGCGAGCCGAGCATGACGGCGCGCCCGACGCCGCGGGAACGGTGCGCCGACGACGTGGCGACCCAGTAGTGGCTGGCGGAACCGTCGTGGACGACGGTGACACCGGCTCCCGCCACCTCGCCGTCGAGGACGGCGAGAAAGACGTCCACGCCCGGCTGCTCGGTCAGTGCCGTGGGGAACATCTCGCCGGGACGGTAGGGGGCGAATCTGGTCAGCTCGAAGCCGTCGATCACGATCTGCTCGGCGGTCCGCAGCTCGTCCGTCTGCTCGACTCGGACGACCTCCATCGCAGGGGCGGCGACAGGGCCGGGCGGGCGCACCATGATGGGCATCTGCCAGTTGCGCATGCCCAGGTGGCTCAGATCGGTGGAACTGAACGGGTCCTCGGCATCCACCGGTCCGGTCGACCGGCCGGCCAGCTCGGTCAGCTCGGCGAGCTCGTGCGTGCCGAGGTCGGCCTCCTGGAGCAGGATGCGCGTCCCGGCGCGCTCGCCGCCGAGCACGGCGAGGAAGCCGCGCCGGCGGATCACCTCGTGGCCGCGGGAGTTCCCGGTCGCGGCCCAGAACGCGGCGGAGTTGCGGGCCTGCCGTATCGCCGCGTCGTCGAAGGCCGCGGGGCGATCCGGACGGTCCTGCCTGCCTCGATCCTCGACACGAGCGTCGGGGGTGGTCTGCCGAGTATTGGCCACGGGTGGCTCCTGTTCAGTTGCTGTGCGGTGATCCGGGCGAAGGGGCGGGCGGGGCCCGAGTGGAAGTCGACCCGGGTCCTCGCCGCGCCTCCGGCCCAACGACGTAATGTCGCTGATGGCCGGTCAGATCTCAACCGGGTTTGCCGAGCCGTTCGCCTTCAAGCCGTTCGCCTTCCGCGGCCTCGTGCCTCGGCCGGGGAGGGCCGGGCCACCCGGCCGGCCCTCCCCGGTTCCGTCACGGCCAGCCCTGCTGCGCCTTGTCGGGTGCGGTGTTCCAGCTCTTGGGTATGAACGTGATCATGTAGGTGCCACGGTCGAAGTCGGCGTACCCGGCGGACCAGTTCCGGAACTTGCTCTCGTATACGTGCATGGGGCCCAGGCCACCGTTGGGCGCGTGATAGTGGTCGCCGTGGGTCCACACCGTCCTGTCGGCGTCCGCTTCCGTCTGGGCCCCGAACCAGCCGTAGTCGAAATTGACCCAGCTCTCGCCCGGCTTGGCGGGACCGCGCGGGATGCTTCTGTCCTTCGACATGTCGACCAGGCCGGTACCCCGGTCGGGGCGGAAGGCTTCCGGATCGCCGTACTTCCTCCTGTCGGAGGAACCCCGCTGGTCCTGCCCGCTCCAGAAGTGCTTCGAGTAGATCACCGCCTTCATCCTGGAGGGGTCGTGGTTGCCCCCGTCCCTCTCCTTGAAGGACGGTGTGTTCTTCAGCGCCGAGTAGAAGTTCGAGCGGCTGTCCTCGTGGAGCAGAGCGTCATTGGTGTTCGCGAGCCCCGTCCTGAGGTTGTCGATGTACGTCCTCTCGTCGTGGGAGCTTTCCAGAGCCTTGTTCATGATGGACGCCACATCACGCGCCCGCTGGAAGCCCTTCCCCTCGTCGAAGCTGTCCTTGGCGATGCGGCCCTCGAACTCCGCCCGCGTTTCACCGGGTCGAGGGCTCGCGTTCTTGAGGTCGTTCCTGTACTTGTTCTCGTCGAAGGACGCGAACGCCAATTTGTTCATCGGGTAGGGACCCGAGTTCAGCCAGGTGACGCCGACGCAGCCGTAGGACAGCTTTTCCCGCTGCTCCTCGGTCATCTGCTGCTTCTTGCCGTCGCGGTGGCTGTAGACCTGCTGCCACTTGCGTATGTAGTTGTTGATGACCGTGGTGGCCCTGCCTCCGTAGGCCCGGTACGCGTCGGGCATCCTGTCGAGCGGCTCGGCCGGAGGGGTTTCCCTGTCGTCGGTGGAGGCGGGGGGCCGGAGGGACGGGCCGGCGGACGGAGGTAATTCTCCCGAGGGATTGCCGGGTTGTCCCGGAGCCAGGGCGCTTTCGTTGAGTGCGTTGAGGTTCTCGACGTCGTCCGCCGTCAGTCCGTGCGCTGCGGCGTAGGATGCCCTGTTCTCCCCGTCGCCGCTGCCGGCGGCCCGGCTGACCGACGGGATGAATCCGGCGGTGCATATGACCGCGCCCGCGGTGGCCAAGGTGAGGAATCTCCGACGTTTGTGCATGGAAATCAACCACTCCCTTGTGGTGCGTCTGTGGTGCATCTGTGGTGCGTCTCGTGGAACGAGAGCATGCGAGATCGCGATGGGATGGAGGGGGTTCGCGGCGGCGTGGGCCGGTCGGCCGGGCCGGGCGTAGCCGGCGCTATATCGGCGTCGTCACCGAAGCGCGACGCGGGCCCGGCTCGGGCGGTCGGGGTCGCCGTAGCGGACGGCGACGGTCGAGAGGGCGCGGAGAGCGGCTCTGCGTATCACTTCTCGGCTCCTGGATGAGTGATCAGGTCGATACGAGCAGTGATCATGTCTCCGAGTTAACTCCCCGGCAACATCACGGCTTTGAAACCGGCCACTCCGTCACCAGGTGGTATCCGGCCATGCGTCCGCCCTGGTCACGTGGCGGTGAGGACGAGCACCGCCTGGTCGTCGTGGGTGGCATCGGCCGCGAAGGAGGAGACCGCGGTGGAGATCGACTCGAGGAGCACGCCGGCGGTGGGAGACGAGGTCCGGAGGGCGCCGACGGCCTCGGCCAGGCGGTCCTCCCCGAAGAGTTCGCCGCTGGTGGAACGGGCCTCGGTGATGCCGTCGGTGACCAGGATCAGGCTGTCGGCCGGGTACAGGTCGACGCCGTACGGGGACGCATCGGGGTCGGGGCCGATGCCCAGGAGCAGGCCCGGTTGGGCGACTTCTTCGACCGTGCCGTCGGCCCGGCGCACGAGTGGGGGTACGTGACCGGCTCGGATCAGGTTCAGCGCCAGGTGGGAAGCGGTGTGCCGCAGTTCGCCGTAGACGAGCGAGACGAAGCATTCCTCGCCGACCGCCCGGTCCGTCAGAGCGGCGTTGATGGCGGTGACCACGGCCGCCGGGTCGTCGAGGAGGCGGGCGGCGGCGCGTGCGCTGTGGCGGACCATGCCGGTGGTGGTGGCGGCGCGAGCGCCGCGCCCGCACACGTCGCCGATCATGAGCGCCCAGCGGTCGTCGGCGAGCGGGAAGACGTCGTAGAAGTCGCCACCGACGTCGAGTCCTTCGCCGGCGGGGTGGTAGGAGGCCGCCAGAGTGGCGCCGGGGACCTCGGGCAACTCGGGAGGCAGCAGGCCGGCCTGCAGGTCGCGGGCGAGCCTGGCCCGGTCGGTGAACTGGCGGGCGTTGTCGGCACTGGAAGCGGCCCGGCGGGCGAGCTCCTCGGCCAGGGCGACGCCGTGGTCGTCCAGGGGTCGATCGGTGGTCAGGAGGGTCAGTGCGCCGAAGGTACGGCCGTGGCTGGCCAGTGGCACGCACACGTAACCGCTGACGCGGCGATGTGCGGACAGGCCGCCCGGACGGGAGCCGACCCGACCGGTCCCGGTGGTGCCGGAGGCCAGCACACGGGCGACCACGTCGTCGATCTCGCCGCTCAGTCCGGGCGAGGCGAGGAGGCCCTCCTCGGCGCGGGTGGCGGCGGCGAGGGCGATCCGCCGGACCTGGTCGCGTTCGACCACGTGGACGGCGCACAGCGGCGCCAGCTCCGGCACGGTCAGCCGGGCCATGAGCTCGAGGCACTCGACATAGTGCGGCTGACGCGCGATGGCGGTACTGGCCTCCAGGACGAAGGCCAGGTCCTCACGAGCCGCTTTCTCCCGCTCCTGGGCGGCGTGGCCCGCCTCCACCGCGCGGTGGCGCTCGATCGCCAGGGCGGCGATGCGGGTGAAGGCCGCGCTGAGTGCCAGGTCCTGGTCGGTGGGCGCTCGGGGAGTGCGATGGTAGATCGCGAAGGTGCCCAGCAGCTGGCCGTCCGAGCCGCTGATCGGAGTGGACCAGCAGGCCGCGACCCCGGCCCGCTGTGCCAGGTCGCGGTAGCCCTCCCACAGGGGGTCGGTGGCGATGTCGCTGACGATCACCGGCGCCTGCCGGTGGGCGGCCGTGCCGCACGAGCCGACGCCCTCGCCGATGGCGACCCCGTCGATCGCGTCGTTGTAGAAGCCGGGCAGGCGTGGGGCGGTGCCGTGGCGCAGGTGACGGCCGTCGGGATCGAGGAGCAGCACCGAGACGATCATGTCCGGGGAAAGCTCCTCGATCGCCCTCGCCATGCCGGTCAGGATCTCGCTCAGCGGGGCGTCACGCGCGATCTGCTCCAGGAGGACGCGCTGCTCGGCGGCCAGGAGCTGGGCGTGGTGGTACGCGGTGGTCTCCACCGCGATCACCGTCACCCCGTTCACCCGGCCGACCGCGTCCCGTCGGGGCTCGTAGGTGATGTCGAAGAATTCCTCCCGCCGGGCCCTTCGCCCACCGAGCACGAGGTGCCCGCCTCGGTTCCGGCACACGGTGCCGGTGCGGTACACCTCGTCGAGCCGATCGAGGACACCCTGCCGGGCCAGTTCCGGAACCAGCTCCCCGACCGGCACGCCGGTCGTCGTGCGGCCGTCCGTGAAGGCGTCGAAAAACGCCGGGCTGGCGGCTTCCAGTACATGGTCCGGGCCGCTCAGCGCGGCGAAGACCACCGGAGCCTGCCCGAACAGGTCCGTGTACTCCTCGCTCCGCCCGTGCGGGAACACGGGACGTACGGTGGCGAGGCGATCAGGCTGTGCCGGCATGACAGGGAAACCCTCTCCCGCGTCCTCACCCGTGCCGTCGTGGCGTACCTCCACTCTGACACACCGCCGCGCGGATCATGACGTGCTCACCACAACCATCGGGCACTCCGGTCACACGGCGCCCCGCACCCGCCCGGCGCGCCATCGTCTGGCGGACCCGATCGACCACGGGGAAAATGGTGATCATGAGTTCTCTCGGGGGCGCCGGCCCTTCAGGCGAGACGCGGAGATGAACGCAGAGGTGAAGCTCTCCGGTGGTCCGGTCGAGTCCGCTGCGCCGCTCGCGCCCGGCCCCGGCCCGGGCGAGAAGGGGCTCAAGGCCGGTGCCCTGGGACTGTTCTCCTCGGTCTGCATGGGCCTGTCCTCCACCGCTCCGGCGTACAGCCTGGCCGCGACGCTCGGTCTGATCGTCGTGGGGGTCGGCCTCCAGGCGCCGATCGTGACGATGCTGGCCTTCGTCCCGATGCTGCTGATCGCGTACGCCTACCGGGAGCTCAACGCGGGCGACGCCGACTGCGGGACCACCTTCACCTGGGCCTCCCGCGCCTTCGGCCCGCGCGTCGGCTGGATGGGCGGCTGGGGCATCATCGTCGCCGACGTCATCGCCATGGCGAACCTCGCGAAGATCGCCGGCATCTACGGCTTCCGGCTGCTGGGGTTCGACGCACTCGCCGAGGATCGGCTGTGGACCACCGTCGCGGGGGTCGTCTGGATCGCGGTGACGACCGCGGTCTGCTATGTGGGCATCGAGGTGTCGGCGGCCCTCCAGCGCTGGCTCGTGTGCGCCGAGGTGGCGATGCTGGTCCTGTTCGCGGTGACCGCCCTGGTCAGGGTCTACACCGACGGGCCGCCGACGGCGATCCACGTCTCCGCCTCCTGGTTCAACCCCCTCCATGTGGCGTCGGCCAAGGCGCTGACCGCGGGCCTCCTCGCCGCGGTCTTCATCTACTGGGGCTGGGACACCGCTGTCACGGTCAACGAGGAGACCGCCGACAGCAGCCACACCCCCGGACGGGCGGCGGTCGTCTCCACCGTGCTCCTGCTGGGCATCTACGCCCTGGTGGCGACGTCGGCGCAGGCGTACGCCGGGATCGGCGCCGAGGGCACCGGTCTGGGCAACGAGGCCAACTCCGGGGACGTGCTCTCCGGCCTGGGCGGTGCCGTCTTCGGCACCACGGGCCCCGGCTGGTTCCTCACCAAGCTGCTCATCTTCACGGTGCTGACCTCGGCCGTCGCGTCCACCCAGACCACCGTCCTGCCGCTGGCCCGCACCGTCTTCTCCATGGCGGCCCACAAGGCCGTCCCCTCGCGCTTCGCCCGGCTGCACCGCAGGTACCTCACCCCGACCTGGTCGACCGTCGGCATGGGACTGGTCTCCATCGGCTTCCTCGTCCTGCTGACCGTGATCAGCCACGACGTCCTGGCCGACTCCATCAGCGCGGTCGGCCTCGCGATCGCCTTCTACTACGGCCTCACCGGTTTCGCCTGCGTCTGGTGCTACCGCGGGCTGCTCACCCGCAGCCCCCGGGACCTGCTGTTCAAGGGGGTGCTCCCGGGGCTGGGCGGACTCCTGATGCTCAGCCTCTTCTGCTACGCGGCCTTCGTCGTCTACGCCGCCCCGGACTACGGCTCGACCTCCTTCGACCTGCCGCTCCTCGGGCGCACCGGCGGGGTGAGCGTCGTGGGCCTGGGCGCCCTGCTGGTCGGTGTCGTCCTGATGCTGGTCATCACGCGCGAACACACCGCCGCACTCAAACTGCAACGCGGTCTGCTGCCCCACCACCTGCCGTCGCTGACCGGGGTCGAGGCGGCTGGCCGCTATGTGCCCGCCGACAGCCGTTCCGGGGTGGGCGGCGACTGGTTCGACGTGATCCCGCTGTCGAGCTCCCGGGTCGGCCTGGTGGTCGGGGACGTGCGCGGCCACGGGCTGCGCGCCGCCGCCACCATGGGCCGGCTGCGTACGAGCGTACGGGTCCTGGCCCGGCTCGACCTCGCCCCGGACGAGCTGCTCGCGTGCCTGGACGACGTGGTCGGGCGGACCGCCGAGGAGCGCGCCGCCGAGGAGCGGGCGAACGGCCGCGGCGGGGGCACGCCGGAGGCGGACGGCGACGAGGCCCTGGGGGTCACCTGCCTGTACGCCGTCTACGACCCGGTGTCCGGGCGGTGCGGCATGGCGCGCGCGGGCCACTCGCCGCCCGCCGTCGTCGACCCCGCCGGCGGTGCCGTCAGCCGTCCGGACCTCCCGGAGGGCCCGCCCCTGGGCCTGGGCGGCGCGCCCTTCCAGAGCGTGGAATTCCAGCTGCCCGCCGGCAGCCTGCTCGCCCTGTTCACCGACGGTCTCGTCCAGGCCCCGGGCCACGACACCGAGACGGGACTCGGCCTGCTCACCGGCGTCCTCACCGAGCACCGCCGCCCCTTGGCGGAGCTCTGCGACCGCACCGTGGCCGAACTGCTGCCCGGCCCGGTGGACGACGACGCGGTCCTGCTCCTGGTCCGCACCCGGATGCTCGGCGAGCACCAGGTGGCGGCCTGGGAGCTGGACGCCGCCCCCGCGAGTGTCGCGCGGGCCCGGACCGTCACCAGTGGGCAGCTGGGCGAGTGGGGGCTCGAGGAACTGGCGTTCACGACCGAGCTGATCGTCAGCGAGCTGGTCACCAACGCCGTCCGCTACGCCTCCGGCGGGCCGGTCCACGTCCGGCTGATCCGCGACCGCGGCCTCGTCTGCGAGGTCGCCGACACCGGCCACACGTCGCCCCACCTGCGCCACGCGGAGGCCGACGACGAGGGGGGCCGGGGCCTGTACATCGTCGCCCAGCTCACCCAGCGGTGGGGCACCCGCTACACCCCCACCGGCAAGACCATCTGGACCGAGCAGCCCCTGCCGACCGCGGAGTGAGCCGGGCGTCGCGCAGGGAGGCGGTCATGCCCGGGTGATGGTCACCGTCGTGGGTCCGGAGGCGGAGGTGAGGCCCTGGGGGGACAGGCAGGCGGTCTGCTGGGAGGCGAGGAGGGTCACCTCGGTGACGACCGCCGCCCCCTTGAAGGCCCCGTCGGTGATCGTTCCCGTACTCACGGTGACGATGTTTCCGTTCGGGCGTACGGCGGCGAGGCTGCGGACCGAGGCGGTCGACGTCCGGTCGCCGGGGCCGCCGTGGTGGGGGGACGCCTTCCCCCTGCCCTTGTCGTCGCCGCCCCAGTGGAACGTAAGGGTGCCGCTCGCGGGCCCCAGGAGGCAGGACAAGGTGCCGGCGGAGTCTCCGCCGAAGGTCGCGGAGGCGAATCGGCTGTCCGTCGAGAGAGGGCATCCGACGACCGCCCGGGACGTGACGGAGGTGGCTCTCGGGGCGTAGGTCAGCCCCGGTGCGTAGGAGGCGGCGACGGTGCCGGCGCACACCAGGAGAGCGCCGGCCGGTCGGTCGCCGGCATGTGCCGTCTGCGTCGTGGGCGTGAGTGCCGCCGCCGTGACGGCGACCGTCATGGCCAGCCTGCGGACGGTGCGCGGTCCTGTGGTGTTCACGCGGTCCCCTTCCTCGGTCCCTGACTCTTCTTCGGTCCTGGTTCTCAGGTGCGGTGGATGTCGACGGTGACGGTGCTCTGCTGGTGGTCCGCCACCGTGTAGACGCGGCCTTCGTTGTCGACCCCGAAGGGGGTCAGGTCCACCAGGCCGCGGGTCAGGTGGGCCCCCTCGACGCGGACCTCCGCGACTTCCGGGCAGGCGTCCAGTACGGCGGCGCCCAAGTGGTGGAAGGTGTGCTGGCTGGAGCGGCTGGTGTGCTCGCCGAAGGCCTTGACGACGGCTTGTTCGGCGCGGGCACGGCACGTGCGGTGGTCGGTGTCCGTTCCGGAGTGCCGCCAGGTCACGTCGGCCCGGGCGCCGAAGACCCGGTCGGTGAACGTCTGCGTGGTGGTGTACGCGTCGCGGGCGAAGCCCGTGAACGTCGCGCCGCCGGTCGCGAAGAGTTCCATGTTCAGCAGGCCGCTGCGTACGACGGGTTCGCCGTCGCGCGGGAGCGTGAGATGAGCGTGATCCTGATGGCGGGCGAGTGCCGAGAAGTGCTGGGCCGCGGACGGCGGCTGCTCGGAGGGGAGCGGGATGAACTCGGAGGCGGTCAGCCGCACATCGGCGGTCCGGACGCACCGGGTCTCGGCGAGGAAGTGCTCGGCCAGCGCGAGCGCATAGGTTTCGGGTTCTGACGCCGTGTGCCGGGCACCGAACGCCAGTACGGCGTTGCTGATCGAACTCACGGGTCTCAGACGGGTGTTTTCTCCGTCCCGGTAGACCTCGGGGTGGTCCATCAGCAGGCGGACGTCCGCCCGGAACCGGCGTACTCGCTGCTGTGGCCCGGACCGGTCCACGAGGAGGAATTCGATTCCGCGTTCGCCGTAGGCGTGATCGCCGATGGAATGGCCCATCGTTCTCCGTTCGGCTGGACGAGGCGTGCGCGAACGTGCCGCGGTCACCTTGGCAGGAGCCGTACGGATGGTCAACCGGCCACATGTAATTATGAAAATCCTACGGATCGTGATCCCGTTGGTCGGGTCAAGCCGGTCTGGACACCCGTGGTGCCGGCTGTCAGCCTGGACCGGTCAACGGGAGGCCGGCCGAAGGAATTCACCGTATGACCGACGTCGCGCCCCTGCCCGATGCGGTTCAGGTCGCCGTGGTCGGAGGCGGGCCCGTCGGTCTGCAGTTGGCCGGGGAGCTGGGCCTTCGGGGCATCAGCTGTGTCGTGCTCGAAAAGGATGCCCGGCCCGCGCGGACCACACGCGCACTTGTTCTGCATTCCCGGACCCTGGAATTCCTCGACATGCGCGGAATCGCCGAGCCTTTCGTCGCTCAGGGTCATCGCTATGGGCACTACCCCCTGGGCAACGAAAGGGAGATCGCGCCCTTCGCCGCACTGAACAGCCCCTTTCCGTACGCGCTCGCTCTGCCTCAGCACCGGACCACGGAGCTGCTGGAGGAATACGCCCTCAAGAACGGCGTGATCGTCGCGCGCGGGACCGAAGTCATCCGCATACGGCAGGACGAAGGAAGCGCCGAGCTGACCGTCCGGCGTTCAGGGGGAGTGCGGCGGATACGTGCCGCCTACATCGCCGGGTGCGACGGCGCCCGGAGCGCCGTGCGCCGACTGTCGGGCATAGCCGCGTCGCGCACCGTTCACCCCTATGACGTCATCTCGGTCGACGCGCGGCTCGACCTGCGGCCGCAACAGCCGTGGAGCCGATGGGGACCGGACGGCATGGCGCTGCTCCTGCCGTTCGGCGACGGACGCTGGCGCGTCATCCTCTATCCCTACCGCCACTCGGAGGCCCACGACGCCCGGGCCGACGCCTGGGCCGACGCCCGAGCCGACGCCCGAGCCGACGCCCGGGCCGACGCCCGAGCCGATGCCTGGGCCGACGCCCGCGGCAAGGCCCGGGTCCAGGCGCTGCTCCGCCGGATCACGGGCCGCGACCTCGCGCTGCGCGAGGTCGAGTGGCTCAGCAACTATCGCTGCGAGCACCGCCACGCGGACCGGTACCGGCGCCACCGTGTCGTGCTGGCGGGTGACGCCGCCCATGTCCACCCACCCACCGGGGGCCAGGGCCTCAACACCGGTCTGGCCGACGCCATGAGCCTGGGGTGGCGCCTCGCGGCAGCGGTCACCGACCCTCGCCACGAGGTCCTGCTGGACGCCTATGCCGAGGAAAGACGCCGCTCCGCCGCCCACGTCATGCGGCTCACCTCCGCCATGCTCCACGTCAACGCGCTGCCCCCGCCCTGGGGGCACGCCCTCCGCGCCACCGTCCTCACCGCGCTCCGTCCGCCCCTCCTACGACAACGCCTCGCCGCGCGCCTGGCCGGCCTGCCGGGGAGCGCCACGCGACGCGGCACGCACGTCCGAAGCGGCGCCGCGGCCCCTGACGTGGTCCTGCTGCCCACGGCGAGCACCACCTCCACAAGGCTGTTCGAGGCCCTCCGGGCCGGGCACCACGTGCACCTGACCCCCGTGCGCGGCACGCCGGATGCCCGAGCACCCGGCATCGCGCTGCCCATGGTGACGGTCCGGTCCGCGGCCTGGCGGCAGCCGTGCATCGTACGTCCGGACGGCCACTACCTGTGAGCCCCGGCCCACCGGACGACGGCCGGGACCGGACGGCGACGCCCCGCCGAATACCGCGCCTCGCTCCCTTCGCCTGCTACGCGTCGCTGCTCTGTGGAGCGCTCGCCATCGCCTCGGTCACGTCAGCCGTGCCCGCGGTCGCCGCCGACCTGGGAATGACGCCCGCCCAGACCCAGTGGTTCGCCGCCGCCTATCAACTCACCTGCGGCCCTCCGCAACTCGCGGTGGGCCACTTCGCCGATCACTACGGCGCCCGCCGCGTCCTGCTCGTCGCCCTGGCCGTCTTCACCGCGGCGAGCCTGCTGGCCACCGCGGCCACCAGCGCCGTCCCCCTCATCGCCGCCCGACTGGTCCAGGGCGCCGGCGGTGCCGCGCTCTCACCCGTCAGCCTCAGCCTTCTGCTCACCCTGCGCCGGAGAACGGACGACGAGCCGCACGCCGTCGCGGGGTGGGTCTCCACCGCCGCCGCGGCCACCTGCCTCGGGCCCGTACTGGGGGGCCTGCTCACCGGCCTGCTCGGCTGGAGGGCGGTCTTCGGCGCGCTCGCCCTCCTGGCGACCGCCGGCGCGGGCTGCGCCCTGCGCGCACTCGGCGACCCCACACCTTCACCGACGCGGCCTCGGCAGCCCGTGGACATCGTCGGCGTCACCCTCTGTACGGCGGCCGCCATCACCGCGCTGGTCACACTGACCGCCCCGGCAGTCACCGCTTCCGCACCGGCACAGGCATCGACCGGGCTGCTGACCGCCACACTGATCGGTCTTCTCGTCCTCCGGACGCGATACGACCCTCGGGGCGCTCTGGACGCCGGGTTGCTGCGGCAGGTGGTCACGCGCCGAGCCCTGCTCGTCCTGCTGACGCTCTTCGGCGCGAACTCGGCCTTCACGTTCCTCGTCTACTTCACTCTCACCCGTGCCCACGGTCTGAGCCCGGTCTCCGCGGCGCTCGTCGCGTTGCCCGCCGCAGCCCCTGCCGTCCTCACCGCGCGCCTGGCCGCCCTGCGGACCGGTGAACAGGGTGACGGCCCGCGCCTCATGCGTACCGGGCTTCTGTGCGTCGCGGCCGGCATGCTCATCAGCGGCTACGGGCAGGGGCACCCCACGCCCCTGTGGTTGCTCAGTGGCGCGTGCGGCTTCGTGGGATGCGGCCTGGGCCTGGCCAACGGCTCCGCCATGACGGTCATCAGCCGCAGCCGCAGCAGCGGCCGCACGGCACCCCGCCCCGCGCAGGCGGTGGCGACAGCCACGACGTTCGCCATGCTCGGCGGTGCGACGGGACCGGCGGCGGCCGGAACCGCACTCGCCCTGGTCGGGCATCCGCCCCGCGCCTGCGCGGCACCGACCTGCGACACGCTGGGCACACCACTCGGCACACCACTGGGCGCCCAACCGGCCCTTGCTCTCCTGGGTCTGCTCACGGCGGTCATGGCATTCGCGCTCACCGGACGGCGACAGCCGTCGGCGTTCCCACCGCCCGAGCCGACGGATTGAGATATGACCCTGTGCCCCGCGGGTCCGTAATCCGCGGGGCACAGGGTTCACCGGGACCCGGGGTCAGCGCACGAACTTCCAGGTGATGCCGTTGACCACGCCCCGGTCGAGCGGTGCCAGCTTCTGGAAGGCCGGCCGGCCGAGGTCGATGTGGGTGCGGTCGCACGAGAGACACTTGTCCCTGACCGGCACTCGGATGGTCTTGCCGTTGTAGCTGACCTCGACCGATATGCCCTTGCAGAGGGGATCGTTGTTGGGATTGGCGGAGGTCCACCACGAGGGCGAGACCGCGACCAGGTCCTGGGAGTTCGCGTCGATGGGCGTCCCGCAGGCGCCGTATCCCTTGTCGGTGTAGTAGGTCATCTTGCCGTTCATCGGCTGGCCGATCGGAACGTCGGCGGCCGCCGGTCCCGCGGCGACGGCAATTCCGGTGGCCGCGGCGGCCAGGACGACGGCCATGGAACGCGCAGCTCTGCTTCCACGCATGGTTCTCTCCTCGTTCAGGGGTAAGGGGAGGGCGGGGGCACTCGATGGACCCGTGGAGCGAGGGCCCCGGAAACCGGCATCACGGAGCCGTCATGACTCTCCGGTCAGGAAGTCGGAGGACAGCGGCAATTCTTCGGCACGCGTCCGGCTTTCGGTCCATTCGTGTCATGCGGGACGACGCCGACGCAAGGCCTCACAGGGACAGTTGTCCGGAACTGGTTGCTAAATGCACCTGGTTTGGCCGCCCGTGATGCATGTCGTTGACAACGAAGTTGAAGGGTTATTCACTGCGCTGGGACGACGGCCGCGGCGCCTTGCGCCGCCGGCCTCGTCGCGCTTTGAGCAGGCGAGTGTCACCTCAGCGATCCGACGTCACAGGAGCCGCCATGAGAAGAAACCGCTTCGTCACCCTGCTGCTGGCCGTACTGGCTCTGGTCGGTGTGGCCTTCGTCGTGCCGTCCGGCACGGCGAGTGCCGCCGGCCCGTGCGACACCGCGTCCAACTGGACGGCCGGGACCTGGTATCCGGCGGGCACGGTCGTCCGGTATACGGACGGCAAGTACTACATAGCCGAGCACGACAATCCCGGCTACGACCCCATCATCAGTACGTGGTACTGGGATCCGTACACCTGTCAGGGAGGCGGGAATCCGGGGACCGGAAAGTTCCCCGTGACGGAGGCCCAGTTCCAGCAGATGTTCCCGGGCAGGAATTCCTTCTACACGTACAACGGGCTGGTCGCGGCGCTGTCCGCCTACCCGGGATTCGCCAATACCGGAAGTGACCAGGTCAAGCGTCAGGAGGCCGCGGCCTTCCTGGCCAACGTCGACCACGAGACCGGGGGTCTGGTCCACATCGTGGAGCAGAACACCGCGAACTACCCCCACTACTGCGACCGGAACCAGCCCTACGGCTGCCCGGCCGGACAGGCCGCCTATTACGGCCGCGGCCCGCTCCAGCTCAGCTGGAACTTCAACTACAAGGCGGCGGGCGACGCCCTCGGAATCAACCTGCTGAACAACCCGTCGCTCGTCCAGACCGACGCGGCCGTCTCCTGGAAAACCGCCCTGTGGTACTGGAACACCCAGCGCGGCCCCGGCACCATGACGCCGCACGACGCGATGGTCAACGGCCGTGGATTCGGGCAGACCATCCGCAGCATCAACGGCGCCGTGGAGTGCGACGGCCGCAACCCCGCCCAGGTGCAGAGCCGGGTGAACAGCTACCAGCGATTCGCCCAGACGCTGGGTGTGGCTCCGGGTGGCGACCTCTACTGCTGAGCCCCGCGGGGATGCGCCGACCGGCGGGCCGGCGGCGCATTCCCCGTCCCGACGGCGACGGCCTTCCGGCCCCGGGGGCCTGCCGTCTTCCCGATTGAGCGTAACTACCCATCAGCAGCTAGGCTTTGGTTGTTCTTGGGAAGGGGCGCTGATGGGCACCAGATTTATTGAGGTAGACGAATCACGGCAAAGCGAGCCGGGTGTGCGGAAGGGGGGCAGAACATTGACAGTAGGGGACCAGTCCGTCACCCAGGAGACATGGGTGAAGGTCGAAGCCTACGACGACCTCGATCCGACCGTTACCGAGGACGTCCATCTGCACACGTTCGCCGTCCCCGGTATGGAAGTACGGGCCGGTGCCGCGAAGGACGACGAGGACGGGAGCAGCGAATTCGAAACCAGGCTGATCCCATCTGTCCAGTATTACCGGATCGAGCTGGGGCCCGACTCGCTGAATAAGCTCCATGAGGCACTCCAGCCCTTCATCGAAGCCGCGCAGGAATGCGAGCCGCCCAAGGGGCGCAAGATACGCGCCAAGTAGCCCGCGATGTCCCCTCCCGGGAGGGGACATCGCCATGTTCCGTGACCTTCGGATCAGCCCTCACGGCACCTTCGGGCTCCGCGAGCACGGCGGTGACGGGCGCGGGGTCACGGGTGAGGGACCACGGCGACGGGGCATCGCGCGTGATGCAGCGCCGCGTGGGTGACCGCCCCGATCCGCCGGAGGCCGTGGGCCCCGGGGAGACGGCATCCCACGACCATGAGGGCGGCGTCGGTGTCATGGCCGAGCAGGATCTCCGTCGCGCTGCCGACCTCCACATGTTCGACGACCTCGACCCGCGGATACTTCTCACGCCATGGGCGCAGGGCCTCGGTCAGCCGCTTGCGCTCGAGAGGTTCCAGACCGCCGGCCTCGTCGGCCAGGTACATCGAGCCCGGACTCCAGGCGAATACTGTCGGAATCGTCCAGGCCCGCACGGCCCGGACCCGCGCGCCGCGTGCCGCCGCGGCGGCGAAGGCGAACTCCAGCACCGGCCCGCCGGTCTCGTCCATCTCCTGCACACCCACCACCACGTCGCCGGACGCCGGGGTGGACCCGCCCCGGCGCGGAGGCCGTACGAGGACGACCGGCCGGACCGCCTGACGCAGCACCTTCAGCGAGACGGAACCGAGGAGATGGCCGACCACCGCTCCATGGCCCCGCGAGCCGAGGACGAGCAGGTCCGCCTTGGCCGCCTCGGCCAGCAGCGCCGGCACCGTTTCGGCCGGAAGCAGCTCGGTGCTCACCGCCAGATCCGGGAACGCGGAGGTCACCCGGTCCTGTGCCTCGCCCAGGACGCCGACGGCCCACCGCCGCTGCGCGTCGGCGTCCGCCGTGACGGCGAGGTCGAGTGGCTGCCACACCCACGCGTGGACGAGCCGTAGCGCCGTACCACGGCGCGCGGCCTCTGTCGCCGCCCAGTCCGCCGCGGCGAGACTGTGGTCGGTTCCGTCCAGTCCGACGGTGATCGTGCCGGGCATGAGAGCCTCCAGGGAACGGGGAGAGGGCGAGGCGGGGATGGCGCGCGGCCCCGCTCGGGCAACTGTCCTCCGATGCCTCGCCGTGCGACGAGGGACCGAAGGTCCCCGGTACGGGGACGAGCGTCCCCGACCGTCTCCCCGGCCGATGCGTCCCGCACGTCACCGACGGCCTGCCGGCGCCCGTGAGGAGATGACCGACCCGTCCCCGCAGCACCACCTTCGGCCACGGACCATCACGCCGTCGGTCGGGCAGCGCCCCTGACGCCCCGTCGGTCGGCCTCCCCGGCCGCCGGGACCTTCGGGCCCCGCCCGGGCCGTACGTCCCCTGGATACGCGGGACCGGGCGCGGGAACCTGGCCACGGGTCCACTGGTGACGGACTCGGGGGCCGGCGACTTCGCCGGCCCCGACACGCCTCCGGCGCTCCCTCTCGTTCCCGTCTCGCCTCCTGGCCGCGCCGGACCGGACCCTGCCCGCCACTGGCGGCCGCCGCGCGGCCCATTCGCCCACTGGAGCACGCCATGCTGAGGAAAGACGCCCTGCCCGCCGAGCGCGTGGTGGTCGGTTTCGACGCTTCGGTCCCCGCCCTGCGGGCCCTCGACCAGGCGGCCGACGAGGCCGTACGGCGGGATGCCGACCTGGAGATCGTGTGCGGCCGGCCGTGGGGCAAGCACGCCCGGAAGAGCGAGGAAGGCGCTGCCGCAAGCCGGCGGAGGCCGGGCGCGGACATGCCGGACGAGGCGCAGGCGCTCTACACGGCCGGTCGCGCGGTGATGGACACGGCCGTCGAGCGGGTGCGCTCCCGTTTCCCCGGCTTGCGGACCGTGCCGAACCTCACCGCCGAGCCGGCGGCCCACGCCCTCGTCCGGGCCGGGCGGAAGGCCGGCCTGACCGTGCTCGGAAGCCGGGGCCACGGCGGCTTCACCGGACTGCTGCTGGGATCGGTCAGCCTGCGGGTCGCCGCCCATTGCACCGGCCCGCTGCTGGTGGTGCGGGGTGATGCGGACCAGCCCCGCGGCGTTGTTCTCGTGGGTCTCGCCTCGGAGGCGGACACCGATGCCGTGCGGTTCGGCTTCGAGGAGGCGCGGCGTCGTGGTGCCGTACTGCGTGTGCTGCACGCCTGGCATCATCCGGCCGTGCCCGGGGTCCTGCCGGCCGCGGAGCTGTACTGGGACAACGACACGGACGGCCGGAAGCGGTGCGAGGCGGCGGTGCCGGCGTTCGCGACGGCCGTGCTCCGGGAGGAGTACCCGGAGGTGGAGGTCCGCACCGAGTCCCCGCATCAAGGTGCCGGACAGGCGCTGGTCGAGGCGAGCGCGGAAGCGGACGTCGTCGTCCTCGCGGCACACCGCCCGCGGCACCCGCTGGGCCTTCAGCTCGGCCCCGTCACCCACGCGGTACTGCACCACGCTCATTGCCCCGTGATCCTGGTGCCCGTGACCTGAGCAGGCGAACGTGTATGGGCCGACCGAGCCGGTGTGCCGGGTGGGCAGCGGCTCGGTCGGCTGGTGATCATGTCGTGCACGTTCCGGGCCGTCGGCCTTTCAGATGCCGAGGCCATGTTCCCGGCGATCAGGTGCGGATCGCACCCGCGTCGCTGACCTCCGCGTTCAGGTCGCACCACACCGTCGAAGTGCCACCGGAGCGGGCGCGGTTGCCGAAGCGGAGGTACAGGTAGCCGTCGGGCTGATGACAGACGGCGAACGCGGTGAACGAGCCGCCGTGGCACGTGATCGACGCGCCATGACCATGGGTGCCCCTCTCGTAGCGCCATGCGTCGCAGGAGAGGGAGGGCGCCGCGGCGCCGTCGGATGCGGAAGCGGGCGCGGCGACACCCACCGCGCCCCCAGCCGCGAGGGCGAGGGACGCGCTGACGGCCGCGACACGGTAGCGGAATCTCATGTGACCCCCTTGTGGACGTCGAGGTAGATCGACACGGGGGGCGACGCTACTCATGGACGCGGACGCCCGGTAGTGCCGGAGCGGAGTTGGCCGGGAACGGGCGTGCCGCTTCGGACGTGTCCTCCCGCGGGGTGCTGATCACGCCCGATCGTGGGCATGGGCATGGGTTTCGGCGGTGGTCTTCAGGTCGCGCAGCCATGCTTCGAGGCCCTGCCGGAGGATCTCGGTCGCGGCCGGGACGTTCGCGTCGACCTGGGGGCCGGTATGGGTCTCCTCCGTGCTCACGAGGACGTCGTTCCCGGCCTTGGTGAAGTTCCAGACGTGCACCCCGTCGATGCGCAGCCCTTCGCCGACCGCGGGGCCGGTCCAGCGGATGCAGGACCCGGGCTCGATCTGCCGGACGGTCGAGGTGATGTCCAGACTGGTGGCGGGCGTGTGGGGGTTGGGCGGTACCGGTGTCGTCCAGTGGAACGCGGACCCCGGACGGAGCGGGCCGTGGTCGAGGCGCCGCGCGGTCGTGACGGCACTCTGCCAGGACGGCCAGCGCTCGACGTCGGTCTGCGCCTTCCAGATGGTGCGCAGCGGCGCGTGGATCACGGTCCGCGTCCTGTGGCGCACGCGCGCGTCCGGATCCACGCCCTTCCCGCGGCAGGTGAGGGGCGCGCCGGGGTGATGGGCGGCGGCGCCGGCGGGCACGGCGGCGGCGCCGAGGACCGTGAGCGAGACAGGGATGGCGCACAGCGCGGCGCGTATGCCGGATCTGCGTACGGCGGACACGGTGGACATGGCGTATCTCCTTGTCGGTCGGTCGGTCGGTCGGTCGGTCGTTCGTCCGGTCAGCGGGCGGGCGTCGTCCGACCCTAGGGGAGGGGGAACCGTGGCGGAACACCCCGGTTCCCCCTCCGTCCTCCCGTCAGTCCGTCGCCGGAGGCGTGCGGGTGAAGTGGCGGGCCGTGGGGGCCAGTGCCGCCGCCGTCGGTACGAGGAAGCAGGCCGCGGTGCATACGGCCAGGACCGGCGTGACCCCGAACGCGTCGATGGCCGGGGCGATCAGGGACAGGCCGATCGGTGCCAGGCCGTAGGACACCAGGAAGTCCAGTGACGAGACGCGGGCCAGCTTCTCCGGGGCCACCTCGCGCTGGGTGGCCGTGAACCAGGGCACGTTGAACAGTTCGATCCCGATGCCCGCGACGGCGTACGCGGCGACCACCACGACCGGGTGCACGGGCAGCATCAGGCTCAGCGGCGCCACGCCGTACGCGGCCAGCCCGGCGAAGGCGGCCCAGCCCTGGGAGCGCGGCCGCCAGCGGGCGATGACCAGGGCACCGGCGAGCGCTCCCACGGTGTACGCGGTCATGGCCGCGGCCAGCACCCACTCGCTGCCGTAGCGGTCCCGGCTGATCAGGGGCAGGGCGACGCTGGTGGCGGAGTAGCCGAGGGCGATGACCGCGACGAGGGCGGCGAGTCCGGCGAGGAACCAGGGGTGGCGGCGCGCCTCCCGTATGCCCTCGAGGAAGTCGGCGCGGAAGCCGGCACGTGAGGTGGGTGCGGTGGGTGCGGTGGGCTCGGTGGGCTGGACGGGCTCGACGGGTGCGGAGTTCGCCGGTTCCGCCGGGGAGTTGCCGCCCTTGCCCGGGACGAGCGCGGCGACCAGCCAGAGGAGGCCGATGCCGAGCAGCAGCGTGCGGATGCCGAGGAAGGCCGTGAGCAGCGCGGTCAGGGCGGGGCCGGTGAGCGTGGAGCTCCGTACCGCCAGGGTCATGGCGGCGTTGGCCTGCTGACGGTGGTCGGGGTCGACGGTTTCGGCGGTGAGGGCCTGGAAGGCGGGGCGGCAGGCGCCCTGTCCGGCGCCCGCGAGGGCGGCGGCGGCCGTCATCAGCACGAGTGAGCGGCCGAGGCCGGCGGCGAGGAGGGGAGCGGCGACCGCCGCGGTGAGGGCCGACCAGAGGACGACCGCGCGGCGGGAGTGCTGGTCGGCCAGTACGCCGCCGACGGCGACGGCGGCGAGGAAGCCGGCGGTTCGTGCGGCGAGGACCAGGCCGAGACCGGCGGCACCGAGGTCCCGGTGCAGTACGGCGAGTCCGAGGACGAAGGGCAGGGCCCAGGTCGCGAGGCCGGAGGCGGTGGTGCCCGCCCACAGGCGCAGGAACGCGGGGTCGCGGAGGACCGAACGTGGCGGCGCGGAAGGGGGCTTGGTCGTGGTCGGCGCGGGTGTGGTCGGCACGGTGGGGTCGCTCCTCGGGGTGGGGGACGGGGTGGGGACGGGGGTGCGGATCGGCGGGCCGAACCGCATCCGGGTTCGCCTAATGAAAATGAATACCATTACAGTACTCTTCGAACGCGGCATCCCCTCCCGTACTGGAGCCCCCTATGCGTCACCCTGCCCGCCTCGGCATCGCCTCGACCATCGCACTCGCCACCCTCGGCCTCACCACCGTCGGCTGCTCGACGGCGGCACGCGACGGCTCCCGGGCGTCGGACACCGGGTCCACCACCGCGGCCTCCGTCACCAGCTGCGGCCGCGAGCTCTCCTTCGCCGAGCCGCCGCGGCGGACCGTCACCCTGGACCAGGCCTCCACCGAGACCCTGCTCGAACTGGGCCTCCAGGACCGGATGGCGGGAACGGCCAACCTCAAGACGAAGATCCCCGCGCGGTACGGGGCCGCGTACGCCAAGGTCCCCGTCATCGCCCCCAAGATCGCCACCGGCGAACAACTGCGCGCCGCCACCCCCGACTTCGTCGTCGCGGGCTCCGCGGACCTCTTCACCAAGGACCGCGCCGGCACCCGCGACGAACTGGCCGCCCTCAAGGTCCCCACCTTCGTCAGCGCCGTGGACTGCCCACGGCGGAACGCGGCGGACAAGACCCCCTTCGAACTGCTCTTCTCCGACTACGAGAACCTGGGCAAGGTCTTCGGCGCCGAGGAGAAGGCCCGGAAGCTCGTCGCCGACCAGCGCGCCGCGGTCGCGAAGGCGGGGGAGGCCGCCGCCAAGGCCCCCCGGGGCGAGGACCGGCCGACCGTCGTGTACCTCTACTCCGTCTTCAACGGCATGCCGTACGTGGCGGGCGGCACCGGCCTCCCCAGCGAGATGAGCCGCATAATCGGCGCGAAGAACGCCTTCGACGACGTGAAGGAGGACTGGCCGGAGGTCTCCTGGGAGCAGATAGCCGAACGCGACCCGGACTTCGTCGTCATCGGCGACCTCACCGAGCGCGGACGGCCGGGCGACAGCGCCTCCGAGAAGCGCGCCGCGCTGGCCGAGCACCCGGTCGTCTCCAAGCTGGCCGCCGTCCGGGACGACAGGATTCTTGAAGTGCCGGGCATCGAGCTGGACCCGTCCGTGCGCTCGGTCCACGCCCTGGGCTTGCTGGCCAAGGGCATGAAGGACCTCGGCCATGTACGCTGACCCGCTCGTCCGGAGGGTCACCCGGAGAGCCACCCGGACGCGGCAAGCCGTTCTCCCCCTCCTCGCCGTCGTCGCCCTCGCGGCCTCGGTCGCCGCGGCCGTGCGCATCGGCACCGCCGATATCGGATGGGCCGGCCTCGCCCGCGTCCTCGGTGCCCGCCTCGGTCTGGACGTGGAGCCGCCGCCCCCGCTGGTGGACTCCCTGATCTGGGACCTGCGGCTGCCGCGCGTACTGATGGCCGCCCTCGTCGGCGCCTCGCTCGCCGTGTGCGGCGCGGTGCTCCAGGCCGTCACCCGCAACGCGCTCGCCGACCCCTACCTGCTCGGCGTCTCCTCGGGCGCGTCGGCGGGAGCCGTCACCGTCGTCGTCCTCGGGGTGGGGGCGAGCGCGCTCGGCGTCACCGGCGGTGCGCTCACCGGCGCCCTGCTCGCCTTCGGGCTGCTGCTCCTGCTCCTGCGGCGCACCGGGCTGGACTCGGCCCGCATCGTCCTCACCGGCGTGGTCGTCGGCCAGCTCTTCACCGCGCTCGCCTCCCTCGTCCTGATGGCCTCGGCGGACGCGGACACCACCCGGGCCGTCACCCACTGGCTGCTGGGCTCGATGGCGCCGGCCCGCTGGGACACCGTCGCGGTCTGCGCGGTCGTCACCCCGCTGGGGCTGCTGGCCGCGTGGCTCTGCTCGAACGCCCTCGACGGGTTCGCGTTCGGCACCGACACCGCCGCGTCCCTCGGGATCGGCGTCCGGCACACGCGGACGCTGCTGCTCGTGGTCACGGCCGCGCTGACCGCGGTGGCGGTGGCCACCGTCGGCGCCATCGGTTTCGTCGGGCTGATCGTCCCCCACGGGGTGCGGTTCCTCGCCGGAGCGTCGCACCGGGTGCTGCTGCCGTACGCGGCGCTCACGGGTGCGGTGTTCCTGGTGTGGACGGACGCGCTGGCGCGGATCGCCTTCGCCCCGCGCGAGGTTCCCGTGGGCGTGATCACCGCGCTGCTCGGCGTGCCGCTCTTCCTCCTCGTCCTGCGCAGGAGGGGTGACCTGTGAGGATCACCGCCGAGGAGCTGAGCTGGTCGGTGGCGGGCACGCCCGTCGTACGCGGCGTCAGCGCGGACGTCGCCCCCGGTGAGACGGTCGGACTGATCGGCCCCAACGGCTCGGGCAAGTCCTCGCTCCTGCGCTGCCTGGCCGGCCTGCGGACCCCCGACGCGGGCGCGGTCCGCTACGACGGCGAGTCCGTACGCGGCTGGAGCGCGCGGCGGATCGCCCGCCATGTCGCCTTCGCGGCGCAGGACTCGGGCGCGGACAGCGACCTCAGGGTCGCCGACGTCGTGGGCCTGGGACGGACCCCGTTCCGGGACCGCTGGCGCGGACCCGACGCGACCGACCGGGCGGTGGTCGCGGCGGCGCTCGAACGCGTCGGACTGACCGCGCTCGCCGGCCGCCCGTGGAAGGCCCTGTCGGGCGGCGAACGGCAGCGCGCCCACAT
Organism: Streptomyces sp. NPDC044063; assembly: GCF_056434285.1. Classification (NCBI taxonomy): domain Bacteria; kingdom Bacillati; phylum Actinomycetota; class Actinomycetes; order Kitasatosporales; family Streptomycetaceae; genus Streptomyces; species Streptomyces sp. NPDC044063. The sequence goes on from NZ_JBWKFM010000020.1 coordinate 127,428, forward strand.
CGCCCGCGCGCTCGCCCAGCGACCGTACGCGCTCCTGCTCGACGAACCCACCAACCACCTCGACGTCAAACACCAGCTGGAACTGATGGAGCTGCTCACCGCCACCGACCGGACGGTCCTGGTCGCGCTGCACGACCTGTCGCTCGCCGCCCGGTACTGCGACCGGCTGCTGCTCCTGCACCACGGCCGCCTGATCGCCTCCGGCACCCCCGCCGCCGTTCTGACGGCCGAGCGGCTCGCCGAGGTGTTCGAGGTGGACGCCGAGCTCACGACGGATGGCCTGGGACACCCGGCGGTCGTCTACCGCGGGCCGCTCCGCACCACTCCCTCCACCACCCCCTCCACCGCTCCCGCATCCTGACCTCCCGTGAAAGGAACCCCCATGACCCCGACGACACCCCCGGCCCCTTCCCCCACCCTCACCACCGACGCGCTCCTCGAAGCCGTCCTCGCGGGCGAACACGGCCCGCTCCCCTCCGGACTCGTCACGACCAGCGTGTTCTGGATCCACCACGGCACCCGCCTCGCCGGCGGCGACACCACCTACCTCAACCAGTACGTCCTGGTCCGCCTCGGCGGCTCCTTCGGCGCCTGCGCCTTCGAGGCCGGCGAGATCGATCCGGCGGTCTGCCGCGACTCCTCCGGCACCCCGCTCGACGTCCTGCTGCGCGAGGCCCCGCGCCCGCTGCGGATCGCCGCCCTCGACGCCTACCTCGCCGAGACCCGCCCGCACCGCGTGGCCGCCGAGGCGGGCGACGCCGAGTCCGTCACCCTCCCCACCGGCACCCCGGAGGTCCGCGCGAAGGCCCGCGACGCGGCGATCGCCGGCCTCCTGGACATCGAGGAGGGCGCCCGGGTCGGCCTCATCGGCGTCGTCAACCCGCTGGTCGCGGCGATACGCGAGCGCGGCGGCCGGCCGCTGCCCTGCGACTTCAACCTCAAGGCCACCCAGTGGGGCGACCCCGTCACCGACGACATGCACGACGTGCTGGACCGCGCCGACGCCGTGATCGCCACCGGAATGACGCTCAGCAACGGCTCGTTCGACACCATCCTGGAACGCTGCCGGTCCCGGGGCGTCCCGCTGATCGTCTACGCGCAGACCGGCAGCGCCGTCGCCCGCGCCTTCCTCGCCTCGGGCGTGACAGCCCTGTCCGCGGAACCGTTCCCCTTCTCCCAGTTCAGCGCCGAGGAGACGGTCCTGTACCGCTACCGGCCGGCGGGCCGCGCGTGATGCCCGCCGGCACCGGGTACGCCCCCTGCCACCACGGCGAGATCCTCCAGGGTGTCTTCCTCGACGACGCCGGGCGCCGGTGCGCGGGCCTGGTCACCCTGCCGATGGCGGGGCCCGGCAGCCGCGCCGCGTTCGTCCCCCGGCCCGGTACGGCGCCCGGCACGCTCACCGTCGTACCCGCCGACCGTACGAAGGCCGCGCGCGCCGCGGTCCTCGCGGTCACCGAGTGCGCCCAGCGGACCGGCCGGCCGCCCTGCGGCGGGGAGTTGCGGATCACGTCCGACATACCGGTGGGCCTGGGCATGGGCAGTTCCACCGGCGACGTGATCGCCGCCGTACGGGCGGTCGCCGACGCGTACGGGACGCGGCTGGCCCCCGACGCGGTCGCCCGGCTGGCCGTGCGAGCGGAACTGGCCTGCGACCCCCTGATGCTGGACGGCCGCCCGGTGCTGTTCGCCCAGCGGGAGGGCCGGATCCTGGAGGTCCTCGGCCCGTCCCTGCCGCCGCTGGTCGTCGTGGGCTGCGCCCTCGGCGGGGGCGCGCCCGTGGACACCCTGTCCCTGCCCGTACGCCCGCCCGCCGAGGCCGACGCCGACGACGTACGGGCCTGCGAGCGGCTGCGCACCCGGCTGCGCCGGGCGGTGGCCACCGGCGACGCGCGGCTGCTCGGCCAGGTCGCCACCGCCAGCGCGCGGCGCGGCCAGCGGGTGCTCGGCCACCCCGAGTTCGACGCGCTGACCGCCGTCGCCCGCCGGGCCGGGGCCGTGGGCGTCCAGATCGCGCACAGCGGCGCCGTGGCGGGCGTCCTGTTCGACCCGGCCGCCCCGGGCCTGCGGTACAGGGTGCGCGGCTGCCTGCGCGCCCTGGACGTCCACGGCATCCCGGCCACCCGGACCTTCACCACCACTACCGCTACTCATGAGGAGTTCCTGGATGGACCAGCACATCGCGGAGTCGATCGGCAGGCCGGACCTGATACGCCTCGACGACCGGTTCGTCTGCCTGCGCTTTGAGACGATGAAGGTGGTCTCCGCCCTCGCCGCGGTACGCCACCTGCTCGACACCGGGGTCGTACGCCGCGGTGACACGCTGCTCGACAGCTCCAGCGGCATCTACGCGTACGCGCTCGCCCTGGCCTGCCACCGGCACGGCATGCGCTGCCACATCGTCGGCTCGACGACGGTGGACCACACCCTGCGGACCCAGCTCGCCGTGCTCGGGGCCCGGCTGGAGCGGATGGAACCGTGCAGCGACCTCAAGCTGGACCAGAAACGGCGGGTGGAGCGGATCCACGAGATCCTCGCCGAGCATCCCGAGTACCACTGGATGCGGCAGTACCACGACGACATCCACTACCTCGGCTACCGCGCGGTCGCCGACCGCGTCCGCGAGGCGACCGGCACGGAAGCGCTCACCGTGGTCGGCGGCGTCGGCTCGGGCGCCTCCACAGGCGCCCTGGCCCGCTACCTGCGCGCGGCCCCGGGCGGATCGGGCGACGTCGAGCTCGTGGGCGTCCAGCCGTACGGCAGCGTCACGTTCGGGGCCGAGCACGTCTCCGACCCCGAGATCATCATCGCCGGGATCGGCAGCTCCATCCCCTTCGGGAACGTCGCGCACGAGCTGTACGACACCCTGCACTGGATCTCCTTCGACGCGGCACTGTCCGGCAGCGTCGACCTGTTGAGCCGGCACGCGGTCTTCGCGGGCCTGTCGACCGGCGCCGCCTACCTCGCGGCCCGCCACGAACGCGAACGGGCTCCGGAACGGACGGCCCTCTTCATAGCCGCCGACACCGGCCACCGCTACGTCGACACGGTCTACGCCCGCCACCAGGAGGCCACCCCGATCGCGTCCCTCGCGCCCAGGGAGGTGGCGGACCAGAGCGAGCTGACGCTGCCGTGGTCGCGCATGCGCTGGAACCGGGCGCCGGCGACGGTTCTGGCCGGAGGCTGACGGGCGGGTTCCCTGGGCGGCAGGCGGGCATGCGGGGTTGGGGTGGTCATAGCCACCGCCCCAGGGGACCAGCCCCGCAGGCGCGGGGACCACGACGACCCTCAAGGGCAACCCCGCCTTCGAACGGGGACCACCCCCGCAGGCGCGGGGAGCACAAGACGGCCGACGCGCCAGCCGACGCGATCCAGGGACCACCCCCGCAGGCGCGGGGACCACCGCCCGCATGGCCAAGCGCAGATCGTCCACCCGGGACCACCCCCGCAGGCGCGGGGACCACGTCGAAGTCCTCAAGGCTCCCCGGCCCGGCGTGGGACCACCCCCGCAGGCGCGGGGACCACTCCGGTCCGTTCCTCCGGTCCGTTCCTCCGGCCGCTCCCCCGGGTGGGACCACCCCCGCAGGCGCGGGGACCACAGCCGGTTGTACCAGCCGTCCAGGTAGCGGCCGGGACCACCCCCGCAGGCGCGGGGACCACGAAGCGATTCCACGGAAGGCAGGGGCGAGGGCGGGACCACCCCCGCAGGCCCGGGGACCACCACTCACCGCTTCGATCTGGAGACCGCGCTCCGGGACCACCCCCGCAGGCGCGGGGACCACACGCAGTCGGCTTAAACCCGATCAAAGTGCGCGGGACCACCCCCGTAGGCGCGGGGACCACAAACGTACGCAAGAGCACCAAAAACCCGCTGAGGGACCCCCCGCAGGCGCGGGGACCACACGATCGGGCTGGTCCGCTGCGGGCGGATCTGGGGGACCACCCCCGCAGGCGCGGGGACCACAGGGCATCCCAGATTCCGCGACCGGGACCGCGGGGACCACCCCCGCAGGCGCGGGGACCACTAACTCGACTTGACCCAGATTCGTTTGGTCGGGGGACCACCCCCGCAGGCGCGGGGACCACGTGGAGCTGGACGCCGGCCTGCTGCCCAGCCCGGGACCACCCCCGCAGGCGCGGGGACCACGCGAGATGACAGCTCTGGCAAAGGGCGCGCAGGGGACCACCCCCGCAGGCGCGGGGACCACCGGTTCGGTGGTCATCGGGTGGTCGCCGAATCGGGACCACCCCCGCAGGCGCGGGGACCACCTGGCCCCCCCGGGCGGACGGGACGAAGCGCCGGGGACTACCCCCGCAGGCGCGGGGACCACCACGTGACGACCCCGGCGTACCCCGCCCGGGACCACCCCCGCAGGCGCGGGGACCACACTCCCTTCGCATTCTTGTTCTCCAGCACCAGGGGACCATCCCCGCAGGCGCGGGGACCACTCGCGACTCCCGCTCGGCGCGCCGTTGTTCGCGGGACCACCCCCGCAGGCGCGGGGACCACGCGCGGGCCGCGAGGGACCGCGCGGAGGAGTAGGGACCACCCCCGCAGGCGCGGGGACCACGTGACCCAGAGTCTGAGGGCGGGTCGGTCCACGGGACCACCCCCGCAGGCGCGGGGACCACGGCAAGGAAGTCGGCCCCGCCCGGACGGCCCGGGGACCACCCCCGCAGGCGCGGGGACCACGTTGCGAACTACTCAACCACAGTGTCAATGCAGGGACCACCCCCGCAGGCGCGGGGACCACGCAATCGGGGTACCGCAGTGGCACCGGGGGCCGGGACCACCCCCGCAGGCGCGGGGACCACACGTCGACCTCGGTCTCGTAGCGCGCGGTGCGGGGACCACCCCCGCAGGCGCGGGGACCACACGTCGACCTCGGTCTCGTAGCGCGCGGTGCGGGGACCACCCCCGCAGGCGCGGGGACCACTCGATCTCGTAGGGGAAGTTGGCCGGCAGCGCGGGACCACCCCCGCAGGCGCGGGGACCACCAAGCCCCGCAACACGACGACCGCAGAACGGAGGGACCACCCCCGCAGGCGCGGGGACCACAGGCCGTGAGCTGGGCTTTCATGCGGTCAGGGAGCGGAATTTGATTACTTCTCGAGACACGGACATAGCGCCCTTCGGGATCTTGGCATCAGCAGAGAGCCCATGGGGTGGTGGTCCCACTACCGGCCTCCGAAGCGTCGTCGCCTTGCCGCCTTGCTCCAGCCTTGGAGTGGCGGGCCCGGTGGGTTGCTCTCGGCTGTAGGGGGCGCCTGTGGGCAGGGGCGGCGGAGGAGGACGAGGCCTTCGTGGTCCTTGGGGTGCCAGGCGTGTTCGTGGGTGGCGAAGGCGAAGCCCTGTTCGTTGTTGGTCTGGTAGGCGAGCAGGGCCCGGCCCTTGCCGCGGTACTGGCGGACCTCTTCCCAGAGGATGTCGCGTACGCGCGTGGTGGGCGCGCCCAGGAAGACGCCGGGAGAGATCTCCAGGAGCCAGCGGGTGAGGAATCCGCGTAGCCCTGCGGGACAGTTGGCGAGGACGATGACGGTCACCAGATGGGGTCCTCCCAGGTGCTGCCCTCGATCGGGGCATGGGCATGGTTGCGTCCGCTTTCCAGGAGCCGACCGCCGTCCGATTGGAGGCTCACCCGGTCGGTCACGTCGTCTGTTTCCTGTATCTGTGGAGTGTGGTGTGCGAGGAGGAGGTCCTTGATGTCTCGCACGCAGCGGTCGAGCAGACCGCCTGCGTTGATGCGGTCCCGGAGGGCGCGACGGGTACGGGTCGCGACGTCTTCTTCACCTTCGGCGGCTGCGTCGAAGGCGGCCGGAATGCCGATCTCGGCCTTGTAAAGGTCGGCGATGTCCAGGACGAAGGAGCGTTCGTGTCCGGAGTGCACGAAGCCCAGTCCAGCTGCGCAGCCGAGTGCCGCCACTACGGTGTGGGCGATTCCGTACATGCATTGGGCGGCTGCGGTGACGGCCTGGTTCGCGGGGTCGCCGGCGGCGAAATCGCCGTGGTGGTAGTCGCGTCGACGCCAGGGGACTCCGGTGCGGGCCGACTCGCGGTGGTAGCACTCTTTGACCCGCCGGCCCTCCATGTTGAGTAGCTGCTGTCGTGTGCGGGTGGAGGGGTCGTCGTCCGGGAAGCGCAGCCGGTACATGGCGCGTGCGACATCGAGGCGGGTGCGGCGGTTGGCCCAGGCCGTGGCCTGTGCTTCCAGGAGGTGGGAGGAGCGCGTGAGGGCTCGGCCGCCCGCGTAGAAGCGGACGCCGTGCTCACCGACCCAGACCACGCCGGCCCCGCATTCCCCGAGGACGGACATGGCTTGGTGGGTGATGCGGGTGCCGGGGCCCAGGAGAAGTGCCCCGATGGTCGCGGAGGGAATGTGGGTGACGCCGTCCGCGTCCGTGGCCGTGATCGCGTTGTCCTCGCGGTGGATCGTGCAGCGTTCCAGGTAGACGAAGGAGATACGGTCGCCGACCCGGGTGAGTTCGCGGGGTGTGGAGGTGCTGCGCCGGCCGACCGTGGTCATGAGGTCTGGAGGGGGGCGAGGGTCATGAGGCCACAGCCGTAGGCCTTGGATTTGCCCAGCCCGTGGGTGAGGGTGTGGCGGAAGGCTTCGACGTCGGTGACGCGCAGGCGGCCGTCGAAGGTGACCCGGGTGAACCGGACCTGGTGGCGGGCGGCGGCCGCCGCGTCGCTCTTGCGGAACTGCAGGGGCAACCGGTTGTGCACGACGACTTCGTGGTCGTGGCCCTGATCGGTCAGCCGGCGTTCGGCGGGGGTGCGTACGACTTCGAAGCCGGCGCGCGTCTGCCGTTGGAGCAGCCAGCCGATCTGGTGGTGCGGAGTGACGTGTGCTGCTCGTTTCGTCGGGGTGTCCTTGGAATCCACGGGTCGGCGGATGTAGTGCACGGGGTTGGCGGTGAGCCGGAAGCCCCAGGAGCTGCCCGGGGTGAGGCGGTCGAGGAACTCGTCGTAGGCGAAGGTGGCCCATCCGGGTTGTTCCAGGCCGGGCCAGCCCGCTTCCTCGACGAGGTGGGTCAGATCGGGGCGGCCGGGACTGACGATGAACAGATCGGCGCGGCCGGTAGCGGTGGGATCCACGCGCCACAGCACGCGGGGCTCGTTACTGTCGCGAGGCAGCGGGTCGGGGAAGGCCATGTTCACGGCGCCGTGCATGAAGTTCGGTGATCCGAGCAGCCGGCGTGCTCCGGCACGTGCGGTGTTGATGCGGAAGCGGGTCAGGTACATCAGCTGGTCCTCGGGCTGGTTTCCGCCGTACCGGCGTTCGCGGGCGGGGCGAGAGGGCGGAGCCCGGTGGTCGGGTCGTGCGGCGCCGGTACGGTCCTCGGCGGGAGCGCTGGTATGTCGACGGAGTCGGTGACGATGCCGCGCAGCTCGTACTGCCTGTGTCGTGGGTCGAAGCTCACCGGGGTGTCGCGGAGCGACAGATACGGGACGTCGACCGGGGGGCAGTCGATCAGAAGGTCCAGAGGTGGTGGAGCGTCCGGGATGCGGTCGTTCCCCGTGGCGCGCTCTACGCGCCGCCGATACCAGCGGGATGCCTGCCAGGGCGCGGTGCGCAGGGCCTCTTCGAGGGTGGTGTCCGGCAGCGGCGGGCTCAGATCGAGGGGGGCCGAGGGAGGGCATGAACGTCGGCCGAGGTAGGGCAGGAAGCGCGGGGCGCGCACGGCCGTGTACAGGCGTTGCAGCAGCGCCTTCTCTCCCTCGACGCCGGCCACGAACACGGCGTCGGCGAGGTAGAACCGTTCGGACAGCGGCATGGGCTTGCCGGAGTCGGCGTGGTGGGCGGTGTGAAAGTCCCGCAGGCGGGAGCCGGGCTGATCGATCCGTACGCCGAACCGCAACGCGGTCAGGTCGGAGAGATCGGCGTCGCGAGGGCGGCCCTCGGCGGCGGCGAGCAGGCCGAGGACGCCGCTCTTGGTGGGCGCGTTCTCGGTGCTGCGGCGGGCGAAGCGGGCAGTCGAGCCCCAGGCCTGGAGAGGGCCGGCGAGCCGCAACAGCAGCACCGTCATGCGCCTACTCCGGGTGCCAGTCGCTGTGCCACCGCCGCGCGGACTTCCCGCAACAGAACGTCCAGAGAGACGGGCCGGCCCAGGGACGCGAGTTCCTCGGTCTCGTTGCCGACACGGAAGACCCAGGTGTGGTCGGGCGTCTTGATTCCGTACTGCCTCTCCAAGTCCTGTACGTATTCGGCGAGTCGGATGCAGCTCTCGCGCAGATATCCGCCGCCCGCTCCCTGGGGAACCGGCTCCTCGAACGCGCCGACGAAGCTCACCGGTCGACGGTCCCGGAGCTTCACGATCACGGCGGAGGGCAGGGTGTGGTTGCCGAAAGTATTGATCTTCCCGGTCGGCAGCGAGGTGATGAACGCCTCCAGGAACGCGGCGACCGCCCTCTCGACCGGAGTGCTCGGCGCTTCGTCACCTCGCATTCCGAGGCCGAGATTGCGCGCCAACTCGTCGACGTCCACGGCTGCGTAGCGGTAGAGCGTGGCAGAATTGAAGTCGACGGTGCCGATCATGCCGGCGCCGGACTCATCCTCATTGCTGAGGTCGTCCACCGCGGTGTAATAGTCGGACTCGATGTCCGACTTGTGCACGCTGATGGCGTGGGCCACCTGCGTGGCGGCCTCCACGTTGAGGTCGGCGGAGTCGGCGACCATGCGCCCGAAGAGCGCGATGTCCACCGAATGACGGGAGTCCACCGCCTGCCGGGCCAGGGCCTTGTTCTCCTTGACCTTGAGGTGATCGGTGAGCGTCTTGACGTCCCCGTCGGATCCGCTGCCCTCGATCGCCACATCGGCGAGAGCGTCCAGCTGCCGCCTGCTCAGGAACATCAGGTACGGGGACACAGGCGCGGCGGAGGTTTCCTCTCCGTCCTTCGCCTTCCGCTTTGGAGGATCGATCTTGCCGCCGGTTGCCGCTCTCAGTGTCTCGGTGGCCAGCTGGACGGCGACCGCTTCACGGGACTTGTCCTTGGCGATGATGTGTTTGGCCAGTGCTTCGGCGACCTTCTTCGTCCGGACGCCGAGCTCCTCGGGAGGCAACAGCTCATTGAACGCCCTCCGGGTGGCACGCTTCCACGCCTGGCTCGACACCCGCGCCCGGCGGACTCCGCCGTAGTACGCCGACTTCGGTGTTCCTGTGTCGTCACGATTGAGGTTGCTGGGTGGCACTACGTGAAGGATATGGACATCGAGGATGGTGCGGGTCACGGTAATTCCGTTCTCCTTGGCCGGCGTATTCACGTCTCGGCGTGCGTCATTCGTCAGTGTGTTCCGTTGCTGAGTCGGGGGTCGGTGGTGGAGAGGCGGACTCGCTCTCCTCATCCGCCGATGCGGTCGCTCCGTACGGGCGGTGGAAGTCGCGACCCCAGGCACGCCTGACATCGGCCTGGCGCTCCTCGTGCTGCCAGCGTTCGAGCTGGTCGGCGAGCAGCCCGTAGTCCAGGGGGATGCGCGCGTTGCGCAGCAGCAGCACCATCTCGCGCAGCCGGCGGCCCAGCGTGTCGATGTCGGACGAGGCGCCCAGGCGGACGAAGCGTTTGCGAATGGTGGGGCTGACGTTCTCGACCGCTCCGGGCTTTCCGTCCGTCCGGGTGCGGTCGTCAGGGGCCCCGCCGCCCGTGTCGGTCGTCTCGTTCTTCTCGTGGGCCAGCCGGCGTACGGCGTGGCCCAGGGACCAGCCGCGGACGTGCATCGCCTCGTCGCGCAGTGACTGCTGGTGCAGCGCCCAGAGGGTCACGGCCAAGTGAACCGCCCGGTCCTCGCGTGCCTCACGCCGTTCGTATTCACGCCGAGCCCGTGGGACCAGGTATCGGGCGCTGTCGTCGCTCCCCTCGGGCTGCTCTCTCCGGAGCTCGGTGAGCGCTTCCAGATCATCGAGGCCCCAACTGGTGGGTGAGGCATGGGGCTCGCGGCCGGCCTCACGTCGTAGCCGCGCCACGGCGGCCACAGCCGCCGGATTGTCCTTCCGGTAGCCGCTCTGAAGCCGGGCGACGGTGCGCAGTGTCGCCTCTTCGGCGAGGGAAAGAGGATGCCGCTCGGCGTGCCGGTCGGCGTGCCGGTCGGCACCGGCCGCCTGCCAGGTCGTACTCATGACGTGCTCTCCGTACGTTCGTCGTGGAAGGATGGCGGGCCGGCCTGATGGGGGAGCGGGGTCGTGGATGGTCCCCGGCCTTCCGGTGGGCCGAGGACCTTGAGGAGCCGCACGCGGAAGAGCTGTTCGGCGCGACCTGCGTCCATCAGCCGGGTGCCGACGCCGGGGATGTCGATCAGCCGGCCCTCGTCGGCGGCGGGACCGGTCGAGTCGAGCAGCTGCCGGCCGAGCCGGAGCATGTGGCGGCGGACGGTGGTCCTCCACTCCCGGCGCGCCGCTTGCATGTCGGGGAAGGCCAGCAAGTCCTTCAGCCAGGCCCGGTACGGTCCGTCCAGCGTTCCGAAGCCCAGGTCCCGGGCCGCCGTGACGGGGGCTGTCGGATCCGTACCGGCAGCACGGGACAGATTGCCGGCTAGGTGGCCCAGTGCTGTGACGGCGTTCTCCGCGTCGCTGACGGCGTCGACCGCGGCCGCGCCGAAGACCGGGTTCTTCTCGTGGAGAGTGACCACGGGCAGTACCACGGAGTCGTCCACGATCTCGTCCACCACGGACTGTTGGGTGCCGTACACCGCACCGACCTGACGTAGCCGGACCAGTGTGCCCGGGTCGATCTCGCTTGCTGTGATCACCTGGGTGAACCAGCGGGCGATGCCGGACCGCAGCACGCGGGCCGGCCCACCGCGCTCTCCTGCATCCGACGGCTGCTGACGGGCCGGGAGAAGCGATTCGAGCCCCCGCCAGGCCGCCCTGCTCGGATCGTGCCGCAGCGGCGTATAGACGGGAGTCCGGCCTTGCTTCTTCTCCTGGGCCTCGTTGCGCCGCCAGCTCGACATCGGTTCGACTTTCCACGGGGCGGCGAGAGTGACGGGGTCCCCGTACCCGAGGACCACTCCGGTCACGACACCGCCGTCCGCGTGCAACCGGATACGGCGCGACTGCCAGGTGTACAGGTCGCGCAACCCCGCGGGACGCGCCTGACCGTCGATGCCCTTGCGCTCCCCGGGCCCGAGCGGCTCAGGGCGCCGCCAAACCGGCACGTCCTCTTCTGCCCGGCCGCCGGACCCCGCTTCCGACTCCTCCAGCGCGATGAGGTTGAGCAGCAAGGTCTCCCGGAGGGTAGCCCCTTCGGCGAACACTCCGCCGAGATGGCCCAGCGAGCCCACCCCCAGCGGATAGACCTTCCCCGCCTTGCCCCGCTCGTCACCCACCATCGCGGACTTGATGCCCGAGGTGTCGAAGGCATGGGCGTGCACGAGCCACCGGGCGGCCTCCGCGTACGACAGCGTGTCGACACCCGGACGGCGCATGGTGAAAAAGGACTCGCCCACAGGGACGTCTGCGACGATCCGGCTGAGCGGCGCGACCTCGTTCTTCGCGGTATGCAGCCCGGCGATCTGGTAGAACGGGTGCTCGAGATCGAACAGGTCGAAGCGGCCGTGATGACGGGCGAGATACTCCGGCACGGCGGCGAACGGATCCGCCGACAGCCACAGGTCCTCCCAGTCCTCCACGTCCGCGGGCCCGTCCAGTGCGTCGTAGAGGACGGCGAGCAACAGCCTCAGCAGGGCAATCTCCTGCGTCGGTACGTCTCCCACCAGCCGGCGCAGGGAATTCGCCTGCGCGAAGAGGCCGAGCAGGGAAACGTGCGCGATGGTCCCGTCCGTGCGCTGTACGGGCAGCCACGGCTCGTCGGCCAGGTTGAAGGAGGGCGGCCCCGATGCCGCATGAGGCTGCTGCTCGGTCACCCCGCTCACCACATCCGCCTCCGCACGCCCTTCGCGTACCGGACCAAGCCGCTCGCCATCCGACTGGACCGGCTGCTCGCCGTGCTCATTGCGTCTCTTCTCCCCTCCCGTGCGCCCGTCACCGGGCCTCACGGCCCGCCCGGTTGCGCCGCCCGTGGTCGCCGGCGCCTCGGAAGAGGCCACCCGGAGTCCGTCCGCGCGGCTGTAGGTGAGAACGAAGCCTGCCAGACGGGTCTGACAATCCGGGTCGAGAACGAGAAACAACTCCCCGGCCAGCCAAGGACATTCTTTGACCTGCCAAGCAGGGACCAGGAACTGCTCCAGCTCTGCGATGGTCCGGTTGATCATCCATGGCGTACTGAACCGCCCTGGCAGAGTGAGCGCGCTGGCCGCCACTGCCTTGCAAGCGCGCCGGCTCGGCACGAAGTCGACCGGCAACTCCAAACCGCCCCGTTCACCTTCGGCGTCGTCGTCCAGCCACGGCACGGTCGTCAGTCGTCCATCGGCCTGGCGTTGGGCGACCAGGACCTCCAGCGTCTCCGCACTGTCCCGAACCTGGGCCCGCCCCGCAGGACTGTCGTCCACGTCACCGGCTGCCGCCTCGAGCCACCCGTACAGTGGCCGGCCGGCCCGCCCGGCCGAGCCGAGGAGAAAGGTCCCGGCGTTCTCCAGTTTCTCGGAAATGAGCTTCCGATGAGCGGCGTGCGCTTCGTCGAGTTGTTGCGCCCATTGCGCAGGTCCGACCCGCTCGTCACCGTAGACAGCCTGTACCAGCGGGCTGATGCGACCCGGCAGCTCCAGCGCTTCGCCGTCCAAATGGGGACCGAGCACGGCCAGCGAGCGCAGCAGGGTGTACTCACTGCGATAGACGGCGCGTGTCCCGTCCACCGGGCGCGGAGGACTGGCCTTCCAGTCCACGCCTGTGATGAGGCAACGTGTCTGCGCCAAGCGCGACGGCCGACGCCGGGCATGCCGATGCAGACGGCCCATCCGCTGCAGCACCAGGTCCACAGGAGCCAGGTCCGTGACCAGAAGATCGAAATCCACGTCGAGTGACTGTTCTGCCACTTGGCTGGCCACGACCACATGTCGAAGAGGACGCTGCTGATCGTCCGGGCCGAACATGCGCAGCAAGTCGGCGTCCCGGGCTGCCCGGTCCGCCGCGAGGAAGCGGGAGTGGGCCACGGTGACCGCCCCGTCCCCCAGCCGGTCCCGCAGTATGGCGGCGGTCTCCAGCACCCGATCCACGGTGTTCCGTACGATCAAAGCGCAACCGCCCTCGGACAGTTCGCTCTCCAGGCGATCCGCCAGTGATGGCAGATCGTCGTCCATGCGTTCCAGGGCCACCTCGTTTTGTCGTCCGGTGGCTGCGCGAGGGCGTGCGGTCAGCGCGGGGAGACCAGGAGACGCGGCGGTGATCAGTGGATACGCTTCGGGGTCTGCCTCCACCCCTTCGCCCGACGCCCCCGTGTAAGCGGTCACCAGTGTCCGCCTGCGATCCGAGGGCAGTGTCGCTGACAGGAGGACGACCGGTACCCGGTACTCAGCCAGCCACTCGAGCACGCGATCCAGATAGCGCCCCATGTACGCGTCGTAGGCGTGCGCTTCGTCGATGATCACGACCTTGCCCGCTACCGCCAGGTGCCTCAACACCAGATGCCGGCTCTTCAGTCCGGCGAACAACACCTGGTCGATGGTCCCCACCGCGAACGAGGCCAGCAACTGCTTCTTACGCCCCCGCAACCACTGATGCGCATGGAATCCGGCAGGCTTGGCATACCGCACACCACTGGGCTCCCGCCCATCGGGATCAACGGCGACGATCGCCCGTCGACCCTGCCGCAGGAGCCCCGACCACAGGTCGTTGAGCGCAGCCTTGGCGTGGGCGAGTACGACGGAACGCCGCCCGTCGTCACCCTCGCCACCATCCGGGAGGCAGGCCATCCATTCCAGTAGCCGGGGGAACATGGCGTCCCCTGTCGCACGCGTGGGCAATGCCATGAGCAGCCCGGCGGCACCGGATCGTGACGCCAGGATCTCCGCCGCGGCGAGTGCCGCCTCGGTCTTTCCTTCACCCATGGGAGCTTCGATCACCAGCAGGCCGGGCACCGGCATCTCCCGCGCCATCCGGACAGCCTCGGCCTGAACCGGCCGGATGGTCGCTCCCTTCAGGCGGGCGAACCGTAGCCTAAGCAATTCGTCGGCCGATTCCACAGGTTCGCTCGGCGCCCAGGGCCGCGGTAGGTCCAGTCCGGCCCAGGCAGCGGCCAGCCGACGCCGTTCACCGACCGGGCCGGCAGGCTGCCAGGTCTCCGGGTCATAGGGAAACAACTCGGGCGAACTGGCGATCCAGTCGGCGAGGATTACGACCGCCGTGAGTACCACCTGCGCCGGCTGCGGCAGCCGCACCTCACTCCATTCCGGCAGCCGGTCCATCACCTTCGCCGACGCAGCACAGCCGTCCATGAACTCAAACTGGACGCTGCGCCATAGGGCTTCGCTCGACCCGGGGTGCCGCATCAGGTGCGGCCGGAGCCGGAGGTCGTGGATCTGCTGGTGGTCGGGGAACGTCCCATGGTGACCACCCACTACAACGGCGAACTGCCCCGACACCCGACCGCGCAGTCCGAACCGTTCCTCCAGCCACTCCTGCAGCAGCAACTGCCCGGCGAGACCGTGGGGAGCGATCCGACGGTCCTGCCCGTACGTACTGGCGAGAGGCATGTCGAGGCCGGCGTCACGCATCGAGAGCGCCAGAGGCTCGAACTGACACGCGAAGGCCGGTGTCGCTTTGCCGACGTCATGAGCAGCCGCCAGAAACCGGATGAGCTTGTACGCGTCGGAAGCTCCTCCGGGGAGGACCTCGGCCACCAACTCCTGGATGGAGCGGGGTACCCACTGCTCCCACAGCCGGCCTGCCACGGCCCCGGTGTCCGCCAGGTGCCGCCACAGGGGGAGCCAGCCGCCCGTTGCGAGATCGGACTTTGCCCAGGCTGACCTCGCGGCATCTGACAACCGGCCGAAGGGGGTTCCGGAGTCCGGGGAATCCGCATCCACGGGTGCTTCGGGCATGACTCCCACTTCCTGGGGGGGGGGGGGGGGGGGGGGCAGAGGGGGGGGGGGGAGGGGGGGGGGGGGGGGGGGCGCCACACCAGGGTGGGGGGGAGAGGGGGGGGGGGGGGGGGGGTCCCACGCTCGGGGGGCGGTGGTGGC
>NZ_JBWKFM010000021.1:0-94376 GCF_056434285.1 Streptomyces sp. NPDC044063
CCGCTGCGGTTGCGCTCTTGCCTCTCTTCCTCCCTCCCCCCCCCCCCCCCCCCCCCCCCCCCCCCCCCCCCCCCCCCCCCCCCCCCCCCCCCCCCCCCCCCGGGCCCGTTCGCGCTAGTACTGTGCTAGTCGGACAATTCAGATCAATACCCCCTGATCCTGACTCATTCCGACCACCACGCGAGGAGCCCACGCCGTGCCCGCCGTCGAGGAGACCCAGCGCCTGCGGTTCCACGTGCTCGGCCCCGTGCGCGCCGACCTGGACGGACGACCGCTGCCCCTCGGCTCCCCCGAACAGCGGGCGCTCCTCGCCGTCCTGCTGCTCCGCGCCGGCCGGCCCCTCACCACCACCGAGCTCGTCGGCGCGGTGTGGGGTGACGCCCCGCCCGCGCGCGCCGTGCAGACCCTCCGCGGCTACGTCGCCAGGCTGCGCGCCACCCTCGAACCCGACCGCGCGCCCGGGGAGCGCTCCGGGCTCCTCCTCTCGACCGGCGGCGGTTACGCCGCGCGGGTGGACCCCGGGGCCGTGGACGCCGCCGTCTTCGCCCGCCGCCGGGAGGCCGCCGCCGCGGCCCGGGCGGCCGGCGACCTCAACGGGGCGCACGAGCAGCTGACCGCGGCGCTCGCCCTGTGGGAGGGCGCCCCGCTCGCCGCGCTGCCCGGCCCGTACGCCGAACGCGAGCGCGCACGCCTTGCCGACCTGCGCATCGAGACCCAGGAGGACCTCTTCGCCTGCGCCTTCGCGCTGGGGCGCGACGAGGGCGCCGTCACCGCGCTGCGCACCCTGGCCGCCGAACACCCCCTGCGCGAACGCACCCACGCCCTGCTCATGCACGCCCTCCACCGCGCCGGACGGCAGGCCGAGGCCCTCGCCGTGTTCACCGGCGCCCGGCGCGCGCTCGAACGCGAACGGGGCCACGACCCCGGTCCCGAACTCAGCCGGATGCACGAACAGGTCCTTGCCCGCGACCCCGCCCTCACCACCCCCGCCGCACCCTCCCCGGCGGCCGCCCCCGAACCCCCCGCCGCACCCGCCCCCCAGGCCTGGGAGAACACCGACGGCACAGGAGAAAACCCCATGGCCCGACGCGAGGAACTCCTCGCCACCCTCCGGGACGCCCTCACCCCCGCCCCCGGACGGCCCGCCCCCGCCGTCACCCTCACCGGCCCCGCCGGCACCGGCAAGACCGCGCTCGCCCTCCACGCCGCCCACGCCGTCCGCGCCCACTACCCCGACGGCCTGATCGTCCTCGGCCTGCGCGGCGGCGACCCCGCGCCCCTCGGCACCGACGCCGCCCTCGACGGGCTCCTCCACGCGCTCGGCGTCACCGACGGCGCCCTTCCCGAGGGAACCGCCCGGCGCACCGCGCTCTACCGCTCCCTGCTCGCCGAACGCCGCGCGCTGCTCCTCCTCGACGACGCCGCCGGCCCGGAGCAACTGCCGCCGCTGCTCCCCGGCGCTCCCGGCTGCGCGGTCCTCGTCACCAGCCGCGCCCCGGACGCGGACACCGGGATGCCGGGCGGACAGCGCGTCGAGGTGACCGCGCCGGAGGAGAAGGAGGCGCTGGCGATGCTCGCCGCGACCGCCGGCGACCCCGGCCAGGACGCCGCCGGGGCCGCCCGCACCGTGGTGGCCGCCTGCGGCACGCTGCCGCTCGCCCTGCGCGTCGCGGGCGCCCGGCTCACCGCCCCGCCCTTCTGGACCCCCGCCGACCTCGCCGCCCGGCTGCGCGACGAACGCGACCGGCTGGAGGGGCTCCACTCCGGCGACGCCCACCCGGGCGACCTCGCCACCGAGGCCGCCTTCCGCGTCGCCTACGACGCCCTCGACCCCGAACCCGCCCGCGCCTTCCGGCTCCTGGCCCTCCCCGACGTCCCCGGCCTGGCGCCCGACGAGGCCGCCGCGGTCCTCGACCTCCTCGACGTCCCCGACGACGACCCGGCCGGACCGGCGGCCGCACTGACCGCGCTCACCACCGCCGGCCTGCTGGAACCGGCGGGCCCCGGCCGCCACCGCCTCCCCGGCCCGCTCCGCGCCTTCGCCCGGCGGCAGGGCGAGCGCACCGACAGCCCGCCCGTACGCGACGCGGCGCTGCTCCGGCTGCTCGACCACCACCTCGCCACCGCCGTCACCGCGCTCCGGCGCGTACGCCCCGACAGCCCCGTGCCGCGCCGCCTGCGCCACCGCCTCACCACCACCGGGCGCCCCCTGCCCGACGCGGCGGCGGCGCGCTCCTGGCTGCACGAGGCCCACCCGCACCTGCTCGCGCTCACCGCACAGGTCCTCGGCCTCGACATCCCCGAGGCGGCGCGCCCGGCCACCGACCTGCTCACCGTCTGGGACCGGCTGACGACGGGCACCGCCCGGCAGCGCGACCTCCACGAGCCGGCGCGCCGCGCGCTCGAACACGCCCACCGGGCCGGCGACGAAGCGAGCGCCGCGCGCGCCCTGCGCGTCCTGGCCGCGCCCGGCTTCGGCCCCGACACCTACGAGCGGTCCGAACGCGACCTGCGGGCCTGCCTGCGGCTGGCCGAGACGGCCGGCGACCCGCTCACGCTCACCCTCGCCTCCGCCGAACTCGGCGTGGTCCTGCTGGCCCTGGGCCGGCCCGGCGACGCGCTGCCCCCGCTCCTCCTGGCGGAGGAACACCTGCGCGAGGAGGGCGCCACGACCGACGCGCTGGAAGCGCGCGCCCACGCGGCACGCGCGTACATCGGACTGGGCCGGGCCGAGGAGGCGCTGGCGGCGGCCGCCGGGGCGACCGAGGAGGCCCGCGCCGAGGAGCACGCCGCGGCACTGCCCCGCGTCCTGGCCGAGGCGGCGCGCACCCTGCTGGCGGCGGACCGCGCGGCGACGGCCACCGACCGGCTGCGCGAGGCCCTGCGCCTGGAGACCGACCCCCGCCGGACGGCCCTGCTGTGGGCGCACCTGGCGCGGTGCCGGCTGGACCAGCGCCAGCACCGCGAGGCCGTGACCGCGGCCGACCGGGCCCTGGAGGCGGAGGCCGGGCTCGGCGACCCGTACTGCCGGGGCCTGGCGCTGGCCGCGCGCGGCCGCGCCCTGCCGGCCCTCGGCGAACCGCGCCTCGCGCTGGGCTGCCTGGAGGAGGCCCACGACGTGCTGTCCCGGCGCGGCGCGGCCGAGGCGGAGGCCGTACGGGCCCTGCTGGACGAGGAGTTCCCGGACCGGCCCGGGGCCCGGCGCTCCTGACGGGCCGTGAGCGGAGGCCGCGACCGCGCTCCGGGCCCGGCGGTCAGGCCGGCACGCTGCCCACCGCCGCCGGCGGGAACGCGTCGATCCAGGTGAACGCCGGTTCGACGCCCGCGATCCGGATGACCTTCGAGGTCATCGCCCCGCCGCGCACGATCCGCAGCCGCGCCCCGCCCAGGGCGGCCCGGCCGCGGGCGCGCAGCAGCAGCCGTACCCCGCTGGCGTCGAAGAAGGTCACTCCGCGCAGGTCGATGACGAGATCCCCCCGGCACCGCCCCGCCAGTGTCTCGATCCGTGGCCCCAGCGTGTGTTCCGCCAAGATGTCGATCTCGCCGATCAGTTCGACGACCACGGCGCCCCCGGCCACGCGCTCCCGCATGGTGAAGGCGAGCTCGTACACGCCCATGGCGAACCTCACCGCCCTCCCTCATCGGGCATATCGTGTGCCTTTCTGGTGCCCCGGCGGGGGTCCGATATCACCTCCGACACGCACCCGTGATGACACGAAAAGCCCCGGCCCCGGACCTGTGCGCGTTGGTCCGGAGCCGGGGCTTCCGGCTTGCGCAGGACGGGGGAGGCGGCATCGGGGGGACAACCGCCTCCCCCGGCGAGGACACGGACTCAAGTCCGGGCCGCGGTCGGGGGGAAGCACGGCCCGGACCCCGCAGTGAGGTTCCGTATCCCGGGCCCGCGGGATTCCTGCCAGATCCGCGGGCACATCCCCATCCTCCGCCCCGGCGCCGGCGCCGCGGACCGGCGAACGACCCCCATCACAGGGCCGAAGGTCCTTAAAGTCCGCGTGAAGGGTGTGAAGAGTTCCACACGCTGTTCCACACGCCGTTCCGCACGCTGTTCCGCATGCCGTCGTCCAGGCGACGCGCCCACGCCTTTCGGACATCCATCCGTTCGTACGCATGCACGGATAGACTCTCGCGATCGCGCACGGGACAGCAGGGGAGGCAGCGCGTCATGGTGCAGACGAAGAAGGTGGCGCTCTGGGCGGTCGGCATCTTCGTGGCCTACACGATCATCCACTCCCCCGCCCGGGCGGCCGAGCTGGTGCAGATAGGGTTCGAAGGGATCTCGGACGCCGCCAAGAACATCGGCGAGTTCATGACCCAGCTGATCAGCTGACGGACCGGACCCGCCGGCCCCGCGGCGGGTCGGCGCGACGAAGCGAAGAGGGCAGCCTGTGATCCGCCACCTCGTCCTGTTCAAGCTCAACGAGGGCGTCGACCGCGACGACCCGCGCGTCGCCGCCGGCGTGCGCGCGTTCGAGGCGCTCGGCGACCAGATCCCCGAGCTGCGCGCCTGGGAGTGCGGCTGGAACATCTCCGACCGGCCGATCGCCTACGACTACGCCATCAACTCCGCCGTCGAGGACACCGACGCGCTGCAGCGCTACCTCGACCACCCGGACCACCAGGCGGGCGTCGCCCAGTGGCGCGAATTCGCCACCTGGGTGATCGCCGACTACCCGTTCTGACGCGCCGCCGGGGAACCCGGCGACCACCTCCCGCCCGGCGCCGTACGGCCCGGTGGAACCGCCCCTCACCCTCGCGGTGGGGGGTTCCTTTTTACGTCAACACGGCGTTATACGGTGCTTGCACACAGTGCACATGTCTTGTGATGCTATGACCGCTTTTGCCGGATGAGTTGACCGAAAAGGGGTGGTGACCGTGCCGGCCCGTACAGCGCCCGAAGCCCCCCTCCGGAGCGACGACCCGACCGCCGTCCCGGCGTCCGTCCCGACCGCCGGGTCGTCGTCCGGCCCGGCCGACGAGCCCCGCCGGGCCGACGACGCCGAGGACCCCGGAGCCGGGGACCTCGCCGAGGCCGCCGCGCGCGCCCGGGAGAACCGGGGAGCCGACGCCCGGGCCCTGACCCAGGTGCTCTTCAAGGAGTTCGCCGCGCTCGAACCGGGCACGCCCGAGCACGCCCGCGTGCGCGCCGCCCTGATCGAAGCCAACCTTCCCCTCGTGCGGTACGCCGCGGCGCGTTTTCGCAGCCGCAACGAGCCGATGGAGGACGTGGTCCAGGTCGGCACCATCGGCCTCATCAACGCCATCGACCGCTTCGACCCCGACCGGGGCGTGCAGTTCCCCACCTTCGCCATGCCGACGGTCGTCGGGGAGATCAAGCGCTACTTCCGCGACAACGTCCGCACCGTGCACGTCCCGCGCCGCCTCCACGAGCTGTGGGTGCAGGTCAACGGCGCGACCGAGGACCTGACCGTGCTCCACGGCCGGTCCCCGACCACCGCCGAGATCGCCGACCGGCTGAAGATCGCCGAGGAGGAGGTGCTGGCCTGCATCGAGGCCGGCCGCTCCTACCACGCCACCTCGCTGGAGGCCGCCCAGGAGGGCGACGGCCTGCCCGGACTCCTGGACCGGCTGGGCTACGAGGACCCCGCGCTGGCGGGCGTCGAGCACCGTGACCTCGTACGCCATCTGCTCGTACAGCTGCCGGAGCGCGAACAGCGCATCCTGTTGCTGCGCTACTACAGCAATCTGACGCAGTCGCAGATCAGCGCGGAGCTGGGGGTGTCGCAGATGCATGTGTCCCGGCTACTCTCACGGAGCTTCGCCCGGCTGCGCTCCGCAAATCGAATCGACGCCTAACTCCTGCGGGTGACCCCTCCCCCACTGCCATGGGGAAGATAAGTCGACTTGACGCTACAGCGTGTTGCCGACATGTGACATTCTGCTGGAACTGCGTTTGCCACAGCGCAGCCTCCGGTATTCAGGTGGAGGCTGAACCCCCGCACGAGGGGGTTGCTGTGACCCGTCCGCGACCTCAAGGGGGTGGCATGTCCGTAGACCTGGGCAGCGCGAAGGTGCTCGCCAACGACGCACCGCACGCCGTGCTCGACGACTGCGAAGCCATCGACACCCGCACCCTCTCCCGCTCCCTCTTCCTGCGGCTGGCCACGCTCGAGCGGGACAGCGCCGAGCGTACGTACGTCCGCGACACCCTCATCGAGCTCAACCTCCCCCTCGTGCGCTACGCCGCGGCCCGCTTCCGCAGCCGCAACGAACCCATGGAGGACATCGTCCAGGTCGGCACCATCGGCCTGATCAAGGCGATCGACCGGTTCGACTGCGAACGCGGGGTCGAATTCCCGACGTTCGCCATGCCGACCGTCGTGGGCGAGATCAAACGCTTCTTCCGGGACACCAGCTGGTCCGTGCGGGTGCCGCGCCGGCTGCAGGAGCTGCGGCTGGCCCTCACCAAGGCCAGCGACGAGCTCGCCCAGAAGCTCGACCGCTCGCCGACCGTCCCGGAACTGGCCGTGTGCCTGGGCGTGTCCGAGGAGGACGTGGTCGACGGCCTCGCGGTCGGCAACGCCTACACCGCCAGCTCCCTGGACTCCCCCTCCCCCGAGGACGACGGCGGCGAGGGCTCGCTGGCCGACCGCCTGGGCTACGAGGACACGGCCCTGGAGGGCGTGGAGTACCGCGAGTCGCTCAAGCCCCTGCTGGCCAAGCTGCCGCCGCGCGAACGGCAGATCATCATGCTGCGCTTCTTCGCCAACATGACCCAGTCCCAGATCGGCGAGGAGGTCGGGATCTCCCAGATGCACGTCTCCCGGCTGCTCACGCGCACGCTGGCACAGCTGCGCGAGGGGCTCATCGCCGACTGACCGGCGACCGGCCCACCGGCCGCCCCATCGGCCCGGAACCCTGTACACCTGACGGACCGTCAGCAACACTGGGCCGATGCGACGGACGAGGCACGCCCCCGCCACGGCGCTCTGCGCTCTCCTCCTGAGCGCGTCGCTGACGGGGTGCGGCGGCGGCGGACGCGACGGCCACGTCGCCACGGAAGCCGCCGGACGCGGTGCGTCCGGGCCAGGGCCGGTACCGCCCCGGGGCGGCGTACGGCTCGTACCGCTGGAGGGCCCGCACGGCACCCCCTCCCCCTCACCTTCCACATCCCCCACCCCCTCCGCCCCACCGGGGAACACCGCGACGCCGCACAGCGCGCGCACCCCCCGGCCCGCCCCCGCCACGAGCGCGGGCGCGGCCGGCCCGAGCGGCGGCGGCGACACCCCGCGCCCGCCGCGCCCCTCACCCCTCCCGCCGCGGCCGCCCTCCCGTACGCTCGCGCCCGAACCCCCGGCCCCCGCGCCGGAACCGCCGACCCCCGCGCCGCGGCCCCCGGCCTCCGTACTGGAGGTGAGCGCCCCGCGCCACGAGGCCGCCGACGACCGCTGGTGCGAACGCGTCGCCCTCACCTTCACCAACGCCGGCCGCTCCCCCGTGACCGCGGGCACCGTCACCTTGGGCACCCATGTCGTCGGCGCGTGGGGCACCAGCTGGTGGGCGTTCACCTCCACCCACCCCCTCCCCACCCCGATCGCCCCGGGGCGCAGCGCGGACGCCGCTTGGACGGTGTGCACCGACGCCTGGCGCGTGCCGCCGGGGCTGCGGCTGGAGACGCGCGACGTCTCCACGGACTGGCGCTGAGGCGACCCCGGCCCGCCTCGACCGGCCCTGACCTGCCGTTTTACGGGCCGCCGGGCATCCCTTGGGGATTCCTTGACCTGATTTGTACGATTTTCATTTGCCTTCAGCAACCAATCGTCTCTATGGTTGCCCTAAGCAACCTACGTCCGGAGTCGAGGAGAGCCGAGGCCGTGGCGGCACAGGAACAGTACGAAGAACTGGCCAAACAGCTCAGCGCCATCGGGGCGGTCAAGCGCGGCCTGAGTCGCGCCCTGCCCCACGACTGCCCGCCCGCCACCGCCATGCTCCTCGCCCTGCTCAAGCAGCACGGCGACATGCGGATGAGCCGGCTCGGCGAACTGATGGGCATCGACGCCTCGGTCACCAGCCGGCACGTCGCCCACGCCACCGACCGCGGCTGGATCGACCGGCAGCCCGACCCGCTGGACAAGCGGTCGCGGCGGCTGAGCCTGACCCCCGGCGGCACCGAGATGCTGCTCCGGGTGGGCGAGCGCTACACCGACGCGCTCGCCCACTGCCTGCGGGACTGGTCCGACGACGACGTCGGCCGGCTCATCGACCTGATGAAGCGACTCCGCGACAGCTTCGGCGAGTGCCGGATCCCCCGTACATCATCCTGAAATCCCCCACCAGAAAAGGAAGTCCATGGCCAAGTCCGCATCCGCGGGTGTGCGGGGCGCCGCCGAGGCCGACGCCGGGGCGCCCTCCGGCGCGCCCATGACGCACCGTCAGATCATGGAGGCGCTGTCCGGCCTGCTGCTGGGCATGTTCGTGGCGATCCTGTCGTCCACGATCGTCTCCAACGCCCTGCCGGAGATCATCCACGACCTCAACGGCAGCCAGTCCTCCTACACCTGGGTGGTCACCGCATCGCTGCTCGCGATGACCGCCTCCACCCCGCTGTGGGGCAAGCTCTCCGACCTCTTCAGCAAGAAGCTGCTGGTCCAGCTGGCCCTGGTGGTCTACGTGGCCGGCTCGGTCGTCGCCGGCCTGTCCCAGAACACCGGCATGCTCATCGCCTGCCGCGTCGTCCAGGGCATAGGTGTGGGCGGTCTCTCCGCCCTCGCCCAGATCATCATGGCCGCCATGATCTCTCCGCGGGAGCGCGGCCGTTACAGCGGCTACCTCGGCGCGACCTTCGCCGTCGCCACCGTCGGCGGCCCGCTGCTCGGCGGCGTCATCACCGACACCGACTGGCTCGGCTGGCGCTGGTGCTTCTACGTCGGCGTGCCGTTCGCGATCATCGCGCTGTTCGTGCTCCAGAAGACCCTCAAGCTGCCGGTCGTCAAGCGCAAGGTGAAGGTCGACTGGCTCGGCGCCTTCTTCATCACCGCCTCGGTCACCCTGCTGCTCATCTGGGTCACCCGGGCCGGCAAGGGCAAGGACTACGACTGGCTGTCCTGGCAGACCGCGGTCATGGTCGGCGGTTCCGTCCTCCTCGGCGTGCTGTTCGTCCTCACCGAGGCCCGCGCCGCCGAACCGATCATCCCGCTGCGGCTGTTCCGCAACAAGACGATCGCCCTCTCCTCCCTCGCCAGCCTCTTCGTCGGCGTGGCGATGTTCGCGGGCACCGTCTTCTTCTCCCAGTACTTCCAGCTGGCGCGCGGCGAGTCGCCGACCATGTCCGGTGTGCTGACCATCCCGATGATCGGTGGCCTCTTCATCTCCTCCACCGTCTCCGGTCAGATCATCACCAAGACCGGCCGCTGGAAGGCCTGGCTGCTCAGCGGCGGCATCCTGCTCACCGCCGGTCTCGGCCTGCTGGGCACCATGCGCTACGACACCGCGTACTGGCAGCTGGCCGTCTACATGGCGCTCACCGGTCTCGGCATCGGCATGATGATGCAGAACCTGGTGCTCGCCGCGCAGAACCAGGTCGAGCCCAAGGACCTCGGCGCCGCCAGCTCCGTCGTCACCTTCTTCCGCTCCCTCGGCGGCGCGGTGGGCGTCTCCGCGCTCGGCGCCGTCCTGGCCACCCGGGTCCCGGACTACGTCAAGGACGGCATCACGGCCCTCGGGCCGAAGGCCGCCGCCGCGATGGGCCACGGCACGGCCGGGGGCGGCATCCCCGACCTCGACGCCATGCCGGCGCCGATCCGGACCGTCGTCGAGAGCGCGTACGGCCACGGTGTGGGCGACGTCTTCCTCTACGCGGCCCCGTGCGCGCTGATCGCGTTCATCGTGACGCTCTTCATCAAGGAGGTCGCGCTGAAGTCGAGCGAGGCCCCGAAGACGGCGGCGACGCCGTCGAAGGAGACGGAGGGCGAGCCGGCCGCGCAGGCCGGCTGACCCCGACGAAAGCTCCGGCGGGCGGGTCATGCACCTCCCGCCCGCCGGTTAGCCCGTGAACCGGAACGGCATGAACGGTTCCCGGGCCCATGGCCCCGGCGACGGGCCCGCACACCACACGGCAGGGGACGGCCGGTCGTGCGGGCCCGTGGCCGGGGCGCTTCGTCTTGCAGGAGCGCTTCGCCTTACAGGGGCGCCTCGCCTTACAAGGGCGCCTCGCCTTACAAGGGCGCCTCGCCTTACAAGGGCGCCTCGCCTTACAGGGGCGCTTCCGTCTTTTACGGGCAGGGCCCTCAGGTCGATTCCGGGGCGCGGTTCCGCATCGCCTCGACGCCGGCGATCAGCACGTCCAGCGCGTAGGCGAAGTCCCGTTCACGCATGACGGCGACGGAGTCCGCGCTACGGGCCTCCAACAGCTCGGCGGCCTCCTTGTGGACGTCCGAGAACTCGGGCCGCTCGGTGATGACGCCCATGACCTGCTTGAGGTACTCGTCCTCGGACAGACCGGCCTGGCGGCAGCGCTCCTGGTAGAGCGCCTCGACCGTCGCGAAGCCGTAGACGAACTGGAAGACGGCGTTGAGCGCCCCGGACGCGTCCACCCCGATGCGCCGCATCAGGTGCAGCGCGGCCTCGGAGAAGGCCATCGCCTTCGGACCGACGTTGAGGTACCGGCCCACGAGCTGGGCGACCCAGGGGTGGGTGGTGAGCATCGTGCGGTACTCCGCGGCCAGCGCCCGCACCTGGTCGCGCCAGTCGGCGTCCTCGTCCGGGATCCGCATGTCGCCGGACGCCTGGTCCAGGGCCAGCTCCAGCAGGTCGTCCTTGTTGTCGACGTACCAGTAGACCGACATGGCGGTCACGCCGAGCTCGGCGGCGAGGCGGCGCATCGAGAAATTCGCCAGCCCCTCGGCGTCGAGCATCCGCACGGTGGTGGCCACGATCCGGTCCCGGTCGAGGCTCCCCCCGCCGCCCGGCTCCGCCGCCTTGCGCTTCGGGGCCCTGGCCCCGCCCTCCTGGGCCAGCCACACACTGGTCGTCCGCGGGGTGCTCGCCACGTGACTTCTCGCTTTCCGCTGTCTGCGTACGTATCCGATGCTATGCGGGGCCACCGGTACGACGGTGGCCCCGCTGGTTCCGCTGTTTCCCTACGGCTGTTCCCCTACGGCGTCAGGCCTTGTCGGCCCGCTCGGCACGCCACAGCAGCACCGCGGCCAGCACGCCACCGGCCAGCACCGCGCAGGCACCCACCAGCTGGCTCGCCTGCACACCGGAGGCGAACGCGTCCGAGATCTTCTCCCGGTCCGCGGCCGACCCCGCGCGGCCCAGCGCCTCCGGCAGGGAGCCCGCGCCCGCCGCCACGGTGGGGAGCAGCGCGGTGAAGCGGGAGTTCAGGACGGCGCCCAGCACCGCCACGCCCAGGCCGTTGCCGCACTCCGTCAGCGTGCCGTTGACGCCGGCGCCGATGCCGGCCTTCTCCGGCGGGATGGCGGACATGACGGCGTTGGCCATGGCCGGCATGTTGATGGCGATGCCGATGCCCATGAGGATCAGGCCGAGCAGCACCCCGCCGTAGCCGTGCGCGCCGAGGGTGGCGATGGTCGCCAGTCCGGCGGCCAGCAGGCCCATGCCGCCCGCGATGGCGGCCGGGGTGCCGATCCTCGGCAGCAGCCGGGCGCCGACGCCGGTGAAGTTGAGGACGACGATGCACAGGGCCAGCGGCGTCATGCGCAGGCCGGTCTCCAGCGGGTCGTAGTGGAGCACGAGCTGGAGGTGCTGGCCGAGCAGGAAGAACGAGCCGCCCATGCCGAAGGCGACGAGGATGCCGCCCGAGACCGCGCCGACGAAGCGGCTGTTGCGGAAGAAGTGCATGTCGAGCATCGGGTAGGGGCAGCGCACCTCCCACAGGGCGAAGAGGGCGAGCGTGACGACGCCGACGGCGGCGGAGGTGACCACGCGGCCGGAGGTCCAGCCGTGCCCGGGGCCGGAGATGATCGCGAAGACGATGCCGGTCATGCCGATGGTGGAGAGGAGGGCGCCGAGCAGGTCGGGCCGGTCGCCGGAGGGGTTCTTCGACTCCGGGACCCACTTCAGCACGGCCAGCAGACCGAGGACGGCGACGGGCAGGTTGATCAGGAAGATCGAGCCCCACCAGAAGTGGTTGAGCAGGGCGCCACCGACGATCGGACCGCCGGCGAAGCCGAGCGCGCCCACCGCTCCCCACAGGCCGATGGCCTTGGGGCGCTCGTCCTCGTCGAAGACCTGGACGACGACGGCCAGGGTGGTCGTCATCAGGAGCGCGCCGCCTATGCCCATGCCGGCGCGGGCGGCGATGAGCTGCCCGGTGGTCCCGGAGAGGGCGGCCCCCAGGGAGCCGAGGCCGAAGAGGGCGAGGCCCAGGGCGAGGAGCTTCTTGCGCCCGTAGCGGTCGGCGGCGCTGCCGGCCGTGAGCAGCAGGCCGGCCTGGACCAGCGAGTAGGCGTTGATCATCCACTGGATGTCGGAGGTCGCGGCGCCCAGGTCCTCGGTGAGGGAGGGGATCGCGACGGTGAGGACGGTGTTGTCCAGCAGGACGGTGAGCTGGGCCAGGCAGATGACGGCCAGGACGATCCAGCGCGTGGGGTTCCGCTGGACGTCGCCGACCCCGCCGGGGCCCGCGGCGGCGGGTGTCGGTGATGCGGTGGTCGGCGATGCCATGGGGTCCCCCTTGTACGGTGTACGTCTGATGTCTTGGACACCGTACAAGAGAACTTCTACGCCGTACAAGGCGGTTTTCCATTCCTCCCCTATCTGCCGAGATCCACTGGTTTGATCAGATATCCGGCCCCTCGCCGGGTATGGATCATCGGCGGCCGTCCGGCGTCGACCTTGCGGCGGAGGTAGGAGACGTAGAGCTCCACGACGTTGACCCGGCCGCCGAATTCGTACGACCAGACCCGGTCGAGGATCAGCGGCTTGCTGAGCACCCGCCCGGGGTTGCGCATCAGGAAGCGCAGCAGCTCGAACTCGCGGGCGGTCAGGCGGATGTCCTCGCCGCCGCGGGAGACCTCGCGGCTGTCCTCGTCGAGGACGAGGTCGCCGACGGTCAGGACCGAACCGGCGCGCGGCCCGGCGGCCCGCGACCGTCGCAGCAGCCCGCGCAGCCGGGCGACGACCTCCTCGACGCCGAACGGCTTGGCCACGCAGTCGTCCCCGCCGGCGACGAGCCCGGCCACCCGGTCCACGCCGGTGAGGAAGAGCACCGGCACCCCGGGCAGTGCCTGCCGCAGCCGGCCGGCCGCGTCGGCACCGGAGGCGCCGGGCGCGTCCAGGACGACGACGTCCGGCCGGAAGTCCGGGGCGGCGCCCACCGCTTCGGTGACGTCGGCGGCCGACCGTACGTCCCAGCCCTCGTAGCGCAGGGCGAGGGAGAGCAGATCGGTCAGCGCGGCCTCGTCACCGACGACCAGGACGTGTACGGCCGACGACGGCGTGGCGGGCGGCAGCGGGGCGGCCCCGTGGAGCTCGGCGATGGTCATGCCCGAGATGGTGGGCGGGGCGCGTGAGAGTGCCCTTGCGGCTCCCTGTGAAACGTCTGAGAATCAGGCCGGTTCGGACGCCCCGGCTCGGAGACCGAAGAGCCGCGCCGCGTTGTCGTGGCACACGCCCCGCAGCCAGTCGTCGTCCTGGCCCAGCCGCGTCAGCGCCTCCAGCGCGTGGCCGTAGCCGTACGGGATGTTCGGGAAGTCGCTGCCGAAGAGGACGCGGTCCCCCAGCGCCGCCAGGCGCCCGCGCTCCCCCGGCGGGAACGGCGCGATCCGCTCGGAGAAGTCCGTGAACGCCATGGTCGTGTCCAGGTGCACGCCCGGATACCGCTCGGCCAGGTCCAGGAAGTCGGTGTACTCCGGCATCCCCATGTGGGCGATCACCAGCCGCAGCCGGGGGTGGCGGGCGAGCACCCCGGCCACCGGGCCGGGCCCGGTGTGCTTCCCCGGCACCGGCCCCGAACCGCAGTGGATCACGACCGGCGTCCCGGCGTCCGCCAGCGCCGCCCACACCCCGTCCAGCAGCGGGTCCTGCGGGTCGTACGCGCCCACCTGGACGTGCGCCTTGAAGATCCGCGCCCCGGCGTCCAGCGCCCGGCGCACATAGCCCGCCGCCTCCGGCTCGGGGAAGAACGTCGCGGTGTGGAGGCAGTCGGGCGTACGGGCGGCGAAGTCCGCCGCCCAGCCGTTGAGCCAGGCGGCCATGCCGGGCTTGTGGGGGTAGATCATCGAGGTGAAGGCCCGCACCCCGAAGCCGCGCAGCAGGGCGACCCGCTCCAGCTCCGCGTGCCGGTAGGTGATCGGCCAGGGCCGGCCGATCAGCGGCCCGGCGGCGTCGAAGTACGCCCAGACCTTGTCCAGCACCCGGCCGGGCATGAAGTGCGTGTGGACGTCGATCAGCCCCGGCAGGCCCAGGGCCCGCTGGAACGGTATGACCCCGTCGTCGTCCACGCGCCCGCCCCTTTTCCCCGCCGGGGACGCGCCCCGGAGACATCCGGATACGCCACAGGCCCGGTACCTGGGGTACCGGGCCTGTGGTCTTAGTAGCGGGGACAGGATTTGAACCTGCGACCTCTGGGTTATGAGCCCAGCGAGCTACCGAGCTGCTCCACCCCGCGACGGTCGAGAGTCGAAACTCTCGGCTGTGCGCTCGGCAGGATTCGAACCTGCAACCTCTTGATCCGTAGTCAAGTGCTCTATCCGTTAAGCTACGAGCGCTCGGCTTCCCGGCTCTTTCGTGCCGGTCGGCGTTGCGGGAACAACATTACATGAACCTCGCCGTCAGACGAAATCCATTGCCGTCACCCACTCTGACCTGCGGAAACGCCATTTCGGCGGGATCGTCGGCGACTTCCGGGGACCGCCGGACGATCCCTGGGCCGCACCGAGGCCGAACATGCGAAAGCCCCGGCCGTCACAAGGACGACCGGGGCTCGGCTGCGGAGGCGGAGGGATTTGAACCCTCGATGGGCTTTAAGGCCCAAACCGCATTAGCAGTGCGGCGCCATAGACCGGACTAGGCGACGCCTCCAGCACACCCGCGCGAAGCGCGAGTGTCGCGTGCAGATGATGACACAGTCTCGCGGCTGCTCACCAATCGCACCCTACGGTACCGGGCTTTGGGTGCCCTGGGCAAAGGCCTTCCCGGCGCGCAACGCGGGGCGCTCCGGAGCGTTAGTTCGGACGAGGGGCTCCGCCGTGCTTCCGGCCGCGCCCCGAGCCCTGTCGCCGCACCCCCGGGAGTCCCCGTATGTCGCTCCGCCGCCTCGCGCTCGCCGCAGCGCTGGCCCCGCTCCTCGCCGCGCCCGCCGCCCTCGCCGCCCCGCTGCCGCTGGGCGGCGAGGAGGGACTGTCCCGGGCCGCCGACCACCTCACGATCACCGTCACGGACTCCGGCGACCGGGACGGCACCCACGAGCTGTACTGCCACCCGGCCGGCGGCACCCACCCCCGCGCCCTGGAGGCGTGTGACCAGCTCGACAAGGAGACGCGCTTCGGCCGGGACCTCTTCGCGCCCGTACCGAAGGACGCGAACTGCACCCAGCTCTACGGTGGCCCGGAGCGCGCCCGGGTGACCGGCACCTGGGCCGGGCGACCGGTCGACGCCCGCTTCAGCAGGACGAACGGCTGCGAGACGGCCCGCTGGAACCGCTTCTCCACTCTGTTCGGACAGTCGAAGGGCTTGCCGAAGAAAACCTCCCCGGTGGGTGGTAGGAGCTGACCGGAAGGTCGCCACGAAGGGGGACACGAGGGGCATGTCCGGCCTGCCCGAGACGCCCTGGAGAGGCCCCGCGAGGGGCGTCGCCACACCTCTCGTCGGCAGTGGCGCCCGCATCGCCAGCCCGTAGACTTCCCCTCGATGACACGCCGAGGGGCGGCAGGAAACCGCCCCCAGCGGTCGGCACCATGCGGTAACCAGGGAGGAAGCGTCGTCGTGAGCAGCAGGCCATCCCGAGGCGCTGCTCGCCTCGCAGCCATACTCGACGCCCTGCCCGACGCGCTGTTGCTCGTCAACTGCAACGGCACGGTCGTCAACGCCAACCACATCGCGCTCGAGACCTTCGAGGTGCCCGGCACCGGTCTCGTCGGGCGCGGCCTGCTCGACCTGCTGCCGGAGTTCGACTCCCGGCGCATCCCGGGCGGCCTCCGCCCGCCGCGCGACGACCCGGACGGCGGCCGCACCCGGCCCACCCGGATGATCGCCCGGCGGACCGACGGCACCCAGTTCCCGGTCGAGGTCACCAGCGCCAATCTCGACGGCCGTACGCCGTACGCCGAGCCGAGCGCCTCCTACGACGACGAGCTGCTGATGCTCGTCGTGCGCGACCTCACCGGCACCATGGACACCGAGGCCGAACTCGCCCGCTCCCAGCGCCAGACGGAGATGATCCTGCGCGCGGCCTCCGAGGGCGTCGTCGGCGTGGACACCGCCGGCAAGGTCGTCCTGGTCAACCCCTCCGCCGCGCAGATCCTCGGCTACCGCGCCAGCGACCTCGGCGGCCGCGAGCTGCACCCCCTCATCCACCACTCCCGGGCGGACGGCACGCCGTTCCCGTACGAGGAGTCGCCCATCGCCGACACGCTGCGCTCCGGGCGCAAGCACCGCGTGCGCGGCCAGGTGCTGTGGGCCAAGGACGGCCGGGCCGTACCGGTCGACCTGACGACGGCCCCGGTGCGTGACGGCGACCAGCTCGTGGGCGCGGTGATGACCTTCACCGACCGGCGTCCCTACGACGCCCTGGCCGCGCGGCACGCGCAGCTGGTGGCCGTGCTGGACGAGTCCCTGCGCGGGCCGCTGGACCAACTCCGTGCCGAGCTGGGCACCCTGGCGGACGACCCGGCCGGGCAGCTGTGGCCCGAGGCCAACCAGATCCTCCACCACCTGGCCGCCGGATATGCCCGGATGACCACCCTTGTCGACAATGTGCTGGCTTATCAGCGACTGGACGCGGGACAGGACAAGCTCTCCCGCGAGAAGGTCGCGCTCGACGAGGTCGTGGCCGCCGGTGTCGACGGCGCGGTCGAGCTGATCGGCCCCGGGCGGGCGCAGTTCGCCGTGCACGCCCCGGCGATCGAGGCCGAGGTGGACCCCGAGCGGTTCGCCCAGGCGCTCGCGCATCTGATCGCGGACGTCGCCGGAGTCGACTCCACGGGTTCCACTTCCGCTTCCGTTTCCGCCGCCGGCAGGGCCTCGGCCATAGGCGACTCGACGATCGTGGTCGCGGCGGCGCAGCGCGGCGAGGTCGTCCGCATCGAGGTGCGCGGCCCCTACCCGGGCGGCGACCCGGTGCACGGCCCCCTGGTGCGCGGCATCGTGCGCCGGCACGGCGGCGTGCTCCAGACCCACGAGGTGCCGGGCGCTTCGGGCGGGCAGGCGTACGTCCTCGAAGTGCCGGTGTCGGCGGAGGCCGGGCCCGTCCCGCCGTCCGCGGAGCGGCGCGGTCCGGACACCGAGAACCTGACGACCGTCATGCCGATGCCCACCCAGCGCGGCCGGGGCACCAGCCCCGACGCGGCGGCCCCGGAGGGCCCCGCGCAGAGCGGCGGCCGCCGGCGGGCCGGGGCACCGGCCGAGGGCGGCGCCCCGGGTGCCGCCGCGCCGTCCGGCGCCGAACCGGCCGGGCCCGCCGCGCCCGTCGGCCCGGGCCCGGAGGGCGGTACGGACGCGGCCGCCCCCGTACCGCAGCCCACCGGGCGCCGGCGGGGTCCCGCGCGCGCCGATGAGGGGTCCGCCGACGACACCGCGGCCGGCCGCCCCGGCACCGGCCTGGTGCCGCCCCAGCCCACCGGAACCGCCCCGACCGGGCGCCGGGCGCGCCGCGAGGCCGCGTCGGCCGCGGCCGCCGAGGGCCCCGAGGCGGCCCGCACCGCGTTCGCCCTGCCGCCCGCCGACGCCGACCGCGCCGCGGGCTCCCCCGAGGCCGCCGGCCGTCCGACGGGCCGCCGCGCGCGACGCGCCGTCGCCGAGGCGGAGCACCAGATCCCCGGCCAGATCCCGGGCCAGATCCCGGGCCAGGCGACCGACGAACCGGCCGTGCCGCGCACGGCCTTCGCCCTGCCCCCGGCGGACGCGGACCGCGCCCCGGGGACGGACGACGACGGCGGTGGCGGTGGCGAGCGGGGCCCGCGGAACGCCCCCGCGGCGCCGCCGGTACCGCAGGCGCCGCCGGTACCGCAGGCGCCGCCGGTACCGCAGGCGCCGCCGGTCCCGCAGGCGCCGCCGATGCCGGTGGCTCCGCCGGCCGCCCGACCTGTTCAGCCCGTCCCGCCGGTTCCCCCGGTGCAGCCGGTGCAGCCGGTGCAGCCGGTCCCGCCGGTGCAGCCGGTCCCGCCGGTGCAGCCCGTTCAGGACCCCCGGCCCTCCAGTCCGGTTCCGATTCCGGTTCCGGTTCCGTCCCCGGCTCCGGTCGCCGTTCCGCCGCAGGGCGGTGCGGGTGCCCCCGGCGGCGACGGTGGCGCGTACGGCCGGGGCGGCGAGGCCGGCCCGGACGGGCCCCGGCCCGAGGCCGCCGGCCCGGCCATCGCCATGGGCCCGGCACCGGTGCGAGCCCCCGGCGGTCCCGGGAACGGTCCTGACGCGGCCGTCGGTCACAGTGGCCCCGCCGGCCAGGACGTGGGCCCCGCGGGCCCGTACCCCGCGCGCGACCACCGGCCGGACGGCCCGACCGCGTCCGCCCCGCGTCCCGCCGGCGAGGCCTCGCCGGACGGCGCCGGGCCCGCCCCGGGCAACGCCGGTGCGGCACCGCACGTCCAGGAACGGAGCCAGGAGCAGGACCCGGGACAGAGCCGTGCCCAGGTTCAGGCCCAGGCCCAGCTCCGGACCCGGGCCGAGGCCCAGCCCGCCCCCGACGGGGAACCGGCGCAGCCGCCGGCGACCGGGCGGCGGCGGGCCCGCCGGGCACTCGCCGAGGAGCCGGGCGCGGCCGGTCAGGCGCCGGGCGCCGGACCGCGCGCGATCAGCGTGCGCACGCTGGGCCAGGGGCCCGGCGCGAACGACACCCCGCCGGGCGGTACGCCGACCGCCGGCTCCGGCCGGCGGCGCAGGCTGGCCAACCCCGCCGAGGGGGAGCGCGAGGCACAGGCCTTGGCGCAGGCCGCCCAGGCGCAGACCGCGGCCGCCGGTGCCGCGCGCCCGCATCCGCACCCGCAGCCGTTGCTGGGGGCGCCCGAGGTGCGCGCCTTCGCCATAGGGGCACCGGACGAGGGCGCCGAGGGGCCCGAGCCGCTCGACGGACCGAACAGCGCGGTCGAGGTCGTGGAGCCCGTACGGCCGCCGATGGACGACGAGTTGCCGCCCGAGCCGCTCGACAACCCGCGGCGGCTGCTCGTCTGGCCGGCGCCGGACGAGTCCACGGAGAAGGCCCTCACCGAGCGCGGCTACCGGCCGGTGATCGTGCAGTCGCGCGAGGAGGTGGACGAGCAGATCTCCGCGTCCCCCTCGGCGCTGTTCGTCGACCCGCTGACGGGCCCGATCACCCGCGCCGCGCTGCAGTCGCTGCGCGAGGCGGCGGGTACGGCCGGGGTGCCGGTCCTGCTGGCGGCGGGCCTGGGGCACGCGACGCGGGAGGCCGCGTACGGCGCGGACCCGGCCGTGCTGCTGAAGGCGCTGGCGCCGCGCGACAGCGAGATGCACCCGCCGCGGGTGCTGCTGGTCGAGGAGCACGAGCCGATCGCCAACGCCCTGACCGCGACCCTGGAGCGGCACGGCATGCACGTGGTGTGCGGGGCGACGGACTCGGAGGCCGTGACGCTCGCCGCGCAGACCAGCCCGAACCTCGTGATCATGGACCTGATGCAGGTGCGCCGCCGGCGCGCGGGCATCGTCGACTGGCTGCGCGGCAACGGTTCGCTGAGCCGTACGCCGCTGGTCGTCTACACCTCCGCCGACATCGACCCGGCCCAGCTGCCGCGGCTGGCCTCGGGCGAGACGGTGCTGTTCCTGGCGGAGCGGTCGACGAGCGCCGAGGTGCAGGGCCGGATCGTGGACCTGCTGGCGAAGATCGGCACGAACTGACGGCCGGAGGCCGTCGGTCCACGGTCGGCCGGCCGGTGCCGGTCAGGTCGCTTCCGGCCGGTCCGTGCCCGTGATGCGGCGTGCCGCCAGGCGTACGGACGCGCGCAGACGGGCGCGGTCCTCGTCGGTGTCGCCGACGAGGATGCGCCGCATCTGCGGCTGGACCGTCTGCCAGGAGGCGAGGGCGATCAGCATGAAGAGCAGGTCGGTGCCCGGGATGGTGGAGTCGATGATCCCCTTCTCCTGCGCCGCGGTGAAGGCGGCGGCCTTGCGGGCGTAGTGCCGCCGGCGCTCCTCCTCGCGCGGGATGCTCCCGGTGCCGTACTCCAGGCCCTCCCAGAAGACGAGCCGGATCAGCTCCGGGTTGGCGGCGTGGTACGCCATGAGGCGGTCGATCCAGCCGTCGACGTCCTCGGCGTCGACGGGGTGGGCGGCGGCGAGTTCGATCAGCCGCCGCTCCAGCACCTGGGAGAAGAGCTCCGCCTTGTTGCCGAAGTACGCGTAGATCAGCTGTTTGTTGGCGCATGCCTCGCGCGCGATGCGGTCCATGCGGGCACCGGCGATGCCGTGCGCGGCGAACTCCGCCGTCGCCGCCTCGAAGATGCGCGCCTTGGTGGCCTCGGGGTCCCTGACTGCTCCCATGCACCCAGCGTAACCAACTAACTGGTTGACAGGCGTGCGCGCGGTCTGGTTTTTTGTAACCAACCAGTTGGTTACAAGGGGGGCTCACGACCATGACCATCACCCGTCCGCATCAGGCGGAGAACGCGGCGGGCCCGGCGACAGGGCACGGAACGACGCCCGGGACGCCGGCCGCGGCGGCGGGCGCCGGGACCGGCCCCCGGCCCGGGACGCTGCTCGGCGTCATCGCCCTGTGCACGGCCGTCACCGCCGCCAACATCTACCTCGCGGCCCCGCTCCTGAGCCTGATCGCCCAGGAGTTCGGCGCCTCGACGTCGGCCGCCGGCTGGATCGCCTCCCTCTCCCAGCTCGGCTACGCCCTGGGCCTGCTGTTCTTCGCCCCGCTCGGCGACACCGCCGACCGGCGCCGCCTGGTCGCCGTCCTCTGCGGCGTCGCCGGCGCCGCCCTGGTCGCCGCCGCGCTCGCCCCCGGACTGCCCGCGCTGGCCGCCGCCGTGGTCGTGGCCTGCGCCGCCACGGTCGTGCCCCAGCTGCTCGTCCCCCTCGTCGCCGAGCGGGCGCCCGCCGACCGGCGGGGGCGGCACGTGGCGACCGTGGTGGCCGGCCTCTTCACGGGCATCGTCGCCGCACGCGTGGCCGGTGGGCTCGTCGGCCAGGCGTACGGCTGGCGCGTGGTGTTCTGGGGCGCCGCGGCGCTGACCGTCGCGATCGGCCTGGTGACCGCCCTCGTCCTCCCCGCCGAGCGGCGCCCGCGCGGCAGCGCCACCAACCCCTTCCGGACCATCGCCGGGCTGCCGCGCCTGATCGCCTCGTCGCCCGGGCTGCGCGCCGCGTGCCTCCGCCAGGGCGGCATCTTCGGCGCCTGGAGCGCCCTGTGGACCACGCTCACCCTGCTGCTCACCAGCACCACCGGCGCGTACCACTACTCCCCCGGCACGGCGGGCCTGTTCGGCCTCTTCGGTCTCGTCTCCACCGCCGTCGCGCCCGTCTCGGGCAGCCTCATCGACCACTTCGGCGCCGTGCGCGTCGTCACCGCCGCCTATCTGTCCGTGGCGGCGTCCCTGCCGTTCTTCCTGCTCGGCGGCGACCGCCTGTGGGCGCTGTGCGTGGCCGCCGTGCTCATCCACGCGGGCCTCATGGCCGGTCAGGTCGCCAACCAGACCCGCGCCCTGGGCGCCACGTCGAAGCCGGCCGTGGCCAACACCGCCTATGTCGTCTGCGGCTTCATCGGCGCCGCGAGCGCGTCGGCCGTCGCGGGCCCGGCGTTCGGCCAGTGGGGCTGGAGCGGCGTCTGCGCCATCGCCGCGGCGTGGGTCGCGGTGGGCTGGACCGCCGGCGCCTTCGCGGCCCGGCAGCGCGCCAAGGGCTGACCCCGCCCGCGTTTGGGCGCCGCGCCCGTCCCCGCTTGGGCGCCACGCCCGTCCGAATCGCGCCGTGCCCGCGTCGCGGGCGGGCTGCCAGCATGAGAGCCGCGCACGACGCAGGCGGCGCCGGCACCCGGCCGGGGCCCGCGAGCCCGAGGACGTGATCCGCCGTGGGCGACACCGAGGAGCGCCGCGCCCGGACCATCGCCGCCAACCTGGCCGTGGTCGCCGCGCACATGGAGCGCGAGGTGCGCGACCTCGACCGCGCGATGGAGCTCTACACCCCCGACGTGGTCTGGGAGGCGCCCGCCCGGGGCGTGGTCCTGCGCGGCAGGGAGCGCATCAAGGCCGCCTACCGCGAGCTGTTCGCGTCCCTGACCGTGGACCGCGCCACCGCGCTGCGCCGCGAGGCCACCGAGGACTGGGTCTTCGACGACCAACTGCTCCTCGTCACCCTGAGCGGTCGGCTGCCGGGCCTCGACCAGCCGCCCGGGGCGAAGCTCTCCGTGCGCAAGCTCGCCATGTTCCAGCTGCGGGCCGGGCTGATCTGCCGGGAGATCTCCCACGAGTGCTGGCGCCCGGCCGGTTCCGTCCTCGACCGCGACGACGTTCCGCCGGGGGTCGCCGACGCGCCGGGGGCGTCGTAGCCCCTCCGGAGGTCGTGGTGTCACGCGGCTTCGGGCCAGTCCCAGCCGAGCTGGAGGAAGAGGCCCAGGCGGTCGGAGACTCCGCGGATCTCACCGATGCGGCCGTCGCGGATCGTGAAGACGAAGATCGCCTCGTTCTCGAAGCGGCGACCGGTCGGCACCGGCATCCGGGGGTGGGCACCGGAGCTGACGCCGCTCTGGGTGATGCGGGCGACGACCTTGTCGCCCTCGGCGATGAGTTCGTCGACGCGGGCGTGGTACGGCGCGAGCGCGGTGAGCTGCTGCTCGATGGCGGCGAAGGCCGCGCCCGGCTCGTCCGGCTCGCCGTGAATGATCTTGTTGTGGTCGACCACGTCGCGGGCGAGGAAGTCGGCGAGGTCCGCCGTGCGGGCATCGTTGAGCGCGGCGAAGAACGCCGTGACCAGCTGCTTGTGGGTGTCGGTACGCATGCCCGGAAGACCTTTCCTTACGCCGTAAGAGTTCGCTGCGGGGTACTCTTTCCTTACGCTGTAAGAAAGTCAAGCGGCACAGGGCGCGAGGGACCGGGAGAAGCGATGAACACGACCGCCAGGCGGGCCGGACTGACCCGGGAGAAGGTGCTGCGCGCGGCCCTGGACCTGGTCGACCGCGACGGCGTCGAGAAGCTCTCCATGCGCCGCCTCGGCGCGGAACTGGGCGTCGAGGCCATGACGCTGTACCACTACGTGCCCAACAAGGCGGCCCTGCTCGACGGCCTCGTCGAGCAGGTGGTCTCCGCCGTCCGGCCGCGCTTCGATGCCGAGAGGGACGCCGCCGGGGACGCGGACGCGTGGCCCGGCCGGCTGCGGGAGTTCGCCGCGGCCTTCCGGGACGAACTGCTGCGCCACCCGGGCGTCATCCCGCTGGTCGCCACGCGCCCCGCGCGGTCGGCCGAGGCGCTGCGGGCCGTGGAGGACACCGCGGCCGCCCTGGGCGCGGCCGGCATCGGCCCCGTCCACGCGCTGCGGATCGTGAACGCCCTGTCCACCCTGGTGATCGGGCACTGCCTGGCCGAGGCCGCCTCCACGCCGGGGCACCCGGACGAGCCGGACGACGACCTCGACCTCTCGGCCTTCCCCACCCTGGCCGCGGCGGTGGCCGGCGGCCTTGGCACCCCCGCCGACCACCAGGCCCGCTTCGACCTGGCCCTGGACGCGCTGCTCGGTGGACTCCGGACGGCCTGACCCGCCGCCCGCAGCCGTCCCACCGGAGCCGCCGCGCCGGAACCGCCCCGCCGGAGCCGCCCCGAAAAAATCTCGCCCGTCCGTCACATCCGTGTCGCGCGCTCCGTCATGTCAGTGAACGGACGCGAACGGCGGTGCGGGAAGCACCGTCCACCAGACGGGAGAGACACCATGGAAGCTCGTATGACCAACCCCGCGATGGTCCTGCCCGACGCCATGAAGGGCATCCAGAACATCTACAAGGCCGCCGCCCAGGGCGGGGTCCCGCAGGCGACCCTGGAGCTCGTCCACCTGCGCGCCAGCCAGATCAACGGGTGCAGCGCCTGTGTGTACGGCGGTGTGCACAGCGCCAAGAAGGCCGGCGAGACCGACGAGCGCCTCCACTCCGTGGCGGTCTGGCGGGAGGCCCCCTTCTTCACCGACGCCGAGCGGGCGGCGCTCGACCTGGCCGAGCACGCCACCCGGCTCGCCGACCGCACCGGCCAGGCGGTGCCCGACGCCGTCTGGAACACGGCCACCGAGCACTTCGACGAGAAGCAGCTCTCCGCCATCCTCCTCATGATCGCGCTGACCAACTTCTTCAACCGCCTCAACGCGACCCTCCAGGAGCCGGCCGGCGCGACGTGGAGCTGACCGAAGCCCCCGGCCGCGGATCGAGCCGGGGATCGAGCCGGGGATCGAGCCGGGGATCGAGCCGGGGACCGGACCGGGGATCGAGCCGGGGATCGGGGCCGGGGATCAGGCCGCGTGGCCGCCGTCCACGGAGATCTCGGCGCCGGTGATGTAGCTCGCCTCGTCGCTCGCGAGGTGGGCGACGGTCGAGGCGATCTCCTCGGGAGTCCCGTACCGGCCGACCGCGGTCATCGCGCTCTGGGAGGCGGCGTACGGGCTGTCCGCCGGGTTCATGTCGGTGTCGACGGGGCCGGGGTGGACCACGTTGGCGGTGATGCCCCGCCCGCCGAGCTCCCGCGCGAGCGCCTTGGTCAGGCCCGTCAGGGCGGCCTTGCTCATGGCGTAGAGGGTGGCGCCGGGAGCGGGGACCCGCTGGGTCACACAGCTGCCTATGGTGATGATCCGCCCGCCCCGGGTCATGTGCGGAGCGGCGGCCTGGGCGGCCAGGAAGCTGCCGCGCACGTTCACCGCGAGCACCCGGTCGACGTCGGCCGGGGTGAAGCCCTCCATCGGGCCGAGCATGCCCAAGCCCGCGTTGTTGACCAGCACGTCCAGCCGGCCGAAGGCCTCCACGGTGCTCTCCACCGCGCCCACCGCGTCGGCCGCGTCCCCCGCGTCGGCCCTGATCGCCAGGGCGCGCCGGCCCTCCGCCTCGATCTTGCGGACCACCTCACGGGCCGCCGCCTCGTCGGACACATAGGTGATCACCACATCGGCGCCCTCCGCCGCCAGCCGTAGCGCGATCGCCGCGCCCATGCCCCGGCTGCCACCGGTCACCAGAGCCACCTTGCCGTTCATCGCGTTCTCCTCGGGTCGAACTTCGTTGCGCGTTCAATGAAACTGGCGCGAACGAGGCGTCGCTGGCGGAAATCGGTCCTCGCGTTCGGCCTCTCCCCGCCCTCCTGTCACCCTCCCAATACCCCGCCTCGCCCCACCCGTTACACCCCACCTCCCGGACCGACCACGAGAGTCGGCGTGTAGTACCCCGGCGGCTCGGCCTCGCCCACCGGGTGGCCCTCCGCCTCCACCCAGGCATGGGCCCGGAACGGGGACGTACGGACGCCCGTGCACCACGTGGGCCATACGCCGCGCAGGCGGCACAACAGCGCGACGGCCAGCGAGCGTTGGAGGCAGGCGCGGCCCGCGCAGCGGGTGCTGACGTGGACCACGGCCTCGCGCGCCGTACGGGCCTCGGCGAGGGTGGCCGGGGCCGCGCCGCGACGGACGCCGCGCAGCACGGCGCGGATGCGGCAGGGCGGCAGCAGGGCCAGCAACCGGGCGGCGGCGACGGCGAGATGGGCCCCGGCGCGGGTGCGCAGCGGCATCGGCTCCCAGAGCGCGGCGGGGGCGGTCATCGCTCGGCCAGCCGGGTCGTGCGGAGGGTGTCGATCAGGGATGTCACGTCCGCGACGGCCCGCGCCTCGGGGATGCCGTACCGCTCACGGAGGGCGCGCGCGGCGCCCTGGAGGCCGCCGCCGTCCAGGAGCACGCGCAGGACCAGGGCGCCGGTGGGGTTCAGCTGGTAGTAGCGGCCGCGGCGCTGGTCGAAGAGGACGGTGGCGTGTTCGGTCTCCGTGGCCGTCACATGGCGGCGGAGGGCGAACGCGGTCACGGGGACGCTCCTTCCCGGGGCCGGCCGGCGGGCAGGGTGCGCAGCCAGGCCTCGCAGGCGAGGGTCGGCTCCAGGGCGAGCAGCGGGGCCACGGTGGTGTGGGTGGCGCGGAGGGCGGCACGGACGGCGGCGTCGTCGACCAGCCCCAGCCGGGCCAGCTCCGAACCGTCGAACAGCCCCAGCAGCGTGCGGCGGTGGCGGCGCATGCCGTCCATGACGTCCTCGCCGTAGTGGCCCCGGGGCGTGCGGCCCAGGACGTCGTCGGGGACGAGGTCGCGCACGGCCTCGGCGAGGAGCGGCCCGCTGCCGCCGGGGGGCGCGCCGCGCTCGTGGGGGCGGACGGCGAGGGCGGCCTCGACGACGCGGTCGTCCAGATAGGGGGCGGCCAGGTCGACGCCGTGGGCGGCCATCAGGCGGGTGGCGTAGCCGGTCGCGGCGCCGGCGCGGCGGAGGGCGTCCAGGGCGCCATGGGCGCCGCGGTCGGGGGCGAGGGGCTCGTACGACGCGTCGGTGATCATCTCGTGCACGGCGTCGACGGCGTCGGCCGTGGCCCAGGGCGGCATCCGCAGCTCCGCCGTCCAGCCCAGCTGAGGATGGCGGGGGCGGGGCGGCGGGGCGGTCAGGCGCACCGCGCAGTGGGTGAGCCAGGCCGGGAAGCCCCGGGAATCGGCGACGGCCCGGCAGGTGGCGGCGAGGGACCAGCGGGTCAGGGCTCTTCGGCCGCGGATGCGGCGGAGGGCGGCGAGGGGGCGGGAGCGGGCGAGGGTGTGGAGATACGCGGCGGGGGGCGTGAACAGCTCGGCCGCGCCATGGGCGCACAGGTGGAGGCGGGAGCCCCGGGTGAGCAGCTGGCGCGCGGTGTGCTCCCCGCGGGCTCCGGCGCGGACGCGGTGCGGGGGCTCGGCGGGGAGGACGCCGGAGCCCCGGTCCAGCCCGGCGTAGAGGGCGGGGGCGCGGTCGTACGGGACCACCACGTGCTCCGCGCGGGGGAGGCGGGCGGAGACGCGGCGGGTCCAGGGGGTGTCGTCGCCGGCGGGGTCGAGGCGGGCGGTGCGGAGGGTGATGAGGCGGTGGTCCCCGGAGGCGGCGAGGTGGGCCAGGACTGCGGAGTCCATGCCGCCGGCGAGGGCGACGGCGACGGCGGACCCCTCGCCGCCGGGCAGGCCGCGCACCCGGGCGCGGACCGCCTCGGCCAGGGCGTCGCGCACGGCGGGGGCGCCCTCGCCGAGGGACAGCTCCGGCTCGGGCGGGGTCCACCAGCGGACCGTACGGGCGGTGCCGTCGGGCTCGATGGCCAGATAGCTGCCGGGCGGGACGGCGTCGACGCCGCACCACGGCGTGCGCTCCCGGAGCGGATGGGGCACGAAGGGGGACAACAGGCGGAGGCCGACGAGGCGTTCGTCGACGGAGGCGCCGGCCGTCGAGGAGAGGGCGTCGGGGCGGTCGGCGGCGACGGTGACCCCGGCGATCCGCGCGCGATAGACCGAGCGGACGCCGGCCACCCCGCCCTGCACCCGCACCCGGCCGCCGACGGAGGCCATCAGATGGGCGCTGCCGCGCAGGCGGACGGCGAGGTCGTCGAGGCCGGAGACGGCGGTCAACCGGGCGGCGAAGGCGGCCAGCTCGGCGGTGGTGAGCGGACAGCAGCCGGCGACGACGAC
The DNA here is from genome assembly GCF_056434285.1 of Streptomyces sp. NPDC044063. NCBI lineage: Bacteria > Bacillati > Actinomycetota > Actinomycetes > Kitasatosporales > Streptomycetaceae > Streptomyces > Streptomyces sp. NPDC044063. The sequence continues at coordinate 27,805 of NZ_JBWKFM010000021.1, forward strand.
GCGGGTGCGGCCGGCGGTGGCGACCTTGACCGCGTCGGCGGGCCAGCGGCCCAGCAGCCAGGGGCGCCCGGAGGCGTGATTGACGACCCGGGGACCGGGGGCCGGCACGGCGGCCGCCGCGGCGCTGCCCGCGGCGCTGTCGGGCAGCGCGACGAACGACACGTCGGGGGAGTCGGAGGTCATGACGGACACGGGTCGCCGCCGCTCAGTCGTCCAGGCCGGGGAGCGCCTCGGGGTCGGTGTCGCCGCCGCCGAGGGTGAGCTCGGCGAAGGAGCCGACCTCGACGAGCTCCGGGGGGTCGTAGTCGAGGGCGTCGACGACGTCCTGGGGGATGGCGTCCACTGGCTGTTCCATGGCAATCACTCTACGTAATCGACTGATTACGCGACAACACGAGCCGGGGGCGCGCGGGGTCTCGGCGCTCACCACGGCGAACGCCGCGCGCCCCCCGGCGCCCGTACGCCCAGGGCGTACGACCGCGAAGTGTGGCGGACTCGTTTCGTCCGGCTAGTGACTTACCAGCGGATACCCCAGCACAATCGCCGGGAACTATGTCGCGTTCCCGCGCGCGGACTTGGGAGGCCACCGGTGCAGAGCACGATGCAGGACGTCCCGCTGACCGTCACCCGGATCCTGGCCCATGGGTCCCGGGTCCACGGCGGTGCGCAGGTCACCACCTGGACGGGGGACGGGGCGGCGCCGCAGCGCCGCACGTTCGCCGAGGTCGGCGGCCGCGCCGTCCAACTGGCGCACGCCCTGCGCGCCCTCGGCGTGGCCGAGGGCGACCCCGTCGGCACGCTCATGTGGAACAACGGCGACCACCTGGAGGCCTACCTCGCCGTCCCCTCCATGGGCGCCGTGCTCCACACCCTCAACCTCCGGCTGCCCCCCGAGCAGCTGGCCTGGATCGTCCGGCACGCCGCCGACCGCGTCGTCATCGTCAGCGGCTCGCTGCTCCCGCTCTTCGCGCCCCTCCTGCCGCACCTGGACTGCGTCGAGCACGTGATCGTCTCCGGCCCCGGCGACACCTCCGTCCTGGAGGGCCTGCGCCCCGAGGTGCACGACTACGAGCGGCTGCTCGACGGCCGGCCCGCCGACCACTACGCCTGGCCGGAGATCGACGAGCGCCAGGCCGCCGCCCTCTGCTACACCTCCGGCACGACCGGCGAGCCCAAGGGCGTGGTCTACAGCCACCGTTCGATCTATCTCCACGCGATGGAGGTCTGCGCGCCCACCTCCTTCGGCCTGACGCCGGGCGACGTCTGCCTGCCCGTCGTACCGATGTTCCACGTCAACGCCTGGGGCCTGCCGCACGCCGCCTTCATGGCCGGCACCTCCCTGCTGATGCCCGACCGCTTCCTGCAGCCGGCGCCGCTGGCCGAGCTGATCGAGGCGGAGCGCCCCACGGTGACCGCCGGTGTGCCGACCATCTGGCAGGGCCTGCTCGGCGAGCTGGACGCCAGGCCGCGCGACGTGTCGTCCCTGCGGACCGTCGTCAGCGGCGGCTCGGCCTGCCCGCCCGCTCTGATGAAGGCCTTCGAGGAACGCCACGGACTCACCGTCGTCCAGGCGTGGGGCATGACCGAGACCTCGCCGGTGGGCACCGTGGCCTACCCGCCCGCCGGGCTGAGCCCCGAGGAGGAGTGGCCGTACCGCGTCACCCAGGGGCGGATGCCCGTCGGGGTGGAGGCCCGGCTGATCGGCCCGCGCGGCGAGGTGCTGCCCTGGGACGGGACGTCGGCGGGCGAGCTGGAGGTCCGCGGGCCGTGGATCGCCGCCGCCTACCACGGCGGCGCGGGCAGCGAGCCGTACCGCCCCGAGGACAAGTTCAGCCCCGACGGCTGGCTGCGCACCGGCGACGTCGGCACGATCACCCCGAACGGCTTCCTGACCCTGACCGACCGCGCCAAGGACGTCATCAAGTCCGGCGGCGAGTGGATCTCCTCCGTCGAGCTGGAGAACCACCTCATGGCCCACCCTGAGGTCGCCGAGGCCGCCGTCGTGGCCGTGCCCGACGAGAAGTGGGGCGAGCGGCCCCTGGCCGCCGTCGTCCTCCGCGACGGCTACGCCGTCGACTACGAGTCCCTGCGCGCCTTCCTCGGCGAGCGCGTCGCCCGCTGGCAGCTCCCGGAGCGCTGGGTGCTCGTGCCGGCGATCCCCAAGACGTCGGTCGGCAAGTTCGACAAGAAGGTGCTGCGCAAGCAGTACGCGGACGGCGAGCTGGTCGTCACCACGCTGGGCTGAAAGGCGTCACGAGACCGCTGGGAACCGTCACGAGACCCCTGGGAACCGTCACGAGACCCCTGGGTGCCGTCACGGGACCGAGGAGCCGCCGGGGCCGTCACGCCGCCTCGGCCAGCTCCGGGTCCTCGCGCAGCTTGCCCAGGGCCCGGGAGACGGCGCTCTTGACCGTGCCCACGGAGACGCCGAGCAGCTCGGCGGTCTGCGCCTCGGTGAGGTCCTCGTAATACCTGAGGACGACCATGGCCCGCTGACGGTCGGGGAGCCGGTGCACCGCCCGCCACATGGCGTCGCGCAGCGCCTGGGCCTCCGCGGGGTCGGTGGGGTGGGCCGGCTCGCGCTCGGGGAGCTCGTCGCAGGGGAACTCGTCGACGCGGCGCTTGCGCCACTGGGAGGTGCGGGTGTTGACCAGCGCGCGGCGGACGTAGCCGTCCAGCGCGCGGTGGTCCTCGATGCGGTCCCAGGCCAGATAGGTCTTGGTCAGGGCCGTCTGCAGCAGATCCTCGGCGTCGCACGGGTTCGCGGTCAGGGAGCGGGCGGTGCGCTGCAGCGCCTGTCCGCGGGCCCGTACGTACGTGGAGAACGACGGGTACACGGCGGCGGTGGAGGCGCTGACGCACACAGACGTCGTGGTTGCTGTCATGTCTCCACGCTAGGAGCGGGCGACCGCCCGGCGGATCGGCCGGAGGTGCCGAAGAACCGTCCCCCTCAGGTCGTACCCGGGGGGACGGCCCCACCTCCCGGAGGGGGAGGGGGGAGGTCAGTCACGGATGACGGCCACCGGCGCGTCGACCAGGTTGCGGTCGATGGTCAGCTTCCGGCCGCCGTGGGTCTCGGTGACGTTCCCCGCGTACTGGTGGATGCGGCGGTGCGGCGACCAGGCGCCGGTGGACAGCACCCGCTCACGCTCCGTGGAGGCCGGGACGCGCCAGCGGGCGAACCACAGGATCTCCGGCAGGTCGTGCTCCCCCGCCCGCCGGGCGATCTCCATGTGGCGCACCCCGGAGGCGGCGCTGCTGTAGAAGCCGGGGATGTAGCCGTTGCGGCGGACCGTGGAGCTCCAGGCCTGGATGAAGGTCAGGGTGATGTCGGCACAGTCGTAGTCGCCGACGTCGTACGCCTCCATGTCGTAGTAGAGCGGGCTGCCCTTGCCGATGCCCAGTTCGGCGGCGCTGTGCACGGCCTCGTGGCCCTCGTCCACGCCCTGTCCCCAGGGGTCGTCGCCGATGGGGTAGCCCTCCTTGGAGGACGCGCCGACGCACGGCGACTGGGACCCGACGAAGACCGGGAGCACCCGCCAGCCCAGGTCGCGGGCGCCGGTCAGCCAGCGGTGGCTGAGGTAGCGCTGGTGGGGGCAGGCGCGGGCGCGGCCCGCGTAGTAGACGCCCACGGCTCCGTAGGACGTGGCCGCCCCCCAGGCGCCGAGCGTGGTGAGCGACGGGGCCTGACAGGTGTCGAAGCCCCGGCCCCGGTAGACGCTGGGGCCGGCCGCCTCGGGGGCCGGGCCGGACACGGCGGGGGCGGGCAGTGCGAGGACGACCACCTGGGCCAGCGCCGCCATCAGGGCGACGAGATATCCGATGATCTTCTTCCGTGGGTCCATACGGCCGAGTCAAGGTGCCGGAAGACCACCCCTATGGGATGACACGCCCTGGTTTCATCCGTCTGCGCCGAGAATGAGCCCCGAGGTGGGAACGCCGGTACCGGCGGTGACGAGCACGTGCCGGGCACCCGGCACCTGGTTCACGGCGGTGCCGCGCACCTGCCGGACCGCTTCCGCGATCCCGTTCATGCCGTGGAGGTACGCCTCCCCCAGCTGCCCGCCGTGGGTGTTGAGCGGCAGCGCGCCGGACGCCACGAAGTCCCCGCCCTCGCCGGGCCCGCAGAAACCGAACTCCTCCAGTTGCGTCAGCACGTACGGCGTGAAGTGGTCGTACAACACGGCCACGTCGATGTCCCCGGGGCGCAGGCCGGCGGCGGCCCACAGCCGCCGGGCGACGACGGCGCTCTCGGGCAGACCCGTCAGCCCGTCCCGGTAGTAGCTGGTCATCTGCTCCTGGGCGCGGCCGGCGCCCTGCGCGGCCGCGGTGATCACGGCGGGCGGATGCCGCAGCGTACGGGCCCGCTCGACGCCGGTGACCACCAGGGCCTGACCGCCGTCGGTCTCCTGGCAGCAGTCGAGCAGCCGCAGCGGCTCGGCGATCCAGCGGGACGCGGCGTGGTCGGCGAGGGTGATGGGACGGCCGTGGAAGTACGCGGCGGGGTTGGTCGCGGCGTGGCGGCGGGCGGTGACGGCGACGTGGCCGAAGACCTCGGGCCCGAGGCCGTACGCGTGGAGGTAGCGCCGGGCCGCCATGGCCACCCAGGAGGCGGGGGTGAGCAGACCGAACGGCATGCCCCAGCCGAGCGCGACCCCCTCGGCGGAGGGTTCACGCCGCGCCGTCCCGGCCCCGAAGCGGCGGCCGGAACGCTCGTTGAAGGCGCGGTAGCAGACCACGACCTCGGCGGCGCCGGTCGCGACGGCGAGGGCGGCCTGCTGGACGGTGGCGCAGGCGGCGCCGCCGCCGTAGTGGACCCGCGAGAAGAAGGACAGCTCGCCGATGCCGGCCGCCTGGGCGACGGTGATCTCGGGGCTGGTGTCCATGGTGAACGTGACCATGCCGTCGACGTCGCCGGGACCGAGCCCGGCGTCGGCGAGGGCGGCCCGTACGGCCTCGGCGGCCAGGGCGAGCTCGCTGCGGCCGGAGTCCTTGGTGAAGGCGGTCGCGCCGATGCCGACGACGGCGGCCCGTCCGCCGATGCCGGCGGCGAGGGCGCTCACGACGACGCCTCGGGGGCTTCCGGGGCCGGCGGGAGCGTGACGGTGACGGTGCCCGTGACGTGCCGGCCGCGGTCGCCGACCCCCACGACGGCGATCTCGGCGATGCGTTCGTCCGCACATATGGAGGTAATAGTTCCGGTCAACTCCAGCGTGTCGCCGGGGTGGTTGGGGGCGCCCAGCCGGATGGCGACCCGCCGCAGGACGGCGCCCGGACCGAGACGGTCGGTGACGTAGCGGCCGACGAGGCCGTTGGTGGTGAGGATGTTCATGAAGATGTCCGGGGCGCCCTTGGCCCGTGCGGCCTCGGCGTCATGGTGCACGTCCTGGTAGTCGCGGGACGCGATGGCCCCCGCGACGATCAGGGTGCGGGTGACAGGGACGACGAGCGGCTCCAGCGCGTCACCGGGGGCGAACACCGGCGGGTCGGCCGGGACGGGCCGTGCGGCCGTCATCGGGCCGCCTCCCCACCGGCGCGGAACAGCGGCAGCACCAGCCCGTCGTCCACCTGTACGAACTCCAGCGCGACGGCCATCCCCACCCGCACCTCCTCCGGCGCCACACCCGTGACGTTGCTGATCATCCTTACGCCCTCGGCCAGTTCGATCAGCCCGACCACGTACGGCGGGTCGAAGGCCGGGAAGGGCGGATGGTGCACGACGACGTACGAGAAGACCGTCCCGGCGCCCGAGGCCTCGACCGCCGACCAGGCAGGCGAACCGCAGCCGCCGCACCCCGGCAGCCAGGGGAAACGCGGGGTCCCGCAGGCGTCGCAGCGTTGCAGGAGCAGCTTGCGGGCGGCGACGCCCTCCCAGAAACCGGCGTTGTCGCGGTTGATCACGGGGCGCGGGCGCGGGGCGGGGGGTTCCACGGCCCGCTGTGGGGCCGCGGCTGCGGGCGCGTACCGGAAGACGCGGAACAGGTGCGTCCCGGCGAGCTCGCCGTTCGCGCGGATCTCCGTGCGCGTGGTGATGAAGTACCCCGTCCCCAGCCGGGTCGTCTTGCGGGGCGAGACGGACGCGATGACCTCGTCGTACGTGATCACGTCCCCGGGCCGCAGCGGTCGCAGGTACTCCTGCTCGCAGTCGGTGGCCACGACGGCGGTACAGCCCGCCGAACGCAGCAGGGACAGCAGGTCGTCGTAGGGGCGGGTGCGCCGCGCTGGACCGTCCGGGCCGCCGCCCAGGCCGGCGAGCGTCCAGGCCTGGAGCATGGTGGGCGGGGCGACGGCGTCCGGGCCGGTGTAGGCGGGGTTCGTGTCGCCCAGGGCCTCGCACCAGTGCCTGATCATCGCGGAGTTGACGGGATCGGGGCCGCGTCCGGACACGACGGCCGGACGACCCTCGTAGGACCTGAGACGCGCGTGGAGCTCGTGGAGTTCACGGGCGGGGTCGTCGTCGTCCCTCACACATCTGACTGTCCGTCAGGTACGCGCGGGTGTCAACGCCCTCAACACCGAACGGCGGCACCGGAGTGCCGCCGTTCGGTCCGTACAGACCCAGTCCACATCTCACCACGTCATCTGTGGGGCACCCCGGGGACGGGGCGGCCGCACAGGGCCCGGCTCACCAGAGCTGGGTGAAGGTGATCCGGATGTTGTCCTGGCGGATCATCGTATGGCCGGAGCCGTTGACGCTGGCGGTATTCGCCTGGTTCGTGGCATGCCTGCCGGTGGCCTGCTGCAGCGTGGTGGTGCTGTTGCCGTGGTTCTTGCCCGTGATGCCGCTGCCGACGATGCCGGCGGCGGCCGCGTTCGACCCCCGGTTGGCGAGCTGACCGCCGTCGTCGGCGGAGGCCACGCCCGAGAAGAGCAGGGCGGCCATCGGAAGGGCCACGAGAGCGGCGAAGGCGCGGGCGGCGGTGCGGATGCTTGCCATGTCGGTTCCTCCTTGAGAACTACCGGTTTCTGCCAGGAGGTTGGCCGACCGCCCCGGCGCTTCTTCGACGTCGCGCCTCCAGACTTGCCCACCGAATCTCCACCGAACCCCCAGCCCGTCCCCATTCCCTCGCAAGCATGATGTCCCGGACTTAAACCGCTTCCTCATAGAAAAGCCGCGCATCGGCCGCACCGGACCCCTCTCGACACCCTCCGGCCCCATGCGCACCACAAGGTGAACCGTTTCGGCAGAAAAGCGCGCCTCCGGCACCCGCCGGCTCCCGTTCCGCTCCCGCCCGCCGGAAACGGGGGACGTCCTTGCTTGACGGCCCGATCCACCGCTCGGTCCCAACGGGCGGTGGACCGGGCCGCCCCTCCGCTACTGGCGCCCCACGAGGCGCAGTTGACGCGGACGCACCAGGCGCCACCGAGGTCACGTGAATCACCGGGGCCCCAGGCCGACGGGACGACGGACCGGCCGGACCAGCGGCCAGCGGACCGACGGACCGACGGACCACGAGTCGACCGCACCACAGACAGCCCGGGCCCCCTGACCGCGAGGCGCCATCGACCACCCGACGACCGTCCTCGGCATCACAGGAAGGTACCGATGAACCTCATACTCCAGGCCCTCCCCGTCGCCGCTCCCACCCTCGGCTGGGCCGTGCACGCAGTCTTCCTGATCCGCCGGCTGCGCAGCGCCCGCACGGACCGGCTGACCGGGCTGATGCGGCGCGAGGAGTTCACCGCCCGCGCCCAGCGGGCGGTCCGGCACCCGCACACCGCTGTCCTGCTCCTGGACCTCAACGGCTTCAAGCAGATCAACGACACCCACGGGCACGAGGCGGGCGACCAGGTCATCGCGGCCGTCGGCCGTCGGCTGGGGGTCTGGAGCCGGGAGCGCGGCGGCTTCGCCGCGCGGCTGGGCGGGGACGAGTTCACGGCCCTGGTGCGCCTGGCACCCGACGCCGACGCGGACGCGGAGATGACCGGACTGTCGGCCAGGCTGTCGCGGCCCCTGGACGCGGGCCGCGTGACCCTGTCGCCGCGGGCCTCCATCGGCCTCTGTCACACCGCCTACCGGCCGGGCGCCGCGCTGTCCGACCTGCTGCGCGGCGCGGACGAGGCCATGTACGCGGCGAAGCGGTGCGGGGACCACTGGCGGCCCGCGGGGGCCACCGGTGCGCCCCGCACCGCTCACGGTCGTCGCACCGGGCGGCAGGGTCCCCACCTGACCCTGCTCACACCGGTGTGGCGGAAGGCGTCGTGACGGCTGCCCCAACAGCCGTGCCCGCCGGCTGCCCCAACAGCCGCGCGCCCGCCGGGCGGTTGGCCACCGCCCGGCGTTCGACACCTCCGCGAGCGTAGGGGCGTGAACCGGTCATGTCAGTCCGATCCGGCGTCGCGGAATGTCCCTGATGCGTGATGGCGGCCGTTCCGTGAAGTCCGTGACAGAAGCGGAACGTTTCCCCTCGGCCGTCAAGCCCGGCTCACCGGACGCCGGGCTCCGGTATTCGGTCAGGAAGGACGGACATCCCGGGCATGCGATTGACGCCGCCCCGCGGTCACCCCGATGGTGGCGCCGACTTCCACGGAACTTCCCGTATGAGGAGCAAGAAATGGCTCGTACAGCTCGTACAGGACGAAACAGAATCCGCGCGGCCCTCGCCACGTTCGGCGCCGCCGCCACACTGGTCTCCGGCGCCGCGCTGACACCCGCCGCGGCCACCACACCGGAGCCCCGTTCCGCGCCCGTACAGCGCGACCAGCGCTACGTGGCCCTGGGCGACTCCTACGCGTCGGGCCCGCTGATCCCCTGGCAGGCCGACCCCACGTGCCTGCGCTCCAACGCCGCCTATCCCTCCCTCGTCCGCGGCGAGCTGGAACTGTCGGACGTCCGCGACGTGACGTGCACGGGCGCCACGACCGCCGACATGTGGCGCAGTCAGCCCGGCACCGGCCGGAGCCCCCAGCTCGACGCGGTCGACCGGAACACCCGGCTGGTGACGATCACCGTCGGCGCCGGCGACATCGGCCTCGACGAGATCCAGCGCCGGTGCACGTACCCCGACCGGGCCGTCCCCGCCGACAACCCCTGCCAGCGGCACTTCTCGCGCATCGACGGCAGTGACGGGCTCGACCGGCGGATCGACGCCGCCGCGCCCGGGATCGCCCGCCTGCTGAAAGCCGTCCACGAGCGCGCCCCACGCGCCCGCGTGGCCGTCGTGGGCTACCCGGCGATCATCGGCGACGACGTCCAGGGCTGCCGCGAGTCCCTGCGCATCGCGGACGGGGACGTGCCCTATCTGCGCGGCACCGTACGCCGCCTGAACGCGATGCTGCGCCGGGAGGCGAGCGCCCTCGGCGACCTCTACGTCAACACCAACGCCACGACGGCCGCCCACGACGCCTGCCGCCCGTTCGCCGAGCGCTGGATCGAGGGCATCCGGCCCGACATGCGCACGCGCCCGGCGGCGGCCTTCCACCCCAACGCGCTCGGCGAGAAGGCGATGGCGCGGGCCGTGCTGGACGCCCTCATCTTCGGCCCGAAGCGCTGAGAGGACGGCCGGGCGCGGGGTTCCTCCCCGGAGCCCTGGAGTGTCCTCTTCCGGTCAATGACGGCATTCCCGGCACGCCCCGGTGAGGGTGACGTTCCGGGGGACCGCGGCGGCCAACCGGTATCCGTTGGGCCTGTGATCAGAACCAACGGGCGGCTCCGTGCCGCCACCGTCGCCGCCGCGGTCCTCTGCCTCTCGGCCGTCACCGCCCCGGCCGCCACCCCCGCCCCGGTGGCGGTCCCTCCCCCGGCGAACGTCCTCCACCGCGACCTGCCCGAACCGCCCTCCGCGCCCGACGTCCGCGAGGAACTGGCGGACCTGGTCGCCGAGGGGCCACACTCGATGGATGGCTACAGCCGCGCGAAGTTCCCGCACTGGATCCGTCAGATGGGCACGTGCGACACCCGCGAGGTCGTGCTCGCGCGCGACGGGATGGGCGTGACGACCGACAACGAGTGCCGCGCCCAGGCCGGCACCTGGACCTCGGCCTACGACGGGAAGGTCGCCAACTCGGCGTCCCAGGTGGACATCGACCACATGGTCCCGCTGGCCAACGCCTGGCGCTCGGGCGCCGACGGGTGGGACACCGAGCGCCGCAAGGCGTTCGCCAACGACCTGACGCACTCCCAGCTCATCGCCGTCTCGGCGTCCTCCAACCGCAGCAAGGGCGACCAGGGCCCGGACCAGTGGAAGCCCCCGCTGCGCACCTACTGGTGCACGTACGCCCGCGCCTGGACGCATGTGAAGCACCTCTACCGACTCCACGTGACCCCGACCGAGAAGGTGGCCCTCTACACCATGCTGGACACCTGCGAATGACCGTCGAGCGCCTGGTGGACCACGTCACCGCGGGGCCTGGCGGCGCCATGACCGACGAGGTCGGCGTCATCACCGGCGACCTCACGGTCGCCACGTCGGCCGCCCCCGGCGCCGACCGGGCCCGCGTCGACATCCAGTACACCGGCGCCGAGGAGTGGTACGTCCTGACCGGCAGTCCGGCCCCGATCCCGGCGGGCGGCCTGACGGCCCTGCACGACGAGGTCCTCGCCCGCGTCCGCGCGGGCGGGGCCGCGGAGGCGCCGCGCTGAGCGGTACGGCCACATGCGAGAAGGGCGCCCCCTCGACGGGGACGCCCTTCTCGTTCTGTGCGCCGCCAGGGACTCGAACCCCGGACCCGCTGATTAAGAGTCAGCTGCTCTAACCAACTGAGCTAGCGGCGCGAAATGAATATTACACGACCGCAGCAGTGGGGTGACGGGGGTGACCAGGGAAAACGCGTCGCGGAGGCAGCGCTAGCGCCGACCGGCGGCCTTGGGCTTCGACGCCGGCTTCGGCTTCGCCTTGGAGGCGGCCTCGTCCTTGGCGCGGGCCTCGTACTGCCCCTTCTCCAGGAAGCGCTCGACGTCCGCGTCACTCCCCCGCAGGGCCGCCATCGCGGCAGCCTTCAGAGCGGGCCCGCCGGATCCCATGATCTGGGTGGCACGAATGCGGTTGTTGGTACGACGGGCCGCGAACTGACCCTCGTCCAGGAACTTCCTCAGGTCCTCGTCCGTGCCCCGGAGGGCGGCCATCCCCGCCTCCTTCATCGCGGGGCCGCCGGAACCGATGATCTGGGTGACACGTATCCGGTCGTCGGTGCGACGGGCGGCGAACTGCCCCTCGTCCAGGAAATTCCTCAGGTCCGCATCGCTCCCCCGGAGCGCCGCCATCGCGGCCTCCTTCAGCGTGGGACCGCCGGACCCCATGATGCGGGTGGCACGAATACGGTCATCGGTACGCCGGGCGTTGAACTGACCGGTCTCGAGGAACGCGCGCATGTCCTGCGCGCTCCCGCCCAGTGCCTTCCGCGCCTCCTCCCGGAGCACGTCACCGGTGTTCTTGTCGTCGAGCATCGCGAGGATGGCCGCCCTGTCCCGCTCACCGGCCGCGTCGGCGGGCGCTCCCACCACAGCACCGGCACCCGGCCGCGCGTCGCCGGCGGCGAGGGCGGGGGAGGAGAGGAGGACGGTCGGAACGATCGCCGAGGCCACCACGATCGCCGAAATACGGGCCAACTTCATAGCTGTACCTACTTTTCCCGAAGCCCGATAAAACGCGATTCGCATGCTACGCCGATCATGAAACACCCCCACCGAGGGGCCCACCCGCCGGCTCCGTCCCCCCGGCAGCCTCAGTCGGAGAAGTCGTACTGAAGCTCGTAGAGGTGGCCCGCCTTCACCATCACCGTCACCTCGATGGGGACGTCTCCGTCGCTGTACACGACGCGCAAGGTGCGCAGGACCGGAAGATCGGTCGGCAGCGCGAGGGCCACGTACTGCTCATGCGTGGGCACTCGTGCCGAGACGCGGTCCACGCAGCGGCGCGGTGGGTAGCCGAGGTCGGCCAGCAGCCGGGGAGTGCCGCCCCGGATCCTCCGGCGCTCCGTCATCGCGGTGCCCCGGGCGATCGCGAGCGGGTAGTAGGACTTGACGAGCTCAACCGGTTCGTCGTCGAACAACAGGATCTGGGCACGCATCACACACGTACCGTCCTCACCCAGCCCCAGGGCCTCGGCGACATCCCGGGGCGGCGCGACCTCGGCGACATCCAGCAGCCGACTGCCTGCCCGCACGCCCCGGCTCTCCGACTCGGTGATCCATCGGTAGGGCTGCCCGGGCTCCGCGGGAGTCAGGAAGGACGCGGGTCGCACGGTTCGCTGGCGATGTTCGCGGACCGTCACGGCCGAGCCCGCACGGCCCACGACCAGGCCTTCGGCCTTCAGCACCTGGAGGGCCTTCTGCACTGTCGCATTCGAGGCCGCGAAGCGGTCCTTGAGCCGCTGGGTGGAAGGAACCCTGCCGCCCGGCGCGAGTTCGCCGGACATGATCTCGTCCCGGAGGTCCGCCGCGATGCGCTCGTGGAGCGGCCTCCTGTCGATGTCGCCACCGTCCGCTGCCTGGGACACAGTCACCCGATCTTCAGCTCGTACCGCAGGCTCTGTCGCCCCGCGGGCATCGTCATCACATCCACCTGTACGGGGCGGCTGCCAGCGTCCAGGGTCACCCGCGTCAGACAGAGAACGGGCTCGCCCTCGTCCATCGCCAGCGTCTCCCGCTCCTGAGCGTCGGGCATCCGCGCCCGGACGTCCTCACGAACGCGCTCGCCGACGATCCCCAGGCGCGCCAGCAGGGTCACCGCGCCACCGGGGATTTTGGCCTTCTCCGCGAGGGGCGTACCGCGTGCGATGTCCGAGGGGTAGTAGGTGTCGGTCAGTTCCATCGGCCGGTCGTCCAGGTACATGACCCGTCGGCGGACGACGGCCGTGCCACCCTCCGGGCATCCGAGCAGCTCGCCCACGGCGGGCGGCGGCACCACGTCGCCGGCCTGGACGATGCGCTGCGTTCCTCGCTTCCCCTTCGCCGCGACCTCGTCGCTCCATGCGTCCCGCTCGCCGCTCTTGCGCGGCGTCAGGTAGGGCACCGACGTGCTGACCCACTCGCTGGTGCTCACCACGGCCTCCTGCCGTCTCGGCCTCGCGTTCTTGACGCCTCACACAGTAGGCAACCCGGCGAACCCGGGTCACCCCTCCGATATCTTGCCGCCTTTCGCGAATAGCAGTACGGTCGCGCGTGGTCGAGTCCCCTCACTCGGAGGTTCCTCATGGCGACGAATGACCAGAACCCAGACCGCTGTTCGGAATGCGCTGCCATCAAACACACCCGACGTACCGCGGTCGAACGTGGTGACCTTGATCAGATGGAGGCTTCGACCACGCGCATGGGAGTGCACCAGCGGGAGGTCCACGGATGAGGGCCATCGCATGGGTCATGCGGAGACGGTCGGCTCGCGCGGAACGATCGCCGAGCGGAGCTGCGCGCCGGCCTGCCGCCGAGGGAAATCAGCAGGCCGGAAGTGCGGGCCGCGACCGGCTGCTCCTCCTTCCGCACTCCTCCGGCCCTCCGTCGGTACCAACTACCCGCACCCCCGCGGCCACGCGCGCGTACTACTCCCCCGACCCTCGGCAAAGGCAGGACGGAAGAGGCTCCGCCGGCCGACACCGGCGAGGGCTCGGGCACTGCGAGGCCTCCGCTCCAACCCCCGGGCGGAATCAGTCATTCCGGTACCCCCGCCACAAAACCACTGGGACACACGTGCAAAGATCCGGACAATGGTGCGGGCCTCCCCACGCGTGGAGGCCCCCGATCTGATGCCGCACACCTCATGGAGCCATTGCGTGACCCAGTCCTCCCGGCGAGGCCGTCGTACCCTGTCGCGTCTCGTCACGTCGGCGATCGCCGTCACCCTGGTCGGTACCGCCGCCGGTACCGCCGGTGCCGCGGAGCGGAAGCCGACTCCCGCCGCGCCGTTCTACTTCCTGTCCGGCATCCTGCCGTCGGGTCAGATGTACGCGTACATGCCCGACGGCAAGGGCGGCTTCGACACCCGGTCCGGCGCGTACATGTGGCCGCACTTCCGGTTCGGGGTGTCGATCGACCTCAAGCTGACCGGCTACCAGGACGGCGCGTACCACGTCATGGACGACGGCACGCTGAACCTGTGGCGCGACGCGAAGCTGAAGAAGGTGTCCACCGGCTGGGGACAGTACGACGCCGTCCTCGCGCCCGGTGACCTCACCGGTGCCGGCCACCCCGACCTGCTGGCCCGCGACAAGCAGGGCGTCCTGTGGCGCTTCCGGACGAAGACCGACGGCACGCTGGAGTCGCGCGTCCAGGTCGGGCCCGGCTGGAACCAGTACACCCAGATCACCGGCCTCGGTGACCTGAGCGGCGACCGCAAGGCGGACATCGTCGCCCGCGACAAGCAGGGCGTCCTCTGGCTGTACAAGGGCACGGGCGACGCGCGGAAGCCGTTCGCCCCCCGCCTCCGGGTCGGCCCCGCCTGGAACCAGTTCAACAAGCTGGTGGCCACCGGCGACGTCGACGGCGACGGCCACAGCGACCTGCTCGCCCGCGACCCCAAGGGCGACCTGTACCTGTACAAGGGCACGGGCAAGGACTCCGCGCCGTTCAAGTCCAAGGCCAAAATCGGCACGGGCTTCAACGAGTACCGCGAGATGTTCTAGCGAGGGCGATCACGAGAAAAGGGGTGTCCCCATCGGGACACCCCTTCCGATCCGCGCTGGCGCGCGGCCGGCGGCGGAGGCTGAGGGATTTGAACCCTCGGTGACATCGCTGCCACGACGGTTTTCAAGACCGTTCCCTTAGGCCGCTCGGGCAAGCCTCCCCGCGTCGTCCACGGCGGGACGGCGCAGGGACCAGCGTACCCGGTGCCGGGATCGTGCTCGGCTGGCGGCCGGGGCTAATGGCCCTCGGGCGGGCCGGGTTGGGTACCCGGGACGGGGGCCGCGGGGAGGGGACGCGGCGTCAGGGCAGATCCTGGACCACGCGTTCGGCGGCCTCGCTCTCGGCGGCCGCCGGGGAGAGCTCGCTGAGGGTGTCGAGGTCCGTGTCCTGGGCCAGCTCGGCCTCCCACGCGGCGGCCAGCCGCTCCCGCTCCGCCGGCGGCAGCTGCTGGATCCTCTCGCGGTCGGCCGGGCTCAGGGCGTTCAGGAACCGGGTCACGGTGTCGTCGATCGGCATGGCGGGGCCTTCGCTGGTCGTCGGGGCACGCTGGTCGCGGTGCGGGCCTCCCGGTAGGGGGGCCATCCGTACGTCTTCCAGCCCCGCCCGCCGGGTGATCGCCCGGCGGGCCGACGTCACCTGAAAGACGCACGCCGGTGACCGGCGAGGGCCCCGCCCCCGGTCTCAGCTGTTGTCGCCCCGGCGCTCGCCCAGGACGATCTCCGCCGTGGCCGTCCGGCCGTCCCGGACGTAGGTGACGGTGACCTTGTCGCCGGGGCGGTGCGTCCAGATCTCACTGATCAGGGTCGGACCACTGTCGATCTTGGTGTCGTCCAGCTTGGTGATCACGTCGCCCGCCTTGAGGCCGGCCTTGTCGGCCGGGCCGCCCGCGGTCACGGCCTCCGAGCCGCTGCCGTCGATCTTGGCGCCCGAGCCGGTGTCCTTCATGTTCACGGTCGCCTGGATGACCGGGTAGACGGGCGTACGGAACTTGATCAACTGATCGGCGACGTTCTTGGCCTGGTTGATCGGGATGGCGAAGCCCAGACCGATGCTGCCGGCCTGGCCCTGGCCGCCGAACCCACCCCCGCCGCCCGCGGACTGGATGGCCGAGTTGACGCCGATGACGGCGCCCTGGGCGTTCAGCAGCGGGCCGCCGGAGTTGCCCGGGTTGATCGACGCGTCGGTCTGCAGGGCGCTCATGTACGACGCCTTGCCGTTGCCGCCGTCGCTGGAGGCCACCGGGCGCTTCTTGGCGCTGACGATGCCCGTGGTGACGGTGCCGGACAGACCGAAGGGCGCGCCGATCGCGACCGTCGCGTCGCCGACCGCCGCCCGGTCGGAGTCGCCCAGCGGGAGGGGCTTGAGCCGCGCGCCGGACGGGTCCTTCAGCTTGATGACCGCCACGTCGTAGCCCTGGGCGCGGCCGACGACCTCCGCGTCGTACTGCTTGCCGTCCGAGAACGTCACCGCGAGCTTGCCGCTGTCGGCCGCCGAGGCGACGACATGGTTGTTGGTGAGGATGTGACCCTGCTTGTCGTAGACGAAGCCGGTGCCCGTGCCGCCCTCGCCGTTGCTGCTCTGCGCCTCGATCGTCACGACGCTCGGCAGCGCCTTGCCGGCGATGTCGGCGACCGAGCCGGGGGTACGGCTCTCGGTCTTGGGGTCGCCGGACGACGAGACCGTCGTCGAGTTCTCCCCCATCCCCTTGTCGGCCGCCCAGAAGCCGATGCCGCCACCGACGCCGCCGGCCACCAGGGCCGCCACGACGACGGCCGCGACGAGACCGCCGGCCCGCTTGCGCTTCGGCGGGACGGGCGCGCCCCAGGGGGCGCCGGCGGCACCGTGGGGCGGGGGCGCGTCGGCACCGCCGTACCAGCCGCCACCGGGGGCGACGGGCGGAACGCCGGGGGCGCCAGGGGCACCGGGCGCGCCGAAGGCCGCCGTGTCCGGTGCGGCGCCCGGCGCGGCGCCCTGGGGCGCCACGGGCGGGGCCGCGGGGAACTGCGCGGTGTGGTCCGGGGCGGCCGCGGGGGCGGCGGCCGGGGCCGCGCCGCCGTCGCCGGCCTCCGGGGCGGACGGGGCCGCGGGCGGCGTCGTGGGCGGAGCCGCCGGCGGCTCCGCCGGGGCCTGCGGGACCTGCGGAAGCTGCGCCGTCCGATCGGTCGCGGGCGCCTGCGGCGTGACGCCTCCGGACGGAGCCGCCTTCTCCTGCCCGGCGTCTGCCGGACGGGCGGCGCCCTCGTTCTCGGTGCTCACAGTCGTCGTCTCCTCAATCAGGTACACGTCAGGTCGGTCGCGACGCCGGGGCCACGCTCGCCGTATGTCTTCGGCCAAGCCTTTCCCATGACGCGTCAGACCACCGTAAGCGGACCCTGTGACCTCGACGGGTCGCCCTTACTCCGGGACAAAGGGGACCGCATGCGCGATTGTGCCAGCCGGTGGCACCATAACGCGGTGACCTACGCGTACCCGGCCGGGAACGACCGTCCCGAGCGCCACCCCCTCGACGTCGTCGCCCACCGAGGAGCCTCCGACGACGCACCGGAGCACACGCTGGCGGCCTACCGGAAGGCCATCGAGGACGGCGCGGACGCGCTGGAATGCGACGTACGGCTCACCGCCGACGGCCATCTGGTCTGTGTGCACGACCGCAGGGTCAACCGCACCTCCAACGGTCGCGGCGCCGTCTCCACCCTTGAGCTCGCCGACCTCGCCGCGCTCGACTTCGGATCGTGGAAGGCCCCGGCGGGCGAGCCGGAGGCGCCCGACCTCGACCCCGAGCGCGGCGACCACGAGCGCACCTCGGTCCTCACCCTCGAACGCCTCCTGGAGCTGGTGGCGGACTCCGGGCGACAGGTGGAACTCGCCATCGAGACCAAGCACCCCACCCGCTGGGCCGGCCAGGTGGAGGAGCGGCTGCTGGCCCTCCTCGACCGCTTCGGCCTGGCCGACCCGCCGCCTGACGAGCCCTCGCCCGTGCGGGTGATGAGCTTCTCGGCCCGCTCCCTCCACCGCGTCCGGGCGGCGGCGCCCGGCCTGCCGACCGTCTATCTGATGCAGTTCCTCTCGCCCCGCTACCGCGACGGCCGGCTGCCGGCGGGGGTGGGCATCGCGGGTCCGAGCATCCGGATCGTGCGCAACCACCCCGAGTACGTGGCCCGGCTGCACCGCGCGGGCAACCGTGTGCACGTCTGGACCGTCAACGAACCCGAGGACGTCGAGCTGTGCGCCCGCCTCGGCGTGGACGCGGTCATCACCAACCGGCCGAAAGCCGTCCTGACCCAGCTGGGCCGCCGCTGAGCCGGGCGGTACGGCGCCCCCGCCGCCCGTACCCGCCGCCCGTACCGGCCGCCCACCTCGCCCGTACCACCCGGGACGCGCCGCCCGTACCGCCCGGCGCCCATTACATGGAGTGCACCGGCGCGTTCGGTACGTATTCGACCCGCGCGAGTGCCCCACCCGGTGAAGGTTGGCCGGTTTCCGGTCCAGTCCATTGGGGCATCCATCCCCTGACGTGGGACGAAGGAGGTCTCGGGGGTGGCGTTGGTGGTGGCACAGGAGGTGCCCACGTCGTCGATCATGGCCGTACCCCATGGTCCCGCCGGTGTGGGCGAGGCGAGACACCGGATGCGCGAGGAACTCCGCGCCGGGGGGGTACCGGATTCGGTCATCGACGACGCCGTACTGATCCTTTCGGAGCTGCTCAGCAACGCGTACCGGCACGGGCGCCCGCTGGGCCGGGAGAACGGCGACCGGGGCACGACGGACGGCGGATTCCGCGCCGCATGGCGCGTCGACGAACGCGGCGGGCTCACCGTCGAGGTCACCGACGGCGGAGGCCCGACCCGGCCCTTTCCGGCCACTCCCTCCGTCACGGCGCGCGGCGGCCGCGGTCTGAACATCATCAACGCGCTCTCCCAGGACTGGGGCGTACGGGACGCCTCCGGCGAGGTGACCGTATGGGCGGCGCTGTCCGCGCGCGCCGGTTTCGCTACGCGCGTCGACGCGCACCCGCTCACGCGCCCCCGCACGGCCCCCCTGGCGGACCCGCTCCTCGCCTACTCCGACTACTCCGACCTCGACGAACCGGCGTGACGGCGCGCCCTCCCGTCCCCTCCCCCCTCTCCTCCCGTTCCCTCCCGCCCCCTCCCGTCCCCGACGCGCACGCGGCTCCGCGCGTGCCCGGCCGTGCCCGGTGCGCCGGGCGCTAGGCTCGCGCCCGTCAACGAAGTGATGCCGCAAGGCACACGAGCCGGACGCACGATCGGGAGACATCCACACCATGGCCAAGAAGCGCCGCCCCCAGACCAAGGCCGCCGCCACGCGGACGAGCGACGCCCCGATCCCCGTCGTCGGCGCCCGTGAGCCCTGCCCCTGCGGTTCCGGCCGGCGGTACAAGGCCTGCCACGGCCGGGAGGCCTCGCACGCCGTGGCCGAGCTGGTGCAGCGCCCGTTCGAGGGGCTGCCCGGCGAGGCCGACTGGGTCGCCCTGCGCGAGCTGGTGCCCGCCGCGACGGTGGAGCTGAAGCTCAAGGGCGGCCTGCCCGAGGGCGTGCCCTCCGTCACCCTGGCGACGGTCCTGCCGATGGCCTGGCCCGCCCTGCGCCGCGACAACGGCTCCGTCCTGCTGGGCCTGCAGAACGACACGGCCACCGGCGACCTCAGCCGCGACCTCGCCGACACGCTGCGGCGCGCCCTGGAGGCCGAGCCGGGCACGCCGGTCGCCGCGGAGCGCACCGGCGCCGAGGGCCCGCGCCTCCAGGACCTGCTGGACACCGAGGCGCCGTTCGAGCCGGTCGTCCACACGGGCTTCGAGTTCTGGGTGGAGAACGCCGAGAACGCCACCGGCGAGGTAGCCGCCTCCCTGGAGCGCGCCAACGCCGCCGCGATCCCGACCGTCCGGCTGCCCGGCCCGGACGCCGCGTACTGGTGCGAGACCCCGGAGAAGAACCACCTGCGCTGGGTCATGACCCACCCGGAGGAGAAGCTGCTGGACGCCCTGGCGCGGCTGCACGCCGCGGGCGGCACCTCGCTCGGCGAGGGCACCCGCCTGGTGGGCTCGTTCCGCGCGCACGGCCTGATGGTGCCGGTGTGGGACCTGCCGAGCGGGATGAGCGCGGCCGACATCGAGAAGCCCGCCGCCGCGTTCGCCGAGCGCCTGGCCGGCGCGCTGGCCGACGAGTCCCCGCTGACCGCCGACGAGCGGCGCGCCCGCGGCGGCCTCACCAGCCGTCAGGTCACGCTGAACTGACGGCGTTCCCGTCCGCGGGGTTGGGCGATACCCGGCCACGCGGACGGCGCCCGGGGACGGGAAAAGCGCCGAATCGATTCCGCCGCCCTGCGAAAGCCTGGTGGAGGACGTCGTTCCGGCGCTTTTCGCGGATGAACAGCACGTCAATCCGCGTGACTCCTGTCACAACTCCCGCTGCCGGACCGGAAATCGGCGTCCGGAAATCCACGATCGAATTTGCGAACCGCCGATCTCTTGTTACGGTTTTAGAAGCCCGGTCGCTGGTGCATCCCCCGTCGCCAGCGACCGGGCGTTTCCATGTCCGGACCAGGACCGGCCCCGTCCAGGGAGCCGCGCCGGACCCGCGGCGAGCGGCCCCACCGGCCCTCCGGCCGCCGCGACGAACAGCAGATCGAACTCCGAACGTGATCCGGACGTACTCCGGACGCCCGGACCGTCGTCCAGCGCCGCCGCCCCCATGGTCCCCCGCATCGGCCCGGACCACGAGCACACACCAGCAGGCGGCGAGTACACGCCGGGGCCCATCCCGGGCAGGCCCCACCCGCAACTCCCCGGCCACGACGCCGTCCAGGCCACCTCGCGCGGCCTTTCCGACTCCCGTCCAGGGGCCCGTACGCCCAGGTGCGCCCGCCGTGCGCGCCGGCCGCCCCACCGGGCCGGCGGGGCGCGCGGAGGGCACACGGACGGCTCACCGGGCGCGTACGACCGGCCGTGCCCGGGCCGCCGGACGGGTGACCGGCGGAAGGTGCCACGGAGGGCGCGGCGGGGTGCGTGGCGGGGGCGCGGCGGGGTGCGCGGTGGGCGTTCCGCTAACCGTCCTCGGGCTCGGGGGAGTTGCTGCCGGAGCGGAGCAAGAGCTTCCCTTCGGCCGAGGCGATCTCCGCGACCGCTGCATACGAGCCATGTCCGCGCACCGTCGGCCGACGGGGTGTCTCGCACATGTCCGGATCGTCGGTTGCGGCCATCGGGCAATTCACCTGCACCGTCTGCCCGCCGGGACTCATCAGGGTCAGGACGCCGGTCAGCGGGGCGCCGGTGACGTTGCGGTAGTAGGTCCTGGCCCAGGTGTCGTCCGCCTGTTCAAGGACGCAGGTCTGGGCCTCCACGCCTTCCGGCGCGGTGAGTTCGGGGCCGCAGCGGGCGGTGCCGCGGTCGCCCGGGCCGGCGCCGAGCAGGCCGTCGTCGCCGAGGCGGCTGCCCAGGTAGTCCCCGGTGTCGGGGTCCTCGGCGCGCCCGCCGCGGGGGCCGTGGCCGCCGGCGGGCGCGATGCCGGCGGGGCCGCCGCCGTACGGGCCGGGCCGGGCGGCACCGGCGGCCCGGGGGCCGCCGCGCTCGTGGCCGTCGTCGCCCGCCGGGCTGGTGCCCGGTTCCGCGCGCCCGCGCCCGGCCGGACCGGCCGAGGCGACCGCCAGCGGCAGCACGACGGCCAGGACCACCGTTGTCGCGAGCGCGACCACGCGGAAGTTCACCGCGCGCCGCCGCCGGACCGTACCGGACGCCGCGGAGGCACTGGACGCAACGACCATGGGACCCACCTGCACTTCACCTGCGATGCGCCGCGGAAGCGCGCACGCGGCCGTGAGGGGGCCGTGGTGCGCTCGCGCGACGGAACGGAAAATCGATCAGGGGGCGGGTTCGCGCGGTCACGGAAATACCGGGACGCGCGCATGCCGCCGCCGGGCCGCCGGCGGTCCGCAGAGGGCGCCCGATAACGGCCGTACGCCGAACATACGGGCACGACGGCTCCACCGACGCCCGCGCACGCCCGTTTCCTGCGGTTCTCGGAGCGGCTTGCACCCGTACGAGTGAGAGCGCGGACGTCTCCCGTCCGTACGCGCCCCCGGCGCCGCGTCCCGGTGCCGGCCGCTCCGTCCGCCGCGGCGGCGGGTCGGGCGGGTCAGTACGCCAGCCTGCTGCCGTCGCCGCCCGGGGTACCCGAGTTGGCGCTCTGCTCCACCAGCACGTCGACGACGGTCGCCACGTCGGGCAGCCACGGCCGCGCCAGGCCGTCGACTCGACGCCCGGCGCCCCGGCCGGCCACCGCACCGGCCGGACGCGGGGCGCGCTCCCAGCGGACCCGCCCGGCGCCCGTGGGGGACGGCGGCAGGACCGCGTAGCCGCCCTCGCCGTGGAAGCGCAGCGAGCCGGGCACCCAGTCCTGGCGGTGCAGCAGTTCGCCGAGGACCTCCAGGGAGTAGGGGGCGACCAGCAGCGACCAGCGGGTGGGGGTCGCCACGACCGGGCCGAGCCGTACGCCGGCCCGGTCGAAGGCCGCCAGGGCGCGGGCGGCGGCGACGGCCGGCAGGCTCACCGCGCAGGGTGCCCGGCCACCGGTGGCGAGCACCACGGGGGCCTCGGGCCGGTTGGTCCACCACCAGCGGACCATCCGGGCGTCGGTGGTGGCGGCCAGCAGGCCGGGGTCGAAGGGGTGGGCTCCGGGGACCGCGCACTCCGGGTCGGGGCAGCCGCACTCGCGTACGCGGCCGCTGCCGGGCCGCAGGCCCACGCCCGGGAGCACGGGCCACTGCCACTCCGTGGCGTAGGTGAGGGCCGCGGTGAGGACCGCGGACCGCCCGGCCCGCCGGAGGGAGAGCCTGCGTCGCCTTCCGAGGATCTCGCGCATGTGCGCTCGTTCCTTTCCGTGAACGCCGAAGGTGGGTCCTTGCCGTCGGCAAGGGCCGTGTCGCACGTACTGAACTGAACACGCTGACATGAACTGCGGGCACCGCAGGGACTGCGTGACCGCAGGAACCGCCTGCACTGCATGGAACGCGTAGCCCCTGGAGGCACGAGGGCTACATGGCACTACGGGCACTGCTGGGCGCGGTACTCAACGCGCCGTGGCCCCTCGGGCCGGCACACCACGTGGATCACGCATCGCTGCGTACAACGCAGCGCATCACGCCGCGGGCCGGGCGTGAAACCTGGCGGGGGGTGGCGCGCGGATGGCGCTTCGTGCTGAACCGGTGCGCCCGTCGCCCGCGACACGGGTTGCCCCACGTCGCTCGGGGATGGGCGTGGCCGTCGACCGATAAGACGCTCGGGTCCGCCGCCGGGTTGCGGGGCGGCCCCAACTGCCGCTGCGTTCCGCCGAGCCTTTCCGATCTTTCTGAGTATGTACCCACCGAGCCGGATGTGACGCGCTGTTGGAACGAGCCCAGTCGACCGCAATCGAGGGCCAGGGCACTTTTTTCCGGCCAAAGTTCGGTGCGTCCCCAACGCATACGGAAACCTCACCAGACACCACCAATCCCAAGGGTCCGATGCTGGACATCCCCTTGCCCGGGCGTGTACATGTGGAGCACTGATAGCACGCAACACGACAGGGGGTTTGCGATGCTATTGCGCCGAAAGCCCAGGCCACATCACCGGTCCGGCGGGCTCGGCGGGCTGCCCCGGCCCCGTCGTCCGCACGGTTCCCGCGAGGGTCGCGCACGGCCCGTCCGGAGCGGGCGGCCATGACCACGCCCCATGCGCCGAAAGTGGCCGGAATCGACCCGCCGGTGCCCGCGCCCGCCCACACTTCCGCCCCCGCAGTCCCCCCTCCCCCCTCCGCCCCCGGCACCGGTCCCGGCTCCTGCGTCTCCCCCGCCCCCGCGCCCCCGGTGCACGACCGTCTCGCGGGCTGGGTCTCCGACCTCACCACGCTCCAGGAGCTGACCGAGCGCCTCACCCGGACCTCGGACCTGGACGCCGCGCTGCGCGAACTCCTGCGCGCCGGCGCCTCGCTGGTGGGTGCCGGACGCGGCCTGGTCACCCTCCACCCCGACCACCACGACGGCCGCCCGCTGACCGTCGGCCTGGGCCTGGGCCACGCCGACATCGGGCACATCGAGACCATCCCGCACGACCCCGCCACCGCCCCCGGCCCGTACGTCCGCCTCCTCGACGACCTGCCGCCCCTGGGGGACCGCTCCGGCCGGGCCCACCCCGACATCCCCGGCGAGGACGACCTCGACCCCCGCCACCGCGAGGTCGCCGCCCGCCTCGGCTACACCGCCAGCTACGCGCTCCCCCTGGAATCGTCGCCCGGCGACGGCGAGGCCCCCGGCGCCGGCCGCATCGGCGCGGCCGTCTGGCTCTACGACGAGCCCGCCGAACCCACCGAGCGCCAGCGCCACCTGGCCGACCTCTACTGCGGCCACGCCACCGAGCACCTCGCCCGGCTCCTGGAGCTGACCCGTGCCCGCCGGACCCTGGGCGAGCTGCGCGAGGAGCTGCTGCCCGGCCGGCTGCCCCGGGTGCCCGGCATCCGGCTGGCCGTCCGCCACCGCACCGGGTCGCGCGGCGGCGGCGACTGGTACGACGCGCTGGCGCTGCCCGAGGGCACGCTGGGCCTGGCGCTCGGCGGCATCGACGAGTCCGGCCCGGCCGCGGCGGCCGCGACGGCACGGCTGCGGGCCGCCCTGCGCGCGTACGCCGTCATGGAGGGCGAGGACCCGGTCGCCGTCCTCTCCGACCTGGAGCTGCTGCTCCGGCTGACCGAACCGGCCCGCACCGCGACCGCGCTGTTCGCCTACTGCGAGCCGGCCCACCGCAAGGTGGTCGTCGCGGGCGCCGGGCACTGCTCGCCGCTCATCATCGGCCCGGACCGGGCCGAGTACGTCGAGACCTCCCTGTCGGCGCCGCTGGGGATGCTCGCCTGCTGGGAGGCGCCCAGCGTGGAGATCGAGACCGCACCCGGAGAAACGCTCCTCTTCTACAGCGACGGGCTGCTCAACCGCCCCGGCGACGCCATGGACCGCTCCTTCGCCCGGCTGCACTCGGCGGCGGCCTCCGTACCCCGGTCCGCCCGCCGCGACCCGGAGGCGATCGCGGACCACGTGCTGCGCACGGTCCTGCCCGACGGTCCCGGGGAGCCCGACGAGGACGTGGTGCTGCTGGTGGCGACCTTCGACTGAAAACCCTTGCGGGCCGCCTCGGCGCCGCCCCGGCCGCACCCGGCCGTCCAATGCCATCGGTCACAGCCTTCTCGGGCGCATTCCTCCGCACATACGATGGAAAGCGGCCCCGTTCGAGGAGGAAAGCCAGTGACCGAGCAGCCCGCGCCCGAGAACCCCGAAGGTGACGAGCCCATCAAGCAGCGGAAGAACGGCCTCTACCCCGCCGTCTCCGACGAGCTCGCCGCGAACATGAAGTCCGGCTGGGCCGACACCGAGCTCCGCGACCTGCGGCCGATACCCCAGGCCGCCGAGACCGCCCGGCGGCGTGCCGAGCTCTCCGCCCGCTTCCCCGGCGAGCGCCTGGTGATCCCCGCGGGCAATCTGAAGACCCGCTCGAACGACACCGAGTACGCGTTCCGCGCCTCGACCGAGTACGTCTACCTCACCGGCGACCAGACGCAGGACGGCGTCCTGGTCCTGGAGCCCACGACCGGCGCGGACGGACAGGGCGGCCACGAGGCGACGATCCACCTGCTGCCCCGCTCCGACCGTGAGAACGGCGAGTTCTGGCTCGACGGCCAGGGCGAGCTGTGGGTCGGCCGCCGGCACAGCCTGACCGAGGCCGAGCGACTGCTGGGCCTGCCCGCCCGGGACGTCCGCGAGCTCACCGGCGCCCTCGCCGAGGCCACCGGCCCGGTGCGCGTCGTGCGCGGCCACGACGCCGGCGTCGAGAAGGCGCTGACCGACAAGGTCACCGCCGAGCGCGACGAGGAGCTGCGCGTCTTCATCAGCGAGCAGCGCCTGGTGAAGGACGCCTTCGAGGTCGGCGAGCTGCAGAAGGCCGTCGACTCCACCGTGCGCGGCTTCGAGGACGTGGTGAAGGTCCTCGACAAGGCGCGGGCGACGAGCGAGCGGTATATCGAAGGAACGTTCTTCCTGCGGGCCCGCGTCGAGGGCAACGACATCGGCTACGGCTCCATCTGCGCCGCCGGCCCGCACGCCACCACCCTCCACTGGGTGCGCAACGACGGTCCGGTCCGCGCCGGCGACCTGCTCCTGCTGGACGCGGGCGTGGAGACCCACACCCTCTACACCGCCGACGTCACCCGCACCCTGCCGATCGACGGCACCTACACCGAGGTGCAGCGGAAGATCTACGACGCGGTGTACGAGGCCCAGGAGGCCGGCATCGCGGCGGTGCGGCCCGGCGCGAAGTACCGCGACTTCCACGACGCCGCGCAGCGCGTGCTGGCCGAGAGGCTGGTCGAGTGGGGCCTCGTCGAGGGCCCGGTCGAGCGCGTCCTGGAGCTGGGCCTCCAGCGCCGCTGGACCCTCCACGGCACCGGCCACATGCTCGGCCTGGACGTCCACGACTGCGCGGTCGCCCGCACCGAGACCTACGTGGACGGCGTCCTGGAGCCCGGAATGGTGCTGACCGTGGAGCCCGGCCTGTACTTCCAGGCCGACGACACCACCGTGCCCGAGGAGTACCGGGGCATCGGCGTGCGCATCGAGGACGACATCCTCGTCACCGAGGACGGCAACCGGAACCTCTCCGCCGCCCTCCCCCGCACGTCCGCCGACGTCGAGGCCTGGATGGCCGGCCTGCGGGGCTGACCGCCACACCGGGACCACCGGCCGCCGCCCGCGCCACGCGGGCGGCGGCCGTCGTCGTCACGACGCCTCGCTCCTCGAAACCGTCACGACGCCTCGGGCGAAGCCCTCACGACGCCTTGAGCAGCGCCGCCGCCGGCGGGGAGCCGTCGCGCCACTTGAGGATCTTGTCGAAGCTCACCACGGCACCCGCTCTGCCCGGCCGGTTCCGGACGCGGACGTGATCGGTGAGGGAGGCGATCAGGAAGAGACCCCGGCCGTGTTCCTCGTGGACCGGGGCCGGGGTCCTCTCGCGCGGGGTGCGACCGGGGCGGCGGGGGATCCGCCGGGCCCGATCGGCGAACCCTGGTCCGGAATCCGTGACCTCGATCCGGCAGGTGTCCCCGTCGATGAGAGCGGTGACGCGATAGCCGGTGGAGGAGTCACCACCGTGCTCCACGGCGTTGGCGCACGCCTCGCTGAGCGCGACCGCCAGGTCGTAGGACGTCTCGGGGTCCACCCCGGCCGTCTCCATGGCACCGATCAGCAGCCGCCGGGCGAGCGGAACGCTCGCGGCCTCGCGCCGCAAGTGGAGTGACCACCAAATGCTCATGCTCAGCCTCCTGGCTGCGGCTCGACATACCGATACGTATAGCCGGGCGGAGCACACGGTAAGCCTGCCGGGCCTGTGAGACCGCTCATTCGGCCGACGCGCCGTGTGGGTGAGGGCGTGTATGGGGGAAGGGGTGACGGACCGGCCCGCGCGGGGCCCTGGTGATCAAGCCCCTGCCGTAGGGAAGGCACGGGCGCGGTGGGATGATGGCGCAGCCATGCCTCACCCCGTCGCGCGCGCCGGCGCCGATCTGCGACTGCTCCGGGCCGCGGTGTTCACCGCGGTCTGCGTTCTGCTGTCCGCGGGCGGGCATGTGCTGGCGTCCTGCGCGAGCGTTCCGGTGTGGACGCTGGGCGCGGCCTTCCTCCTCGTCCTCGCGGTCGCCGTGCCGCTGGCCGGGCGGGAGCGCTCGCTTCCGGGGATCGCGGCCTTCCTGGCCGTGGGTCAGCTCGCGCTGCACGCCCTCTTCGGGCTCGGGCAGCGCGTCGCGGCCCCGCCGGCCGGCGCCGGCGGCCCCTCCGAGGGCCACCTGGTCCACTTCGCCGGGCAGCTGCTCTGCGACCAGCGTCCGATGTCCGGCGCCGAGGCGCGCCGGGTCATCACCGACGCCGGGCTCGACCCGTCGGTCCACCCGATGGGTGCCGGGGCCCCCGTGGGCGACGGCGCTCCCGCCGCGCTCCCGCACTCCCTGCTGCCGTCGCTGCCGATGGTGCTCGGCCACCTGCTCGCCGCGCTCGCCCTCGGCTGGCTGCTGCGCCGCGGCGAGGCCGCGCTGTGGCGACTGGTCCGGCTGTCGGCGCGTACCGCCCTTGATGTCGTCGCTGTCGTCGAGAGCGCGTTCCTGCGGGCGCTGGGTGCCGCCCTGCTGTTGCTGGCTTCCGGGGCGCCCGAGCCCCTCTCCGCGGTCCGCGGCCGTACGGGCGCGGACGACGAGCGCCCCGTACGGGCGCCCGCTCTGACGCACTGCGTGATCCGGCGGGGTCCGCCGCGCTGCGTCCTCGCGGCCTGACGACGCGACGCACCACACGGCCCACGGGGGCGTGCGGGGTGGTCGCGGCGCCGCCGCACGCGCGCCATCCCCCCTCATCCCCCTCCTGCCAGTGGAGTGTCGTCCCATGAACGCATCGCGTCTCCGCGCCGCCCGTACGTCCCTCGTCGCCGCCCTCGCCGCCGGTGGTGTGCTGCTGCTCGCCGGCACCGCCTCCGCGCACGTGAGCGTGCAGCCCGGCACCGCCGAGAAGGGCGGCTACAGCACCATCAACATCAAGGTGCCCAACGAGAAGGACGACGCCTCGACGGTGAAGCTCGAGCTCAGCCTCGACCCCAAGCACCCGCTCGTCTCGGTGATGCCGCAGGCCGTCCCCGGCTGGGACGTGAAGGTCGAGAAGACCAAGCTCGACAAGCCGGTGCAGATGCACGGCAAGTCGATCGACGAGGCCGTCAGCAAGGTCACCTGGACCGGCGGCAAGATCGAGCCGGGTCAGTTCCAGCAGTTCCCGCTGTCCGTGGGCCAGCTGCCCACCGACACCGACCAGCTCGTCTTCAAGGCCCTGCAGACCTACTCCGACGACGACGTGGTCCGCTGGATCGACGCCTCCACGCCCGGCGGCCACGAGGCCGAGCACCCGGCCCCGGTCCTCAAGCTCGTCGACAAGGCGGCGAAGCCGGGCGACGCGAAGGACGCCAAGGGCACCAAGACCGAGGCGGCCGCCGCCACCACCGGGAAGGCCGACGACTCGGACGGCGGCTCCGACACCACCGCCCGCGTCCTGGGCGTCGTGGGCATCGTCGTGGGCGTCGCCGGTCTGGCGTTCGGCGTGATCGCCGGCCGCCGCCGCGCGTCCGCCTGACGCCCGCCCGCTCCCCCGTACGGCAGAGGCCCGGTCCGGCGGCACACGCGTCCGCGTGCCCGCGGGGCCCGGCAGCACCGACCCACCTTTCGGAGAAGCACTCCATGCGCACCAAGTTCGCGGGCGCGGCCATCGCCATGGCGGCCGCGCTCACCCTGACCGCCTGCGGCGGCTCCGGCGCGGACGGCGACAAGCCCGCCGCCGACGTCTCCGCCGAACCGACGAAGGCGGGGGCGATCGTCCTCGACTCGCCCAAGGCCAAGCCCGACCTGGTCCTCACCGACACCGACGAGAAGAAGTACGAGCTGGTCAAGGAGACCAAGGGCCGTCCGGTCCTGCTCTACTTCGGCTACACCTACTGCCCGGACGTCTGCTCGACGGTCGTCTCGGACATCGCCGCCGCCGAGAAGAAGCTGTCGAAGGAGGACCGGGAGAAGCTCCGGGTCGTCTTCGTCACCACCGACCCCGAGCGCGACACCCCCAAGCGGATGCGCGAGTGGCTCGACGCCCAGGGCGGTCAGGACATCGTCGGTCTGACCGGCGACTTCGCCACCATCCAGGCGGCGGCCAAGCCGCTGGGCATCCTCGTCGAGCCGCCCAAGAAGGAGAAGGACGGCTCCGTCACCGTCAGCCACGGCGCCGAGGTCGTCGGCTTCTCGCCGAAGGACGACGGCGGCCACTGGATCTACACCGCCTCCACCACGTCCGAGCAGTACTCCAAGGATCTCCCGAAGATCGTCAAGGGGGAGAACCCGTGATGCGCACGATGAACCGGACCACCGCCGCCACCGCCGCCGTCCTGCCGCTGCTGGTCGCCGGGGGCCTGCTCCTGGTCACCGGTTGCCAGTCGGAGAAGAACGCCCTGTCCTCCGGCGCGCCCGAGCTGTCGGTCGGCGGGGCCTACCTGCCGGAGCCGGCGATGGCCGACATGGCCGCCGCCTACTTCACCGTCACCAACGACGGCGGCAAGGCCGACCAGCTCACCAAGGTCACCAGCCCGCTCTCGCGCGACGTCACCCTCCACACCACCGAGGGCTCGGCGATGAAGCACACGGAGAAGCTGGAGGTGCCCGCGAACGGGAAGCTGTCGCTCACCCGCGGCGGCACCCACCTGATGCTCGGCAAGCTCGACCACAAGCCGAAGAAGGGCGAGAAGGTCGAGTTCACGCTGCACTTCGCCACCTCCGCGCCGATCACGGTGCGGGTGCCCGTCGAGAGCACGACCTTCCGTCCCGAGGGCTGAGGACCGATGTCGCGATGAGGACCCCGACCGCCGCGCGCCGCACGGTGTCGTTCCTCGGCACCCTGCTGGCCACCCTGCTGTTCACCCTGACGTCCGGCGCGGGCACCGCGTCGGCGCACGCCGCGCTCACCGCCACCGACCCGGCGAACGGCGCGGTGGTGGCACGCGCTCCCGAGCGCGTCCGGCTCACCTTCTCCGAGGGCGTGCTGCTCGGCGCCGACTCGGTGCGGGTCCTGGACCCTCGCGGCGAACGCGTCGACCAGGGCGCGCCAGAGCACGTCGACGGCCGGTCCGAGACGGCGTCCGTCGCCCTGCGCGCGGGGATCGCCGACGGCACGTACACCGTGGCGTGGCAGGCGGTCTCGGCGGACAGCCACCCGGTGGCCGGGGCCTTCACCTTCTCGGTCGGGGCGCCGTCGAGGACGACGGTGGCGGTGGAGTCGGCGGCCGCCGGCACCGATCCCGCCGTCGGCGCCCTCTACGGCACCGGCCGGTTCGCGGCGTACGCGGGCCTCGTCCTGCTCGTCGGCGGCTGCGCGTTCGCCGCGGCGTGCCGTACGTCGCGGACCGTGCAGCGGGTCGCCGTGGGCGGCTGGGTCGCCCTGTTCGTGTCGACGACGGCGCTCCTGCTGCTGCGGGGCGCCTACACCGCCGGCAAGGGCATGGGCGCCGTGCTGGACCTGTCGCTGCTGGGCGACGCGCTGGCCACCAAGCCGGGTGCGGCCCTGCTGTCGCGGCTTCTGCTGCTGAGCGCGGCCGCGGTGTTCCTGGCGGTGCTGTTCGGCTCGTACGCCCGCGAGGACCCGGATGCCCGTGAGAACGGGAAGCCCCCGGCCGGGCGGCCGCGCGCGGCGGCCTACGGGCTGGCCGCCTGCGGCACGCTCGTGGCGGCCGGGCTGGCGGCGACCTGGGCGACGGCCGAGCACGCCTCCGCCGGGCTCCAGCCGTGGCTGGCCATGCCGGCCGACGTGGCGCACCTGCTGGCCGCCGGCGTCTGGCTGGGCGGGCTCGCGGCGCTGCTGGCCGCACTGTGGTCCGGTGACACGGTCCCACGGGCGGCGGTGGAGCGCTTCTCCCGGATGGCGTTCGTGTCGGTGTGCGTGCTGGTGGTCACCGGGATCTACCAGACCTGGCGGCAGGCGGGCTTCGCGTGGAGCTCGCTGACCGGCACCGGGTACGGGCGCTGGCTGCTGCTCAAGACGGCGCTGGTGGCCGTCATGCTGGGCGCCGCGTTCCTCTCCCGCCGGTGGACCGCCCGGCTGACCGACACCGCCGCGCGCCAGGCGACCGCCCGGCGGACCGCGAAGGCCCCCGCCGCAAAGGCCACCGCCAAGGCCGCCGCCACCAAGTCCGCGGTGGGCCGGGCCGGTTCGGGCGACCCCGTGCGCGCCGCGCAGCTGGCCCGCCAGCAGGCCGCGCGGACGAAGGCCACCGGACGGCGTCTGCGCGACGCCGACGAGCAGCGCAGCGGCCTGCGGCGGACCGTCCTCGCGGAGGCCGCCGTCGCCGTGGCCGTGCTCGTCGTCACCACCCTGCTCACCGGCACCCAGCCGGGCCGCGCCGAGGCGGAGCAGCGGCGGGCCGGCGCCCCGGCCGCGCCGGCCGCCGGACCGGCCGAGGTACGCATCGCCTACGACACGGGCGGACCCGGTGGACGGGGCACCGCGCGCGTCACCGTCGACCCCGCCCGGACGGGCGCCAACACCGTCGACGTCACTCTGACGGACGTCTCCGGCCGCCCTGCGGACGTAGCTGAGCTGACACTGTCCTTGACCGCGACGGAAAAACAGATCGGTCCCCTGCGGGCGGATCTGAGGCGTCAGTCCACCGGGCATTGGCAGGCGAAGGACTTCCGGCTGCCGCTGGCCGACGACTGGCAGCTGTCCCTGACCGTACGGACCTCGGACATCGACCAGGTCACCGAGATCGAGAACGTGAAGATCACCTGATGGCTGACACGACTGACACCACGTCCGACACCCCGCCCGGCGACTCCGCGAAGCCGCCGGGCGGCACCCACCACGTCTCCCGCCGGCGGCTGCTGGGCACCGCCGGGGCCGCCGGAGCCGCCGCGCTCGTCGTCGGCGGGGCGGCCGGCGCCGCCGGGGGCGCCGCCGTGCGCGAGGGGCCCGACCCGCTCACCTCGGTCGGGTCGGCCACCGTGCCGTTCCACGGGCCCCACCAGTCCGGCATCCTCCAGCCCGCGCAGGCGCACGGCCTCCTGGCCGCGTTCGACCTCGCGGCCAACGCCGACCGCAAGGCCGCGGCGGCCCTGATGCGCCGCTGGTCGGACGCGGCCGCGGAGATGATGGAGGGCGGCACGCCCCAGGGCGACGACCTGGGGGTGGCCCTGGACGCGGGGCCGTCGTCCCTGACGGTCACCTTCGGCTTCGGCCGGACCTTCTTCGACCGCGTCGCCCTGACGGAGAAGCGGCCCGACGCCCTCGCGCCGTTGCCCGCCTTCACCTCCGACGCCCTCGACGCCAAGCGCAGCGAGGGCGATCTGTGGGTGCAGATCGGCTCCGACGACACGCTGGTCGCCTTCCACGCGCTGCGGCTGCTCCAGCGGCTGGCGGCGGACACCGCCCGGGTGCGCTGGCAGATGAGCGGCTTCAACCGCACGCCGGGCGTCACCGAGCAGCCGATGACCGGCCGCAACCTGATGGGCCAGATCGACGGCACGAACAACCCCAAGCAGTCGGACGCCAACTTCAACCAGCGGATCTTCGTCCCGGACGACCACGGCGGCGCCGACTCCTGGATGGCGGGCGGCTCCTACGCCGTCGTCCGGCGCATCCGGATGCTGCTCGACAGCTGGGACAACCTGTCGCTGGACCGCCAGGAGAAGGTCATCGGCCGGCGGAAGTCCGACGGCGCGCCGCTGTCCGGCGGCACGGAGACCACCCGCGCGGACCTCAACAAGATGGGCCCCGACGGCGCGCTGGCCATCGCGGGCGACGCCCACATCCGTGTGGCGTCCCCGGCGACCAACCGGGGCGCGGCCATGCTGCGCCGCGCCTTCAACTTCCACGACGGCTTCCGCGACGACGGCGCCCCGGACGCGGGCCTGCTCTTCGTGGCCTGGCAGGCGGACCCGCTCAAGGGCTTCACCCCCGTGCAGCGGAAGCTGGACCGGGGCGACGGGCTCTCGCGGTTCCTCAGCCACGAGTCCAGCGGCCTGTACGCGGTGCCGGGCGGCTGCGAGCGCGGCGAGTACGTGGGGCAACGTCTGCTGGAAGGATGATCCTTTCGGGGGAGGCCGGCCGCACGCCACCCACCGGTATCGTGACTGCTCCACGATCACCGGTACGGAGGGACAGCGCGTGAGGTCGGCAACCCGCTACACCTACCTCGGCCCGGAGGGCACCTTCACCGAGGCGGCCCTGCGCACCCTGCCCGAGGCGGCCACGCGCGAGCTCGTGCCCATGGTGTCGGTGCCCGCCGCGCTGGACGCGGTCCGCGCGGACGAGGCCGCGGCGGCGCTCGTACCGATCGAGAACTCCGTCGAGGGCGGCGTCACCGCGACCCTCGACGAGCTCTCCACCGGCGAGCCGCTGATGATCTACCGCGAGGTGCTGCTGCCCATCGCCTTCGCGCTGCTGGTGCGGCCGGGCACCCGCCTGGAGGACATCAAGACGGTGACCGGGCACCCGGTCGCCCAGCCCCAGGTGCGCAACTGGCTGGCGGCGAACCTGCCGGACGCGGTGTGGGAGTCGTCGGCGTCCAACGCGGACGGGGCGCGGCTGGTGCGCGAGGGCCGCTACGACGCGGCGTTCGCGGGCGAGTTCGCGGCGGCCACGTACGGGCTGGAGCCGCTGGTCAAGGACATCCACGACGCGCAGAACGCGGAGACCCGCTTCGTGCTGGTCGGCCGGCCGGCCCGGCCGGCGGCGCGCACCGGCGCCGACCGGACGTCGCTGGTGATGTGGCAGCGGGACGACCACCCGGGCGCGCTGCTGGAGTACCTCCAGGAGTTCGCGGTGCGCGGGGTGAACCTCATGCGGATCGAGTCGCGTCCGACGGGCGAGGGCATGGGCCGCTACTGCTTCTCCGTCGACTGCGAGGGGCACATCACGGACCGGCGGGTGGCCGAGGCGCTGACGGGGCTCAAGCGGACGTGCGCGGAGGTGCGCTTCCTGGGCTCGTACCCGCGCGCGGGGATCGCCCCGGAGGACCGGACGGCCGTCGCGGGCGGTCCTCGGCCGGGGACGTCGGACGCCGACTTCGTGGCGGCGGCGGACTGGCTGGCGCGCTGCCAGGACGGCCGGGCCTGAGGCGACCGGGTCTGAGACGACCGGGCCCGGGGCCGGGGGTCGGGGCCGGGGGTCGGGCCGACGGGCGTCGCGGCTTGTCCACAAGGTTTCCCACAGGGTTATCCACAGGCAGCTCTCGACCTGGGGATAAGTCGACACATCAAGAGGTGGGGACGCCAGGGCGAAACGGTCAAGGTCGACAAATCTCTCTAGCAATCCATCCGACCATCCACAGGCCCTCTCCGGTTACCCACCGCGGCCCGGTCCATCGAAAAGGCTCGAACAACCCTTTAGGGGGAGCGGAAACCACCCGAAAGAGCGGGCACGCGAGGTTTGCCCCAAGAAACTCTGACGAATGACAGAGCAAACGGAATCTCGCATTCCGACATCCACAGATTGCGCGCACACCCTGTGGAAAAAGAACCGGAACGCATCCCTCCTGTGGACAACGAGCATCCGCGGCGGAGGTCCCGGCCCGTGATCAACTGCCGCTCAACTGCCGCCCTCCACAAGGGAGGTCATGATCCGGGCATCCACCCCACGGGGGGCGAATTCCGACCCACGAGACCCCCGATCCTCCGGTTTTCCGGAATTTTCGCGATCGGCCTTACCAACGGTTGACTCGTTTTTCCGAACACCCAAAACGGGACAGATCGCAACGAATGGGAATATCGCGTCGATCGACAGGACCCCGCACCGGTAGCCTGGAGGGGTGATTGACCTTCGCCTGCTTCGTGAGGACCCCGACCGTGTGCGCGCGTCCCAGCGTGCCCGTGGAGAGGACGTCGACATCGTCGACGCGCTGCTCTCCGCCGACGAGCGGCGCAGGTCCTCAAGCGTCCGCTTCGACGAACTGCGTGCCGAGCAGAAGTCCCTCGGCAAGCTCATCCCCAAGGCCACCGGCGACGAGAAGGCCGAGCTGCTCAAGCGGGCCGGCGAGCTCTCCGCCGCCGTGAAGGCCGCCGACGCCGAACAGGACGAGGCCGCCGCCGAGGCGCAGAGCCTGCTGCTGCGCATCGGCAATCTGGTCCACCCGGACGTGCCGCGCGGCGGCGAGGACGACTTCGTCGTCCTGGAGACCGTCGGCGCCCCGCGCGACTTCGCCGCGGAGGGCTTCACGCCCAAGGACCACCTGGAGCTCGGCCAGATCCTCGGCGCCATCGACGTCGAGCGCGGCGCCAAGGTCTCCGGCTCGCGGTTCTACTACCTGACGGGCATCGGCGCGCTGCTGGAGCTCGCCCTCGTCAACGCCGCGATCGCCCAGGCCACCGAGGCCGGCTTCACCCCGATGCTCACCCCCGCGCTGGTCAAGCCCCGCGCCATGGAGGGCACGGGCTTCCTGGGCCAGGCCGCGCAGGACGTCTACCACCTGGAGAAGGACGACTTCTACCTGGTCGGTACGTCCGAGGTGCCGCTCGCCGCGTACCACATGGACGAGATCATCGACGCGGACCAGCTGCCGCTGCGCTACGCCGGCTTCTCGCCGTGCTTCCGCCGCGAGGCCGGTACGTACGGCAAGGACACCCGGGGCATCTTCCGCGTCCACCAGTTCGACAAGGTCGAGATGTTCTCGTACATCGCTCCGGAGGAGGCCGAGGCCGAGCACGCGCGTCTGCTGGAGTGGGAGAAGCAGTGGCTGACCAGCCTGGAGCTGCCCTTCCAGGTGATCGACACGGCCACCGGTGACCTCGGCTCGTCGGCCTCCCGCAAGTTCGACTGCGAGGCCTGGATCCCCACCCAGGGCAAGTACCGCGAGCTGACGTCCACGTCCAACTGCGACGAGTTCCAGGCCCGCCGCCTGTCCGTCCGCATGCGCGACGGCAAGAACGTCCGCCCGCTGGCGACCCTCAACGGCACGCTCTGCGCCGTCCCGCGCACGATCGTGGCGCTGCTGGAGAACCACCAGCAGGCCGACGGCTCCGTGCGGGTGCCCGAGGCCCTCCGCCCGTACCTGGGCGGCCGGGAGCTGCTGGAGCCCGTCGCCAAGTGAGCGACGGTTCGACCGCTTCACGGGACCCGCTGCCGTACCGCCTGATCGCGACGGACCTCGACGGGACGCTGCTGCGTTCCGACGAGACCGTCCCGGAGCGCACGCGCGCCGCGCTCGCGCGGGCCACGGCGGCGGGTGCCGCGCACATCGTGGTGACCGGGCGGTCCGTCGCCTGGACCCGGCACATCCTCGACGCCCTGGACTACCGGGGCCTCGCGGTCTGCGGGCAGGGCGCGCAGGTCTACCACGCCGGCGAGCACCGGCTGCTGACGTCGGTGACGCTGGACCGGCGGCTCGCCGCGCTGGCCGTGGCCAAGATCGAGGCGGAGACCGGTCCGCTGCGGCTGGCGGCCAGCCGGGACGGCATGGACGGCGACGTCCTGGTCGGCCCCGGCTACCGCGTCCAGGAGGGGCCGCTGCCGGCTGTCCCGATCACCAACCTGGACGAGCTGTGGTCGGCTCCCCTGAACAAGCTCTACCTCCAGCACCCCGACCTGGACGACGACTCCCTCGTGGAGATCGCGCGGACGGTCGCGGGCGGTCTGGTGGGGGTGACGATGGCGGGCGCCGGCATCGTGGAGCTGCTGCCGCTCGGGCTCAGCAAGGCCACCGGCCTGTCGCTGGCGGCCCGCCGGCTGGGCATGAAGAAGGCGGACACGATCGCGTTCGGCGACATGCCCAACGACGTCCCGATGTTCGGCTGGGCGGCGTACGGCGTGGCCATGGCCGACGCCCACCCGGAGCTGAAGGCCGTGGCCGACGAGATCACGGCTTCTCCCGAGGACGACGGCATCGCCATGGTGCTCGAACGCCTCTTCGGCTGAGTCCGGCGTCCCGGCCGGAGGCGGTGCCGGGGACGGCGTCGGGGACGGCGTCGGGGGCGCGGTCCCACCGCCGGCCCGGTCGGCCGCGCGTCAGCGGCCACAGCGCCAGCCCCAGGGCGAGCGCGATGGCGTGGCCGACGTCGGTGAACGTCCCGCCGGTGGTCAGCGGGACGGCGAAGAAGAGCACCATCCCCGCCAGATAGCCCCACCGCCACGGCCGGGGCACGCGGTACGTGAGGACGCCGGCCGACCCGGCGAGCCCGTACGAAACCCCTATGTCGACGACGTGCTTCATCGACCGCGGCGCCGAGTGGCTCTCGATGGCCAGCAGCAGCACCTCCTGACTGACGAGCGTGGCGGCGATGTGCGCGACCGCGACGACGGTCAGCCAGCGCAGGGTGCCGAGCCAGCGTTCGACATGGGCGTGGAAGACCTCGAAGAGCACGGCGTAGAGCAGGAACGAGGACGGGTCGGCCATCCAGAAGCCGCTGATCAGCAGCGACTGGAGCGGGTGCTTGGCGAGCTCGTGGATGTTGCTGCTGGTGCGGTGGAGGAGGAACGCCTCCAGCCCCTCGCTGGCCGCCGCGATCACGAGGCTGGTGATGCCGATGATGAGCAGGTAGATGTGGGTGCCGGGGGAGGACCGCACCCAGGCGCGCGCCGAGGCCCACACCGGCCGCAGCCGGTCCGGCACCCCGTGGACGTCCGGTCTCGGACGGTAGCCCGGCACCCTTGGAGCGTAGCCCGGACGGGGCCGCCGGGCCGGGCGGACGGTCGCGCGCAGTTGTAGGATGACTGGGCAACCGGATGACGTAAGGGGATCTCGGCCATGGCACTTCGGGCGGCGGGACGGCAGTCCCTCGTGGACACCGTGGTGGAACAGCTGCGCGCGCAGGTCGCCGCCGGCGAGTGGGCGGTGGGTGAGCGCATCCCCACCGAGCACGCCCTCGCCGAGCAGTTGCAGGTCGGCCGCAACACGGTCCGCGAGGCCGTCCGCGTGCTCGTGCACGCCGGGATGCTGCGCTCGCGGCAGGGCGAGGGGACCTTCGTGGTCTCCACCGCCGACCCCGCCGAGATCATGCGCGGACTGCAGCGCGCCGGCGTGCGCGACGTCCTGGAGCTGCGCATCGCGCTGGAGGCCGAGGCCGCCCGGCTGGCCGCCCTCCGCCACGAGCCCGCCGACCTGGAGCGGATGAAGGCCGCGCTGGACGCGCAGAAGGCCTTCGAGGACGCCGACGGCCAGCCCGACTCCGGGAACCTGGAGCTCTACGCCGACCACGACGTCGAGTTCCACCGGGCCGTCGTGGAGGCCGCCCACAACACGGCGCTCACCGCGACCTACGCCTGGCTCAGCAGCTCCGTCCGCGAGGCCCTGGTCACCGCGCTCGGCGACCGGGACATGCCGCGCATCATCCACGGCGACCACCACGCCCTCATGGAGGCCATCGCCTCCGGCGACCCGGAGGCCGCCGGACGGGCCGCGCGGACCCTGCTGGAACACCCCAAGCAGGCCGTCGAGTCGCTGCTCGCCGAGGACTGACCCGGCGGACCGTCCCACCCCTTCCCCCACCTTTTGGAGAGCACCCCATGTCCGGATCGAGGCCGTCCGCACCACCGACCGGGACAGCCGACGCCCCGGACGCCACCTCCGCCCCTACCGCCCCCGCCGCCCCCTCGGCAGGCGCCGCCGCCCGGCCCGCGCGGCGCGTTCACCCGGCGCTGCTGATGCTCGGCATCGTCCTCGCCTCGCTGAACATGCGGGCCGCGCTCGCCGGGGTCTCGCCGCTCATGGACGAGATCGGCGGCCACTTCCACCTGGCCGCCGCCGCGAGCAGCCTCGTGACCACCATTCCGCTCGTCTTCATGGGCCTCGGCTCGATCGTCGCGCCTCGCCTGGCCCGGCGCTTCGGCACGGAGGCCGTGCTCTGCGGGGCGCTCGTGCTGCTCGCCGGCGGCATCCTGCTGCGCGTCGCGCCGCCCGTCGTCGCCCTCTTCGTCGGCTGCGCACTCGTCGGCACCGCGATAGCCCTGCTGAACGTGCTGATGCCGGGCCTGGTCAAGCGGGACTTCCCGGACCGCGCCGCGGGCATGACGGCGCTGTACTCCACCACCCTGATACTCGGCGCCACCGGCTCCGCCGCCCTGTCCGTACCGCTGGAGAACGCCCTCGGTGGCTGGCGGGGCTCGCTCGCCTCCTGGGCGCTGCTCGCCGTGGTCGCGGCGCTCGTCTGGCTCCCCCAGGCGATCCGCTCGCCCCGCCCGAACGCGACCACCCGCCCGAACGCGACCGCCCGACCGGGCACGACCGCCCGACCGGGCACGACCGCTCGCCCCGGCGAGGGGAAGGGCCCCGACCTGCTGCGCTCGCCGCTGGCCTGGCAGGTGACCCTGATGATGGGCACCCAGTCGCTGATCGCCTATGTCTGCATCGCCTGGATGCCGGTGATCTTCACCGACCACGGCATGAGCCGGAACGAGGCCGGCATGGTCTACGCGTTCTACACGCTGGTGCAGATGGCGGGTTCGTTCCTGGTGCCGCTGATCGCCGGCCGGATGCGCGACCAGCGGGTGCCGGCCGTCGTCGTGGTGCTGCTGATGGCCGCGGGCGTCACCGGGCTGCTGACCGCTCCCGCGGAGGGGGCCTGGGTCTGGGCGGCGCTGATGGGCGTGGCGCAGGGCGGTCTGCTCGGCCTCGCGCTGACCCTGATGGTGCTGCGCACCCGCGACGCCCACACCGCGTCCCGGCTGTCCGGCATGGCGCAGACCTGGGGCTACCTCCTCGCCTCCGTCGGCCCGTTCGCGATCGGCGCGGTGCACCAGGCGACGGACGACTGGACGCTTCCTGTCTCCCTGCTGCTGGTGGCCTGCGCGGCCCTGCTGATGCTCGGCCTGGGCGCCGGACGGAACCGGAAGATCTGAGCCGGAAGGTCGGGGGCGGAGAGTCGCCCGAACGCGCGTACGCCGCCCCGGAGCTCGGCTCCGGGGCGGCGTACGCGTATGACGGGCTGTGGGCCAGGGCCCAGGGCCTGGAGCCGGGGGCCCAGGGCTACTCCTCCCCCGCCAGCGTCAGCGCGCGCAGCTTGCGGGCGGCGAGGACGGTGGCGGCCACCGTCACGACCGTCAGCAGGGTCATCCCCAGCGGCAGGCCGACGGCCGCCTCGGCCGTGCCCTCGCCGCCGATCCGCTGGGCCAGGGACAGCGCCCACTGCTGCACGCTCAGCGTGCGGGCGCCGGGGATCAGGCTGCCGAACAGGGACTCCCACACCAGGGCGTAGACGAGCCCGGCGACGACCGCGTGCCGGGTGACCGTGCCCAGCAGCAGGAAGAGCGCGCTGTAGGCGACGGAGGCCACGGCGGCCGCGACGGCGTAGGCCACCGCGATGTTCTGGCTGTTGCCGTTGAGCAGGAAACCGGCCAGGAGCGTGGGGACGGCCGAGAGGGTGAGGGAGACACCCACGGCGACGACGAGCTTCGTCAGGACGATGCTCGACCGCCGGATGGGCTTGGCCAGGAGGTAGATCACGGAGCCGTCGTCGATCTCCGGGCCGATCGCGCCGGTGCCGGCGACGACGCCGATCAGGGGCACCATCGTGGCGAGCGCGAAGCCGCCCAGGACGTCGGCGGCCGTCTGGTCGTCGGCGCCGGTCAGCAGGCGGATCGCCGCCGAGATGATGAGCAGCAGGGCGGGCAGCGCGAAGAGGATCAGCGCGCGGCGGCGGCCCAGCAGTGCCCGGTAGGTGAGCCGGGCGACAGTCGGGTGGTACATGGGCTGTTACCGGTCCCTTCAGGCCGTGACGAGATAGGAGAAGACCGATTCCAGGGACTCGTCGGAGGGCGAGACCGTGAGGAGCCGGATGCCGTGCGCGCGGGCGACGCGCGGCAGGAGTTCGGTGAACCTGCCGAAGTCGACGGCCTGGACGCGCAGGGCGCCCTCCTTGACGTCGACCTCGATGCCGGACGTCGAGGGGTCGGCGATGAGCGCGGCGGCCAGCGCGCGGTCGTCGCTGGAGCGGACGAGGTAGCGGTGCGGCCGGTCGGTCATCAGGCGCCGGATCTTGCGGAAGTCGCCCGAGGCGGCGTGCCGCCCGGCGACGATCACCTCGATGTGGGCGGCCAGTTGCTCGACCTCCTCCAGGATGTGGGAGGAGAACAGCACCGTGCGCCCGTCGGCACCCATGGTCCGCAGGAGGTCCATGAGCTGCATGCGCTGGCGCGGGTCCATGCCGTTGAACGGCTCGTCCAGCAGCAGGGCGGACGGCTCGTGCACCAGGGCGGAGGCCATCTTCACGCGCTGCCGCATTCCCTTGCTGTACGTGTCGATACGGCGGTCCTGCGCGTACTCCATCTCGACGGTGGCGAGGGCGCGGCGGGCCTCCCGGTCGCCCAGGCCGTGGAGTTCGGCGTTGGCCCGGACGAACTCCCGTCCGGTCAGGAAGTCGTACATCGCCTCGCGCTCGGGGACGATGCCGATGTGGCGGTAGATCCGCTCGTTGCGCCAGATGGTCTCGCCCCCGAGGGTGACCGTGCCGGCGGAGGGGGCGAGGAAGCCGCCCATCATGTTGATGAGCGTGGACTTGCCGGCGCCGTTGGGGCCGAGGAGGCCGGTGACGCCCGGGCCCACGGTCATGGAGACGTCGTTGACGGCGACCACGTTGCCGAACCAGCGCGAGACGTTGTCGATGCGGAAGGTGGTCACAGCCCGGCCTTTCGGTAGCGGCTCATCAGCAGCCCGTACGAACCGGCGATCAGGGCGAGCACCACGAGGAGGTAGACGGCCCCCGTGCCGACGCCCGGGCCGTTGCCGCCGGGGAAGGCGGTGGCGGCGGACAGGAACGCCGTCTGCACGCCGTCGATCAGCGTGATCGGGGAGAACAGCCCCAGCCACTCGACGACCGTGGTGTTGTCGGAGGCCATCGCGATGCCCTGGACGGTGCTGACCGCGCCGTAGGGGATGGTCAGCACGGCGATGACGGCGGCGACGCCGAAGCCGCGGCGCGGGGTGAGCGCGGCGACCACCAGGCCGATGCCGGCGAACAGCAGGGACAGCAGGGTCACGGAGACGAGCCCCTGAGCGAACCCCTTCGTCTGGGTGGCGACGTCCATCTTGGCGAGCAGGGCACCCACGTAGAGGATCACCAGCGGCGCGCCGGTGAGCACGAACAGCGCCGACGCCATCGCCGCGAACTTCGCCAGGACGTAGTCGACGCGCTCGATCGGACGCGAGAAGTACAGCGGAACGGTCCGGAAGCGGAGGTCGCGGGAGACCGACTGGGGCGCCTGGGCGGCGAGGTAGAGGCCGATGACGAGCTGGAGCCAGATGGCGTAACGGGTGTACTCCACGGGCAGCTTGGTCATCTTCGTGGTCACGGCGACCGCCACGACGATGGCGGCCGGCAGGCACATCACGCCGAAGAGGGTCATCGGCAGCACCTTGGACTTCGCCGAGCGGCCCAGTCCGTAGGCGCCGCACAGGCTCTGGGAGTAGAGCGAGCGGCGGGCGTAGGCGCGGCCCAGGCGGGGGCCGTCGTACGCGCGGTAGCCGATGTCGTGGATGACGTCCTGGGCGGCGGGCGGCCGGCCGGACGCCGCCGGGCTCCTGGTCTCAGGCGGCATCGACGACGCCTCCGTTCTGCGGCTGGTGGGTCGGGGGCACGCCGGGCGCGTCCTCGTCGCGGAAGACCTCGGCGATGCGGTGGCGGCGCTGCTCCATCCGGACCAGGCCGAGGCCGAGACCGGCGACGGCGTCGCGGACGACGTCGTAGGTGTCCTCGCCGGCCACGTCGACGAGCAGCACCCGGCCGGAGGCGGGCGTGCCGTCGGCGGCCCGGCCGGCGGGGCGCGCGTCCAGGCCGGCCGCGGCGAGGGCCGCGAGCAGCGCGGACGTGCCGTCCGGGCAGGCGTCGGTGTCGGTGACCTCCACCGCGAGGGAGCCGGTGACCTGGGTGAACTCGTCGGTGGACGAGGAGCGCAGCAGCCTGCCGCCGTCGATCACCACGACGTGGTCGCAGGTGCGTTCGAGCTCGCCGAGCAGGTGCGAGGTGACCAGGACCGAGATCCCGAAGTCGGTGTGGACGCGCCGGATCAGGCCGAGCATCTCGTCCCGGCCGACGGGGTCCAGGCCGTTGGTGGGCTCGTCCAGCAGCACCAGCCGGGGGTCGTGGACGAGCGCCTGCGCCAGCTTGACCCGCTGCTTCATGCCCGTGGAGTAGCCGCCCATGGGGCGGTAGCGCTCCTCGTACAGGCCGACGTGGCGCAGCGTGTCCGCGGTGCGCTCACGGGCCGCGGCGGGCGGCAGGCCGGACATCCGCGCCATGTGGACGACGAACTCGGTGGCCGACACGTCGGGGGGCAGGCAGTCGTGCTCGGGCATGTAGCCCACGCGCTCGCGGATCTCGGCGCCCTGGGTGGCGACGTCGAGGCCGAGCACGCGGGCGCTGCCCTCCGTGGCGGGGGAGAGCCCGAGCAAGATCTTGATCAGCGTGGACTTGCCGGCTCCGTTGGCACCCACCAGACCGGTGACACCCGGGGTGATGTCGACGGAGAGCCGGTCGAGCGCGGTCACCCGGGGGTACCGCTTGCTGAGGCTTTCGGTGGCGATCACAGTCACACCCCCGACGGTAGTGGCGCGCCGTGCCCACGGCGTCAGCCCGGATGACGGGATCGGCGTAGTCCTCGGGTCTGACATGGGGCGGGGAGGTGGGGCCGGAGGGACGAGGGCGGTTTTCCACAGGGCCGGGCCGGGGCCTTGACGCGGACCGGCGGCATTGTCACAGTCACCAGTGTCAACTTGCGGGCATGGCCGGGGCCTTGGTCGGAGGGGTGAGCATGACGTCTGGTGTGCCGGACGGGGCGGGACTGCGCGGCTTCCGGGAGGTGCAGCGCCTGGCCTAC
Source organism: Streptomyces sp. NPDC044063 (assembly GCF_056434285.1). Taxonomy (NCBI): domain Bacteria; kingdom Bacillati; phylum Actinomycetota; class Actinomycetes; order Kitasatosporales; family Streptomycetaceae; genus Streptomyces; species Streptomyces sp. NPDC044063. Next base: position 71,753 of record NZ_JBWKFM010000021.1, read on the forward strand.
GCGTGTGCGGAGGCGGTGGCGGCGCGGCTGGCCCCCGGGGTGACCGAGCGCGAGGCCGCCCGGATGCAGCGGCGGTGGCTGCGCGAGCGTGGCGTGCGCGACTGGTTCCATCTGCCGTTCGCCTGGTTCGGCGACCGCACGACCTTCGCGGGCTTCAAGGTGCCGCTCCAGTTCTTCCCCACCGACCGGCGGCTGGAGCCGGGGATGCCGTTCATCCTCGACCTCGCCCCCGTCCACCGCGGGTTCACGGCCGACGTGGGGTATTCCGGCAGTCTGGGCCCCCATCCGCTGCACGACCGGCTGACGGCGGACCTCGCGGCCCACCGGGCGCTGATCCTGCGCGAGGTGCGCGAGCGCCGACCGCTCCGGGAGATCTACGCCGACGTGGACCGCCTCATGGCACGCCAGGGCCACACCAACCGCCACCGCGCCTATCCCTTCGGGGTGATCGCGCACAAGGTGGACCGGGTGCGCGAGCACCGCTGGGCGCCCAGCCTCTTCGGGTTCGGCGCGCACGCGCTCAAGGGGCTCGCCTCGGACGCGGTCCGCGGCCACCGCGAGGGCTGGTCGCCGCTGTGGAGCCGGTACCGCTTCTCCGACCACCCGCCGCGGCCCGGGCTGTGGGCGGTCGAGCCCCACCTGGGCTTCCGGGGCGTGGGCGTGAAGTTCGAGGAGCTCCTGGTGGTCACCGACTCGCGGGACCCCGAGGAGAGCGCCTTCTGGCTGGACGACGACCTGCCGCACGTGCGGCGCTTCCACGAGCTCTCACGCGAGGGCTCCCACGAGGGATTCCACACGGAGGGGACGGCGGCGTGAGCGGGGACGGCACGGTGATCGAGGGGGCGCGCGAGCGGCGCGTCCGGACGGGCGGGATCGAGCTGTGCGTCGTGGAGCTCGGCGACACCGCCCGGCCCACGGTGGTGCTGCTGCACGGCTATCCCGACAGCAAGGAGGTCTGGACCGACGTCGCCCTGCGGCTGAAGGACCGCTTCCATGTCGTGCTCTACGACGTCCGGGGCCACGGCCGCTCCTCGGCGCCCGTCCCGCTGCGCGGCGGCTTCACCCTGGAGAAGCTCACGGACGACTTCCTGGCCGTCGCCGACGCGGTCAGCCCCGGCGCGCCCGTCCACCTCGTGGGCCACGACTGGGGATCGGTGCAGGGCTGGGAGTTCGTGACCGTCCCGCGCACGGAGGGCCGCGTGGCGTCCTTCACGTCCGTCTCCGGCCCCTCCCTGGACCACTTCGGGCACTGGATCAAGGAGCGCGCCGCCCGGCCCACCCCGCGCCGCCTCGCCCAGCTGCTCGGCCAGGGCGCCCGCTCCTGGTACGTCTACGCGCTGCACACCCCCCGACTGCCGGAGGCGGCCTGGCGCGGCCCGATCGGCCGCCGGTGGCCCACGATGCTCGCCCGGATGGAGAAGCTGCCCCCGGACGCCAGCGGCGGCTATCCCACCCCCTCCCTGCCGGAGGACGCCGCCCACGGCGCCTGGCTCTACCGCGACAACGTCCTCGCCCGGACGCGCGACCCCCGCCCCGACGCCTACGCCCACGCGCCCGTCCAGCTGATCACCCCGACCGGGGACGCCTATCTGTCCCAGCGCCTCTACGACGACCTCGACCGCTGGGCTCCCGGCCTGGTGCGGCGCACGATCACCGCCAAGCACTGGGTGCCGCGCAGCCGGCCCGACCAGCTCTCCGCCTGGATCGCCGGGTTCGTCACGGACCGGGAGGCCGCCCGGCAGGAGGGCGCCCCGGCCGGCGTCCCGGCGGGCACCGGCCCGTACGCCCAGCGGTTCGGCGGCCGGCTGGTGCTGATCACCGGCGCGGCCGGCGGCATCGGCCGGGCCACGGCGTTCGCCTTCGCGGAGGCCGGGGCGCGGATCGTGGCCGTCGACCGGGACGCCGAGGGCGCGGCCCGTACGGCCGAGCTGGCCCGGCTGTCCGGGGCGCCCGCGGCCTGGGCCGAGGAGTGCGACGTCGCGGACGGGCCCGCCATGGAGAAGCTGGCCGCCAAGGTCGCCGCCGAGTACGGCGTCGTGGACGTCCTGGTCAACAACGCCGGCATCGGGCTCGGCGGTCCCTTCATGGAGACCACCGCCGAGGAGTGGCGCCGGGTCCTCGACGTCAATCTGTGGGGCGTCATCCACGGCTGCCGCACCTTCGGCCGGCAGATGGCCGAGCGCGGACAGGGCGGCCACATCGTCAACACCGCCTCCGCCGCGGCCTTCCAGCCCTCCCGGACGCTCGCCGCGTACAGCACCTCCAAGGCGGCGGTGCTCATGCTCAGCGAGTGCCTGCGCGCCGAGCTGGCCGGCCGGGGCATCGGGGTGAGCGCGATCTGCCCCGGCATCGTCGACACCGGCATCGTCGCCGCCACCCGCTTCGCCGGCCTGTCCGAGGAGGAGCAGCGGGTCCGCCGGGAGAAGGTGGGCCGGGCCTACGCCCGGCGCAACTACCCCCCGGAGAAGGTCGCCGACGCCGTCCTGCGGGCCGTGCTCCACGACCGGCCCGTGCTACCGGTCGCCCCCGAGGCCCACGCCCTGCGCCTCGTCGCCCGCTTCGCGCCCCGGCTGGGGCGCGCCATCGCGCGGATCGACCCCCCGCTGTAGAGGAGATCCTTGATGAGAGCCACCGGCCCCTACCGAATAGCCCCGCGGCGTGTGTCGTTCGAGTGGCGGGACACGCCGCTGCACTGGATCCCGGACGAGCCCACGGCCACCCATGTCATCAACGTCCTCCACCTCCTCCTGCCCGCCGGGGAGCGGTGGTTCGTCAAGGTCTTCAAGGAGGCCCTCCCGCTGGTGCGCGACGAGGCGCTGCTGAAGGACGTCAAGGGGTTCATGGGCCAGGAGGCCACCCACAGCGCGCAGCACTCCTCCGTGCTCACCCACCTCGCCGCCCAGCACCTCGACACCGGCCCCTACCTGCGCCGGGTGGACTTCCTCTTCGACGTACTCCTGGGCGAGCGGCCCCCGTTCGGCCTCCGGCTGAGCGAGCGCGAGTGGCTGCGCTGGCGGCTCTCGGTGATCGCCGCCGTCGAGCAGTTCACCGCCGTCCTGGGCGACTGGGTGCTGCGCGCCGAGGAGCTGGACCGGGCCGACGCCGACCCGGTCATGCTCGACCTGCTGCGCTGGCACGGCGCCGAGGAGGTCGAACACCGGTCCGTGGCCTTCGACATGTACGAGCACTGCGGCGGCGGCGAGCCCGGCCGCTACGCCCGCCGTCTGCTCGGCATGGCCGTCACCGCCCCCTGGCTGCTCTACCTGTGGACCACGGGCACCGCCTACCTCCTGCGCAACGACCCGCGATTGCCGGCCCGCACGCGCTACCGCCTGCGCGAGCACAACAGAGCGGTCGATCGGGGGATACTGCCTCCCTGGCGCGAGCTCGGTTCGGCCGTCCCCCGCTATCTGCGGCGGTCGTACCATCCCTCGCGGGAGGGGTCGCTGCGCAGAGCCGTGGACTATCTGGCGACGTCGCCCGCGGCACGGGCCGCGGCGGGGGCGGCGGGACGCGCGGCAGCATCGTAAGGAGCCACATGACCGACGCCGAGCACCGGGCCGCCGGGCCCCGGAGCGAGTACCGCATCGACGACCTGGCGCAGCGCAGCGGCGCCACGGTCCGCACCATCCGCGCCTATCAGGACCGCGGGCTGCTGCCCAAGCCCGAGCGGCGCGGCCGGGCGAACGTCTACCGGGACACCCATCTGGCCCGGCTGCGCCAGATCGCCGGTCTCCTCGACCGCGGCTACACCCTGGCCAGCATCAAGGACCTGCTGGAGGCCTGGGACGCCGGCCGGGGGCTCGGCGGGGTGCTGGGGCTGGTGGCGGAGGTCGACGGCCCCTGGTCGGACGAGGAGCCGGGCCGGATCACCCGCGCCGAGCTGTCCGAGCGGTTCGGCGGCATCCCGGACGACACGGCCGTCGAGGAGGCCGTGGAGCTGGGTGTTCTGGTGCGGCTGCCCTCCTCGCCCGACGAGTATCTGGTGCCCAGCCCCCAGGAGCTGGCCGTCGCCGCGGAGCTGCACGCGGCCGGGGTGCCGCTGCTCGCGATAGCCGGCCATCTCCGGGAGCTACGGGCGCGGGTGGAGCACATCGCCACCCGCTTCCTGGACTTCACCACCGAGCACGTCTTCCACCCCTACCTGGGTCATCCGCCCAGCGACGAGGAGGCGGCCGAGGCGGCCTCCCTCGTGCGCCGGCTGCGCCCCCTCGCCCAGCAGACCGTCGACGCCGAACTGGCCCGCGCCATGCGTACGTCGGCCACCCGCTATCTCCGCGACCACCTGGGCTCCGTCACCGCCGGGGAGGAACCGCGGTGCGCCGGGGGCCCGGACGGCCGGAGGGCGGGGGCCGCGCGGGAGGAGGTCTCGCTGCCGGAGGAGACGGTCCGGTCCGTACGGGCGCTGGTGGGGCCGGCGAACACGGCCGCGTTCATCAGCGCCGCCGCCGAGCGCGAGGTGCGGGCCCGGCTCATGGACGGGCTCGCCGACGACCCCCACTGAGGGCGGCGGCCACCGGGGCCCTGCCGGCAGCGCTCACAGCCCCGGGGCGCCCCACACGGGGAACCAGCGGCCCAGGTCCCGCTCGACCGGCAGCTCGCCGTCCAGCAGGGCCCTCACCTGCAACTCCAGCCCGTTGTCGCGCCGTTCCGGCGGGCCGGGCAGCGGGGCGAAGGGGTAGAAGGTACCGCGCTTGTAGAGGTAGACGAGCGCGAGCGGGCGCTGCCGGGCGTCGCGGAAGCCCATCAGCGAGCAGAGCAGCTGCGGCCCGAAACCGCCGTCCCGCAGCACGGAGTTGACCGCGTGGAGGTCGTTGACCAGCGCCGCCGGGTCGCCGGCCGGCTGCCGGGCGAGCAGCCAGGTGTAGCCGTAGGCGTCGGGGACGAACTCCACCGGCGTCCCGCCCCGCCCGGTGTCCGCGTCGAGCAGCTCCCGCACCTCCTCGCGTACGCGCTCGAAGGCGCCGCCCTCCACGCTGGCGAAGCACACCGAGCCGCGCCCGGTCGGTACGAACCCGGCGCCCGCCTGAAGGGTGACGGCCGCCGACGGCAGGGCGAACAGCCGGTCGAGGTCGGGGCGGACCGGCCTGCTGCGGCCCAGGAGGGTGTCCAGGAAGCCCACGGCGTCTCCTCACGGGCCGCCCAGCCGGGCCGCGATGCGTCCCAGCCGGTCCAGCCGCGTCTCCAGGGTGGGGTGGGAGTCCAGCAGCCGGCCCAGGCTCTCCCGGGAGAGGGCGGGCACGAACCAGAAGGCGTTGAAGGGTTCCGCCTGCCGCAGGTCCCGCGTCGGGATCCGGGCCATCTCCCCGGTGATCTTGGTCAGCGCGGACGCCAGCGCCGACGGCCGGCCCGTCAGGAGGGCGGCCGAGCGGTCCGCCGACAGCTCGCGGTAGCGCGAGAGCATCCGGGTGAGGAGGAAGCTGATCACGTAGACCGCCGCGCTGATCAGCGGGACGAGCACCATGAGCACGGCGGTGTTGGCGTCCCGGCCGCCGGCCCGGCGCAGGCCGCCCCACAGCCCGACGCGGGTGACGACACCGGCCAGGACGCCGAGGAACGAGGCGATCGTCATCACCGCCACGTCGCGGTGCGCCACGTGGGAGAGCTCGTGGGCCAGCACGCCCTCCAGCTCCTCCGGCTCCAGCCGGCGCAGCAGGCCGGTCGTGGCGCAGACCAGCGCGGTGCGGGGGCCGCGCCCGGTGGCGAAGGCGTTGGGGACGTCGCTGTCCGCGACCGCCACCCTCGGCTTGGGCATGTCGGCGAGCGCGCAGAGCCGGTCGACGGCGCCGTGCAGCGCGGGCGCCTCCTCCGGGGTGACCTCGCGGGCGCCCATGCCGTAGGCCGCGATCCGGTCGCTGAACCAGAACTGCGTGACGAACGCACCGCCCGCCAGCAGCAGCACGAGCGGCCAGGACCCGCGCAGCAGCACCACCAGCACGGCCACGAAGACCACGTAGAGCAGCCCGATGAAGAACATCGTGCCGACCATGCGGGTGGTCAGCCCCCGGTCGGGGGCGAATCGGGTGCCTCGCACGGCACACCTCCCAGGTCCTCCCGGGTCCTCCCAGATCCCCCTCCCGATTCTCCCTCCGGGAGACCGGAAGGGAGCGGCGGGACGGGGGCCGGGGAGGACCCAGGGGGCTCAGGGGCTCAGGCCAGCTGCGCGAGCGCCTCCGTCGCGATCTTCTCGAAGACCGCGACGTCCGCGGCGAACGTCGTGTCGGCGATCGGCCAGTGCACGACGATCTCGTCGATGCCCGCCTCCGCGTGGGCGCCGGCGAAGTCGACGAAGGCGTCGAAGGACTCCAGCGGCCGGTCGGGGGTGAAGCCGGTGAGCATCACCTTCGGCAGCTCGGCGGCGTCCCGGCCGGCCTCGGCGCAGATCGCGCCCAGCCGCTCGATCTGGCCCCGGACGGCCGCCAGGGACTGCTCCGGGGTGCCGCTCTCGTAGAGCTTCGGGTCGCCGGTGGTCACCCAGGCCTGCCCGTGCCGGGCGGCCAGCCGCATGCCGCGCGGGCCGGTGGCGGCCACCGCGAAGGGCAGCCGGGGGCGCTGCACACAGCCGGGGATGTTGCGCACCTCGTGCGCCGCGTAGTGCTCGCCCTCGTACGTGACGACGTCCTCGGTCAGCAGCCGGTCCAGCAGCGGGACGAACTCCGCGAAGCGGTCGGCGCGCTGCCGGGGCGTCCACGGCTCCTCCCCGGCGCGCAGCAGGGCGGTGGCGTCGAAGCCGGAGCCCCCGGCGCCGATGCCCAGCGTGACGCGACCGCCGGAGATGTCGTCCAGGGAGATGAGCTCCTTGGCGAGCGTCACCGGGTGGCGGAAGTTCGGGGAGGTCACCAGCGTGCCCAGGCGCATGCGGGAGGTGACGCCCGCGGCGGCCGTCAGGGTCGGTATCGCGCCGAACCAGGGGCCGTCGCGGAAGGTGCGCCAGGACAGGTGGTCGTAGGTGTAGGCGGTGTGGAAGCCGAGCTCCTCGGCGCGCTGCCAGGACTCACGGCCGCCCTCGGCCCAGCGGCGGTCGGGAAGGATCACGGTGCTCAGTCGCATGCCCCCGAGGGTAGGCGCTGGAAGGGGCGCACGATGGGGCCGGTGGGCCCGCGGGTGCTTCCGGGCGCCCGGCGCCTCGGCGCGGGCGCGGCCGGGGAGGCGCGTGGCGAGGCGTACGCGGAGGCTCAAGAGTGCACCTTCCTCGCACGCTTGTGCGCGGGCCGTCCCCCGGGTGGACGAGAATGGGGCCGTGACTTCCGCTATCGAGCCCGACGCCCCGGCGGCCCGCCGGCCGGCCGCCCCTCCCCGGCTGATCGCCACCGACCTGGACGGCACCCTGCTGCGGGACGACCAGACGGTCTCCGACCGCACGGTCGCCGCCCTGGCGGCCGCCGAGGAGGCCGGGATCGAGGTCTTCTTCGTCACCGGCCGACCGGCCCGCTGGATGGACGTCGTCCGGGACCATGTGCACGGGCACGGCCTGGCGATCTGCGCCAACGGCGCGGTCGTGGCCGATCTCCACGACGGGGGCCGGTTCATCGAGGTCCGCCCGCTGGCGGAGGCCTCGGCGCTCGCCATCGTGCGCGCCGTGCGCGCCGCCGCGCCGGGGACCTCCTTCGCCGTCGAGCGGACGTCGGGCATCCACTACGAGCCGGACTACCCGCCCTTCCGCTCCGAGCCGGGCGCGGCGATCGCCTCCGCCGAGGAGCTGCTGGACGGCGCCGACGGCCCCGGGGCACCCATCGTCAAGCTGCTCGCCTTCCACCCGGAGATCGCGCCGGACGCGTTCCTGGAGCGGGCCCGCATGGCGGCCGGCGAGCACGGATCGTTCACCCGTTCGAGCCCGACGGCGCTGCTGGAGATCAGCGGCATGGGCGTCAGCAAGGCCAGCACGCTCGCCCTGTGGTGCGAGCGGCGCGGCATCGCGCCCGAGGAGGTCGTGGCGTTCGGCGACATGCCCAACGACCTGGAGATGCTCACCTGGGCGGGCACCTCGTACGCGATGGCCAACGCCCACCCCGAGGTACTGGCCGCGACCACGTACCGCACCGCGGCCAACACCGAGGACGGCGTGGCGCTCGTCATCGAGCAGATCCTCCACGGCCTGCCCCACGCCTAGGACCTGGACCGTTACAGGTCGACCCCGCGGCCGCGCAGCCAGCCCACGGGGTCGACGGCGGAGCCGAACGCGGCCGTCCTGCGGATCTCCAGGTGGAGGTGCGGCCCGGTGGAGTTGCCGGTGGTCCCCGACAGGCCGATCCACTCGCCCGCGCGCACAGTGCGCCCCACCGGCAGCAGGGGCGCCGCCAGGTGGGCGTACTGCGAGAACCACCCGCCGTCGTGCCGGACCACCATGCTGATGCCGAAGGGTCCGCCGCAGCCGATCGAGACCACCGTGCCGGCCCCCACCACGCGGACCGGCGTGCCGATGGGCACGGCGAAGTCCTGCCCGGTGTGGCGGCCGGAGCTCCAGTGCACTCCCGTGCCGCCGAAGCCGGCGGTGAGCTGGTACGACAGCAGGGGCCGCGTCCAGCCGCTCGGTGAGATCGGCACGGTGCCACCGGGATGTCCCTCGTCGTCCTCGATCTCGCTCTGCAGGCCGTCGAGGTCGACCGGGAGGCAGCGGCCCGCGCGGATGGACCCCTCCGCCAGACTGTGGAGATCGCCGCGGGCCCGCGCCAGGCGCGCCTCCAGCTCGCCCCTCTCGTTGCGCGGCCGGGTGACGTCCGCCTCCGGGCCCGCGTAGCCGGCGGAGGCCGCCGACAGCCCGGACGCCGGGCGGCGGCTCCGGGCGTCCGCCTCGATCAGCATCCGCGCCAGCCGCTCCCGCCGGTCGGTCTCGCCCGCCAGACCCGTGCCCCACGCCAGCGGGACCACCTCGCCGACGGCCCGTACGAGCCGCTCCGCGGCCCCTGGGGCGGCGGACGGTACGGCGGAGGGCGCGGGCGCCGCCGCCAGCCACAGGACGCACAGGGCCGCGCCGGAACGCAAGGAATAGCGCATGTCCGCGATCGTGTACCGGACGCCCGCCGGGCGCGCCCGCAAAAGACCGATCGGGCGAAGGGATACGGCTGGACAGCGGCGCCGGCGGTATCGGACGGCCCCCTCCGCGCCGTACGGACCGTGCCGCACCGAGGATCGGACGGACCGTCACATCGGACGCACCCTCACAAGGGCGCCTCCCACACCACCTTGGTACCGCCCCCGTCCTCCCCCAGGCCCGGACCCCAGGAGCTGGAGCCGCCCAGCGACTCCGCCCGTTTGGCGAGGTTGCGCAGCCCGCTGCGCCGGCCGCCCTCGGGAATGCCGACGCCGTCGTCGGTGACCGTCAGCCGGACCGCCTCCCGGCCGTCCGGCAGGGTGGCCGTCGCGTCGACCACCACCTCGATCCGGGACGCGCGCGCGTGCCGGAAGGCGTTGGACAGCGCCTCGCGCAGCGCGGCGATGAGGTTCTTGCCGGTGCGCTCGCCGACCTTCGCGTCCACCGGCCCGAGGAAGGAGGCGGAGGGCTGGAAGCCCAGCGGCACGGCCGCCGTGCCCAGCTCGCGCAGCACCCGCGTGCGCAGCCCGGCGGGAGCCTCCGTGGGCTCCTGCTGGAGGGCGAAGATGGCCGTCCGGATCTCCTGGATGGTCACGTCCAGCTCGTCGACCGCCTGCCCGACCTTCGTACGGACCTCCGGGACGACCGCGAGCCGCTGCGCGCTCTCCAGCATCAGCCCGGTGGCGAACAGCCGCTGGATGACGAGGTCGTGCAGATCCCGCGCGATCCGGTCGCGGTCCTCGAAGACGGCCAGCCGCTCCCGGTCGCGCCGGGCCTCGGCCAGGACGAGCGCCAGCGCCGCCTGGGCGGCGAACTGGGTGGCCAGGGTCCGCTCGGTGGCGGTGTACTTCCGGGCGCCGCGCGCCCGGGGGACGGCGAGGGTGCCCAGCACGCGGTGGCCGCTCCTGAGCGGCAGCAGCATGCTCGGCCCGAACCGCGGCGCCACCTCGGTGATCATGCGCGGGTCGGTGGCCGAGTCGTCGATGAAGACCGGCTCCCCGGCGAGCAGCTGCGCCACGACCGGGCTGTGCGGCGGCATCACCGTCCCCAGCAGCCCGGCGGGGTCGTCGGCGGAGACGGTCACCATCTCCAGCCCGCCCTCGCCGTCCGGCAGCAGCACGATCCCGGCCGCGGAGTCGGCGAGCCGGCGCGCCTGTTCGGCCACGACGGACAGCGCGTCCTCGGCGTCGCTGCCCGACAGCAGGGCGGTGGTGACGGCAACCGAACCGTCGATCCAGCGCATGCGCTGACGGCTCTCGTCGTGCACGCGCGCGTTGCCGATGGCGATGCCCGCCTCGGTCGCGAGGATCTTCACCATGTGGAGGTCCGCGACGCCGAACTCGCCGCCGCCGCGCTTCTCGGTGAGGTAGAGGTTGCCGAAGACCTCGCCCTCGACGCGGATCGGCACCCCCAGCGCCGGGCGGCCGTCGGAGGAGGCCACGACCTCCTCGTAGTCGCTCTCCCCGACCCCGTACGTGATGAAGTCCGCCAGCCCCTCGCCCGACGGGTCGAGGACGCCGATGGCGGCGTACCGGGCGCCGGCCAGCTCGGCGGCCGTCTCGGCGATCCGGTCGAGCGTGCTGTGCAGCTCCGGGCCCGTCCCCACCGACCGCATGGCCTCCAGCAGCTGGGGCACCCGCCCGGTCAGCTCGGTGGACAGGCCCTGGAGCCCGCGCGTCGCCTCCGTGGCGGCGTCCAGCGAGTCCTGGGCGCCCCCGGCGTCACCGGGGGCCTCCGGTGGGCCGGTGGGCTGATCGGTCGCTGCCATGGGACGAGACTAATAAGCGCCATTTGCCAGGGAAAGCACTGTACGACCGATGTTACGACCGGTGTCCGGGCCGGCGCCCTCGTCCGAGCCGTGCCCCGTGCTCCCGTCACCGAGGCGGCCCACCTCCGCCGCCTCCCGCTCCAGCATCCGCCGGAACGGCCCCGGCTCCCCCGCCAGCGCCGCGTACGTGCCGCGCTGCGCCACCCGGCCCGCGTCCAGCACGATCACCTCGTCGACCGCCTCCAGCCCGGCCAGCCGGTGGGTGATCAGCACGGTCGTCCGGCCCTCGGTCGCCGCCAGCAGGTCGGCGGTGAGCGCGTTCGCCGTCTCCAGGTCCAGGTGCTCGGCGGGCTCGTCCAGCACCAGCACCGGGAAGCCGGCCAGCAGCGCCCGGGCCAGCGCCAGCCGCTGCCGCTGCCCGCCGGACAGCCGCGCCCCGTGCTCGCCGACGAGGGTGTCCAGCCCGCGCGGCAGCCCGTCGACCCACTCCAGCAGCCGCGCCGACGCCAGCGCCCGGCGCAGCTCGGCGTCGTCCGCGCCGGGGCGCGCGAGGCGCAGGTTCTCGCGCAGGGAGCTGTCGAAGACGTGCGCGTCCTGCGCGCACAACCCCACCAGGCGGCGCACCGCGTCGCCGTCCGTCCCCGCGGCCGGCCGCCCGGCGAGGGTGTACGTCCCCTCCTCGGCGTCCAGGAAGCGCAGCAGCACCTGGGCGAGCGTCGTCTTGCCCGCCCCCGACCGGCCCACCACGGCCACCCGGCGGCCCGGCGTCAGCTCCAGATCGACCCCCTCCAGGGCCGGCGCCGCCTGCCCCGGATACCGCGCCGTCAGCCCCGCGAGCCGCAGCGGGAAGGGCGAGTCGGGCGCGGGCCCCGTACCGTCGCGTACGGGCTCGGGCGCGTCCAGCACCTCGTACACCCGCTCGGCCGAGCGCCGGACCCGCTGCCGGTGGAGGACCGCGAGCGGCAGCCCGGCCACCGCCTCGAACGCGGCGAGCGGCACGAGCACGACCACCGCCAGCCACACCCCGTCCAGCCGTCCGTCGTGCACCGCCCGCACGCCGACCCAGGCGGCGACGGCCGTCGTCAGACCGCAGGCCAGCGCCGACAGGCCCGCGCCCAGCGCGGTGGCGGCGGCGGACCGGCGGGCGATCCGGGTGAGTTCGGCGTCCGTGCGCCGCAGCCGCTCCAGCCGAGCGGGCAGCGCGCCGGCGACGGTCAGTTCGGCCGTACCGGTCAGCACCTCCACCGTGCGCGCGGTCAGTTCGCCGCGCGCCCCGGCCAGCCGGCGTTCCGTGCGCCGGGCGACCGCGCCCGAGAGCGCCGCCACGGCCGGCCCGCCGGCCAGCAGCCCGGCGGCCAGGACCGCGCCCGCCTCGGGCAGCAGCCAGGTGGTGAAGCCGACCGCCGCCGCGCCGACGACCACGGCCGAACCGACGGGCAGCAGCCAGCGCAGGAAGTGGTCCTGCAACGCGTCCACGTCCGCGACCAGCCGCGCGAGCAGGTCGCCGCGCCGCGTCCCGCGCAGCCCGGCGGGGGCCAGCCGCTCCAGCCGCCGGTAGACCGACACCCGCAGCCCCGCCAGCACCCGCAGCACGGCGTCGTGCGAGACCAGCCGCTCGGCGTAGCGGAAGACCGACCGCCCGATGCCGAACGTCCGCGTCGCCGTGACGGCGACCATGAGGTAGAGCACCGGCGGCTGTTGCGAGGCACGCGAGATGAGCCACCCGGAGACGGCCATGAGCGCGACGCCGCTGCCGAGCGCGAGCGAGCCGAGCAGCAGGGCGAGCCCGAACCGCCCCCGCAGGGGCCGCCCGGCGGCCCGCACCCGCGCGAGCACCCGGCCGCCCGGCCGGGCCCCGGGACCGTCGTCCTCGGGCGCCGCCACGGGGTCCGGACCGGCCCCGGTCCGCGTGCCCCCGGGCGCCGGCTCCGCGGAGAGCGGCTCCGCCAAGCGCCGCGACCCGGCGGGCCGGCCGCCGAGGCGGACCGTCCGGTCGGCCACGGCGAGCAGCGCGGGCCGGTGCACGACCAGGACGACCGTGCGCCCGGCCGCCAGCCGCCGTACCGCCTCGACGATCCCGGCCTCGGTCTCCCCGTCCAGGGCCGCGGTCGGCTCGTCGAGCAGCAGCACGGGCCGGTCGGCGAGGAACGCCCGGGCCAGCGCGAGCCGTTGCCGCTGCCCGGCGGACAGCCCGGCCCCGTCCTCCCCGAGGAGCGTGGCGGCGCCGTCCGGCAGCGCGGACACGAAACCGAGCGCCCCCGCCGCGCGCAGCGCGTCCCGTACCTGCGCGTCCGTCGCGTCCGGCCGGGCCAGCCGGACGTTCTCGGCGACGGTCCCGGCGAAGAGGTGGGGCCGCTGCGGCACCCAGGCCACCTGCTCCCGCCAGCCGGCGGGGTCGATCGACGCCAGGTCCTCGCCACCCACGAGCACCCGCCCGCCCGCGGGCCGTACGAGGCCCAGCAGCACGCCCAGCAGCGTCGACTTGCCCGCCCCGCTGACGCCGGTCACCGCGACGGTCTCCCCGGCCCGTACCTCGAACGAGGTCTCGGCCAGGGAGGGCGCGGTCCGGCCCGGATGCCGTACGACGAGCCGGTCGACGGTCAGCGCGGCCCCGCGCGCGTCGGGCGCCGGCCGCGTGCCCGCCGGCGCGGGCTCGGTCTCCAGCACGGCGAAGACCTCGTCGGCGGCGGCCAGCCCCTCGGCCGCCGCGTGGTACTGCGCCCCGACCTGACGCAGCGGCAGATATGCCTCGGGGGCCAGCACCAGCACCATCAGGCCGGTGGCCAGGTCGAGTTCGCCGTGGACGAGCCGCATGCCGATGCCGACCGCCACCAGCGCCACCGACAGCGTCGACAGCAGCTCCAGCGCGAACGAGGAGAGGAACGCCAGCCGCAGCGTCCGCAGCGTCGCCCGCCGGTAGTCGGAGGTGATCGCGCGGATCGACTCGGCCTGCGCCTTGGCGCGGCCGAAGACCTTGAGCGTGGGCAGCCCGGCGACGACGTCGAGGAAGTGCCCGGAGAGCCGCGACAGCAGCCGCCACTGCCGGTCCATCCGGGACTGGGTGGCCCAGCCGATGAGGGCCATGAAGAGCGGGATCAGCGGCAGCGTGAGGACGACGACCAGCGCGGACAGCCAGTCCGCCGTGCCGATGCGGGCCACGACCGCCACCGGCACCACGACCGCGAGGCCGAGCTGGGGCAGATAGCGGGCGAAGTAGTCGTCCAGCGCGTCGATGCCGCGCGTGGCGAGGGCGGTGAGCTCGCCGGTGCCGCGGCCGGTGCCGGCCGGCCCGAGCCGGGTGGTGTGCTCCAGCAGCCGGGTCCGCAGCGCGGACTTCACCGCGGCGCTCGCCCGGTGCGCGGCCAGCTCGGTCAGCCAGGCCACCGCGGCCCGGCCCAGGGCCGCGGCGGCCAGCAGCGCCAGCGGCCGGGTGAGGTCGCCGGCCGTCCGCCCGGCCTCGAAGGCGCCGGTCACCACCTCGGCGATCAGCATCGCCTGGGAGATGACCAGCCCGGCCCCCGCCAGCCCCAGCAGGACCGAGGCGGCGAGGAAGAGACGGGTCGCGGAGGCGTGCCGCAGCAGCCGGGGGTCGATGGGCCTCATGACGCGCGCCCGGGCCTCAGTGCGCGGCCGGGATGTGCTGGGTGCCGATCCGCTTGCGGAACACCCAGTAGGTCCAGGCCTGGTAGGCCACGATCAGCGGGGTCGCGAAGCCCGCCACCCACGTCATGATCCCCAGCGTGTACGGGCTGGAGGCGGCGTTGGCCGCGGTCAGGCTCCACGCCGGGTCCGAGGAGGAGGGCAGCACCTCGGGGAAGAGCGCGAGGAAGACCGCGGCGAAGACCGCCACCACCGTGACCCCCGACAGGGCGAACGCCCAGCCCTCCCGGCCCGCCCGGTTGAGTACCAGGGCCACGAGCAGCGCCACGACCGCGACGGCCGTCGCCGGCAGACTGCGCCCGTTGCCGTGCGCCGCCTGGGTCCAGGACAGGAAGGCGACGGCGAGCAGCGCCGCGGCCAGGCCGTACCACCGGGCGTGCGCCCTGGCCCGGTGCCGGATGTCCCCGGTGGTCTTCAGAGCCGCGAAGACCGCACCGTGGAAGGTGAACAGCACCAGCGTGAACAGGCCGCCGAGCAGGGCGTACGGGCTCAGCAGGTCGAGCACGCCGCCCGTGTAGTTCTTGTCCGGCCCGATCGGCACGCCGCGCACGATGTCGGCGAAGACCACGCCCCACAGGAAGGCGGGCAGCAGCGAGCACCAGAAGATGGCCCGCTCCCAGTTGCGCTGCCAGCGCTCCTCGGGCCGCTTGTGGCGGTACTCGAAGGCCACACCGCGCACGATCAGGCAGACCAGGACGGCCAGCAGCGGGAGGTAGAAGCCGCTGAAGAGGGTGGCGTACCAGTCGGGGAAGGCGGCGAAGGTGGCGCCGGCCGCCGTGATCAGCCAGACCTCGTTGCCGTCCCAGACCGGGCCGATGGTGTTGATCAGCACCCGGCGTTCGGGGCGGTCCTTCGCGAGCGTCCGGGTCAGGACGCCGATGCCGAAGTCGAATCCCTCGAGGAAGAAGTAGCCGGTCCACAGGACGGCGATGAGCAGGAACCAGAAGTCGTGGAGGTGCATGGTCGTCTCTCCTTCCGCCGCCGCGTCAGTACGCGAAGGTCATCGGCTGGTCGGCGTCCTCGGTCCGTCCGGCGTCGCCGCCGCCGGACGGCATCCGGAGCCGGGGGTCCTTCGTCGGCGGCTTCTCGTCGGTGTCCGGTCCGGCCTTGCCGTACTTGACCAGCAGCTTCACCTCGACCACGGCGAGCACGGCGTAGAGCGCGGCGAAGACGGCCATGGAGGTCAGGACCTCGCCCTGGCCCACCCCGGGGGAGACGGCGTTGCCGGTCTTCATCAGGCCGTACACGGCCCAGGGCTGACGGCCCATCTCGGTGAAGATCCAGCCGAAGGAGTTGGCGATCAGCGGGAAGCCCATGGTGAGGATGCCGATCCGCCAGGACCACATGGTGAAGAACGGGCTCATCTCCCGCGTCCGGGTGAGCATCAGACGCGGGATCTCGTCGCCGTCCGTACGGAACTCCGGGGCCAGCCACAGCTTCCGGCGGGTGGTCCACAGCCCGATGAGCGCGGCGACGAAGGACGTCATACCGAAGCCGATCATGAGCCGGAAGCCCCAGAAGGTCATGAAGATGCTGGGGATGTAGTCCTGCGGATCGCCGCCGTACTGCGCCGCCTCACGCGCCGCGATGTCGTTGATGCCGGGGACGGCGTCGGTGAAGTTGTTGTGGGCGAGGAACGAGAGCAGGCCGGGAATCTCTATCTCGACACTGTTGTGGCCCTTGGAGACGTCGCCGACGGCGAAGACGGAGAACGGAGCCGGTGACTGCGTCTCCCACAGCGCCTCGGCGGCCGCCATCTTCATCGGCTGCTGCTCGAACATCACCTTGCCGAGCTCGTCGCCGCTGACCGCGGTGCCCAGGCCGGCGATCACCGCCACCACCAGGCCCACCCGCAACGAGGCCAGCATCGCCGGCAGCTGCTTGCGCTGCTTCTCGCCGAGCTCCTCGCCCTTCAGCCGGCGGCGCTTGGCGCGCCACAGGTGGAAGGAGGAGACGCCCACGACGAACGCGGCACCGGTGAGGAAGGCGGCGGTGAGGGTGTGGAAGACGACGACCAGGGTGGTGTTCTGGGTGAGCACCGCCCAGATGTCGGTGAGCTGCGCCTTGCCGGTCGCCTTGTCGACGGTGTAGCCGACCGGGTGCTGCATCCAGGAGTTGGCGGCCAGGATGAAGTAGGAGGAGAGGATCGTGCCCACGGCGACGATCCATATGCACGCGCAGTGGATCTTCTTGGGCAGCTTGTCCCAGCCGAAGATCCACAACCCGATGAAGGTGGACTCGAAGAAGAAGGCGAGCAGCGCCTCCATCGCGAGCGGCGCACCGAACACATCGCCGACGAAGCGCGAGTAGTCCGACCAGTTCATGCCGAACTGGAACTCCTGGACGATGCCGGTGACCACGCCCATCGCGATGTTGATCAGGAAGAGCTTGCCCCAGAACTTGGTGGCGTGGAAGTACTTGTCCTTCCCCGTACGGACCCAGGCCGTCTCCAGCCCGGCCGTGATCGCGGCCAGACTGATCGTGAGTGGCACGAAGAGGAAGTGGTAGACGGTGGTGATCCCGAACTGCCAGCGGGCCAGCGTCTCCGGAGCCAGAGCCAGATTCACGCGGTCTCTCCTTGCCTCGAGCGCGCCCGGCGGCGCACGCCGCCGGCGATCCGCCCCCGTATGACCCACATAAAGAAGGACATAAAGGCGCGCTTGTGAACGCGTTCACATTCACAAGCATTATTGCGCACCCCCTTTTCGGACAAGAAAGGGGGGTACCCCCTTCGGCCCTGGCGCGAAGGGGGTACCCCGGGTCCCGCGGGCCGGTCGGTCCCGGCCCGGCGGCTGCGGCTCCTCGCGGTCGGCCGCCGCTCCTCCCGGCTACAGCTCCTTGCGGAACTCCTCCGCCGCGCGCAGGAAGAGGTCGTTCGCCTCCACCTCGCCGATGGTCACGCGCACGCCCTCCGGGAACGGCCGGACCACCACGCCCGCCCGCTCGCACACGGCCGCGAAGTCCTGCGAGCGCTCCCCCAGCGGCAGCCAGACGAAGTTGGCCTGGGACTCCGGCAGCTCCCAGCCCTGCCCGGCCAGCGCCGCGGCCACCCGCGTCCGCTCGGCCACCAGCGCGTCGATCCGCTCGCGCAGCGCCTCCTCGCTGCGCAGCGAGGCCACCGCCGCGTCCTGGGCCACCTGGCTCACGCCGAACGGCACCGCGGTCTTGCGCAGCGCCGCCGCCACGGGCTCGTGCGCCACGGCGAACCCGATCCGCAGCCCGGCCAGCCCGTACGCCTTGGAGAAGGTCCGCAGGACGCAGACGTTCGGGCGGGTGCGGTAGAGGTCGATGCCGTCGGGGACGCCGGCGTCACGGATGAACTCCAGGTACGCCTCGTCGAGGACCACCAGCACGTCCGCGGGCACCCGGTCCAGGAAGGACTCCAGCTCGGCCCGGCGGACCACCGTGCCCGTGGGGTTGTTGGGGTTGCAGACGAAGATCAGTCGGGTCCGCTCGGTGATCGCGGCGAGCATGGCCTCCAGGTCGTGGACATCGCCCTCGGCCAGCGGCACCGGCACCGGCGTGGCGCCCGCGACCTGGGTGATGATCGGGTACGCCTCGAAGGAGCGCCAAGCGTAGATCACCTCGTCGCCCGGGCCCGCCGTCGCCTGCACCAGCTGCTGCGCCACGCCGACCGAGCCGGTGCCCGTGGCCAGGTGCGACAGCGGCACGTCGAAGCGGTCCGCCAGCTCGGCCATCAGCCCGGCACAGGCCATGTCGGGGTAGCGGTTGAAGGAGGAGGCGGCGGCCAGGGCGCTCTCCAGGACGCCGGGCAGCGGCGGATAGGGGTTCTCGTTGGAGGACAGCTTGTAGGCGACCGGGCCGCCGGGGGCCGCCGGCCGGCCCGGCTTGTAGGTCGGCACGCTGTCCAGCGCCGCGCGCAGCTTCGGGGTCTTCTCGGTCACCGCGGGGTCCTCCTCCGCCTGGGAAGCCAATACTGCACACCTTATGAGGATTGACCCGGGCGGCGTCCAGAGTGAAGGGAGCGCTCCCCTTTCCGTCGCGCGCCGTGGCGGGCGCCGTGGCGCGCGTCCCCCGTGAAGGTGAGTTGAGACCTCTTCGATACCTGGACCAGTCATGAGACCCGGATCGGCCGGGGAACGACAGCCCGCCGTCCACCCGCTCAACCACCTGCAATTCCATGATCATTGACAGGTTTCGGTAGAGCAGAAACGTGCCTGTCAACAGTCATCTGCACCGCCCTGCCAAAGGACCACCCGAGCCCTACTATCGGCTCGCCATGACAGCAGCAGGGAAGCATCAGGTGAGCCGGGCGGATCCGTCCCGCAGGGGCAGCCGGCAGGGGCGGGCGGGCATCCGTGATGTGGCCGCCGCCGCCGGGGTTTCGATCACGACCGTCTCCGACGCGCTCAACGGCAAGGGCCGGCTACCGGACGCGACCCGCCGCCACGTCCGCGAGGTCGCCGACCGGCTGGGCTATCGCCCGTCCGCCGCGGCCCGCACCCTCCGTACGGGCAAGTCGGGCCTCATCGGCCTCACGGTCACCACCTACGGGGATGAACCTTTCACCTTCACCGAGTTCGCCTACTTCGCCGAGATGGCACGGGCGGCCACCTCGGCGGCGCTGGCCCGCGGCTACGCCCTGGTCATCCTCCCCGCCACCTCCCGGCACGACGTGTGGTCGAACGTCGCCCTCGACGGCACCGTGGTCATCGACCCCTCCGACCACGACCCCGTCGTCTCCGACCTGGTCCGCCAGGGCATCCCCGTGGTCTCCGACGGCCGCCCCGCGGGCACCCTCCCGGTGACGGCCTGGGTCGACAACGACCACGAGGCCGCCGTGCTGGGCATCCTCGACCACCTCGCGGAGGCCGGGGCGCGCCGGATCGGCCTGCTCACCGGCACCACCACGGACACCTACACGCGCCTGTCCACCACCGCCTACCTGCGCTGGTGCGAGCGCGTCGGCCAGGACCCGGTCTACGAGGAGTACCCCGCCCACGACCCCTGCGCCGGCGCCGTGGCGGCCGACCGCCTGCTGGCCCGGCCCGACCGGCCCGACGCGGTGTACGGGCTGTTCGACCCCAACGGCACCGACCTGCTCGCCGCCGCCCGGCGCTACGGTCTGCGCGTCCCGGACGACCTGCTGCTCGTCTGCTGCAGCGAGTCCACCGTCTACGCCACCACCGAACCGCCGATCACCACGCTCTCGCTCAAGCCCCGGCGGATCGGCACCGCGGTCGTCCAGCTCCTCATCGACGCCATCGAGGGCCTGGACACCGGCCGGCCGGTGGAGCAGGTCATACCCACCGAACTGATCGTGCGGACGTCGTCCGAGCGCCGCCCGCCGCGCACCACCGTCAGCCCGCCGCGCGGACCCGCGGCCACCTGATCCCGCGTATCCGACCCCGGCGCACCCGACCCGGCGCACCCGACCCGGCGCGCCCGGCGAAAACCGAGACGCGTCCGACGTCACCACGTCACTCCCGTCTCCACGGACCACCCCCACCGCGCCCGCCCCACCGACACGGCGGACGCCCCGCGCCCCGACCCGCGTCAACCGGAAGCGGACCCGCGTCCGGCGCACGGGCATGCCGTCCCGGGCTCCGGGGAGCCGCCCCGGCACACCGCTGACCGGCGCGAACGGCTCATTTAACGGCTCATTTGGGGAGAAATGACCGGCGATCCCGGTGTCCTGCACCGATTCACGGCCCCTGGTGCGTCACAAGCCGCGACGGTCATTCCTATGATGGGCGCACGACACCACGGACCGCCATCGACCAGGCAGGGTCCACAAGGTGCACGGCGGCGCGATGGTGGAGGGGTCGATGACTCAGGGGGCCGGGCAGGGACCTGCGGCACGGACCACGGCGGCGATGCCGCCCTTCCCCGGGTACGCCGCGCCCGGTGCCATGCCCGGATACGCGCACACCGCCCCGCCCGCGTCCGAGTACCCGGACTATCCGGGCTACACCCCGACCGCACGCGACCTCCCGGTGATCGGCCCGGCCGCCCCGCAGGACGTGCCCACGGTCGAGCTGACCCCCATCGCACCGCCCCAGCCCCAGCCGCAGCACCAGCACCACCACGGCGCGCCGGCCGGCCGCGGTCCGCTGTACGTGGTCGGCGACGTCCACGGCTATCTGGACGAGCTGTACGAGGCGCTCGCCGCCCAGGGCCTCATCGACGCCCACGGCCACTGGGCCGCGGGCAACGCCCGGTTGTGGTTCCTCGGCGACTTCACCGACCGCGGCCCGGACGGCGTCGGCGTGATCGACCTGGTCATGCGGCTGTCCGCCGAGGCCGCCGCGGCCGGCGGCTACTGCAAGGCCCTCATGGGCAACCACGAGCTGCTGCTCATCGGCGCCAAGCGGTTCGCCGACACCCCGGTGAACTCCGGCGCCGGCACCGCCTCCTTCCAGGCGGCCTGGCTGCTCAACGGCGGCCAGCGCACCGACATGGAGCGACTGGAGGACCACCACCTCCAGTGGATGTCCCGCCTCGACGCCATCGCCGAGGAGGACGGCCACCTGCTGGTGCACTCCGACACCACCGCCTACCTCGAGTTCGGCGACTCCATCGAGGACGTCAACGACGCGATCACCGAGGCCCTCCAGCGCAACGACCCGGACGAGGTCTGGGACCTGTTCCGGAAGTTCACCAAGCGGTTCGCCTTCCGCGACGAGGAGGCCGGCCCGATGGCCGTCCGCGAGCTGCTGGCGACCTACGGCGGCAGCCGTATCGTCCACGGCCACAGCCCCATCCCCTATCTGCTGGGCGAGGTCGGTACCGAGGACGCGGACGGCGAGGACGGCACTCCGCTGGTCGAGGGACCCCATCTGTACGCCGACGGGCTCGCGCTGGCCATGGACGGCGGCGTCACCATGGCCGGAAAGCTGCTGGTCGTGCAACTTCCGCTGGCGGGCTGAGGGTTCGGCCGGGCGGTGCGCGGGCAGGTGTGGAGTTCCACCGCCTCGGGGTAATTCGGGAAACCGGCTGTCACCCCGCGCCGGTGCGGCTCTACCATCGGATATCCGTAGCAGGCTCTCCTCCGTTTCCGCCCACTGCCCGGCACACGCCGGCACCCGGCCCTACGGAGCATCGGGGGATGCACATGAACAGCGTTCCGCACCTGCTGGCCGAGGACCGCCCGGAATTCGAGCGCGTTCTCGACCAAGCGCTGCGTACCGCGAAACATGACCCGGAACTGGCCGCCGCGCTGGGAACGCGGCTCACCGGACGACGACGCGACGACGAACAGCGCTCCACGACCGAACACCGCCCGACGACCGAACAGCGGCTCACGCCCGAACAGCTGCGCGCCATGGCCATGAGCGCCATGGCCGCCATCTCCGCCTGCGCGGCGGCGGAGTACCAGACGCTCCTGGGCGCCCGCGAGGAGCTGCGCGCCCGTACGCCGGCCGCCCGGCCCCAGCCGGCCGGTGCCGGGACGGGCCACGGCGGCGCCCCGCTGCCGCCCGCCGCCACCGCGGCCGCGGCCCCCGAGGAGGAGCAGGGCGCGGGCGCCGGCGCGGTCCTCGTGGTCCTGGCCCCCGTTCTGGCCGGGATCGCCGCGTTCCTCTTCCTGTTGATCGGCTATGTGATGCGTACGGCGGGAGCGGCCGAGGCCGCCTCCCATCCCATGATCACGATCGGCTGGTGGTTCGGCGCCTTCACGGCCGCCGGGGCGCTCGTCGCGATGTCCGGCATGCTCCGCACGGCCCTGCGCAACGGCCGCGGCGAGGACCAGGCTCCACCGCGCGACCACCTCGCCGAGGAGGCCGAGCGGGCCCTCGTGGCCTGGCGTCAGGCGCTGCTCGAACGGGGCATCCTGCCCTTCTTCCGGGAGGCCCTCGACCGGTCCCCGGCCGCGCCGCGCCGCCCCCGCCGGCCGGTCCGGCCCTCCGTCCCGAGCCGGACGCCCCGCCTGGGCTACTCCCGCCCGGGGTTCTCCAGCCGTGACAACGGCCCGTCCGGCCCCACCCGGCCGGGCCGCGGCGACCCGGACCTCACCCGCCCCGACACCGGCGGCCCGGACCGCAGGACCGACTAGGGCCCGCTGCGCTCCTTCTCCCCCCCTCCTGGGGGGGGGGGGGGGGGGGGGGGGGGGGGGGGGGGGGCGGGCGGGGGGGGGGGGGGGGGGGGGGGGGGGTGCGGGGGGAGGGGGGGGGGGGGGGGGGGGGGGGGGGGGGGGGGGGGGGAGT